>JABBOA010000060.1:9540-13076 GCA_019352075.1 Acidobacteriota bacterium | reverse complement strand
GCGGTAGACGACCTGCAGGGACACCTCGGGGTACAAGGAGCGGAACTCGCGCACCTTTCGATTCTTCTTCGTCACGAGGCGCTGCTCCAACACCGTGAGCTCGATGAACGAGTTGGTGGAGGGAAGGTAGAAGTCCGGACGGAAGGCCCGCGTGGGGACACCGTGCTCGTCCCACGCGAGTGGGAACTCCAGGGGTTCGTACAGCCACGTCACGCCATAGAGCGTCAAGAGGTTGGCGAAGACCATTTCGGAGATATTCGCGAATCGCCCCTCGGGAGCTCGATGTTGGCTGGGGTGACGACCAATGGCGTCGTCGCTGAAGGGACTCACGCCGAACGAGTCACCTTCTCCGACTCCCCTTCGATGTCGCTCATCATGGTCGTAAGCTCGGCGACCACGTTCGCCATCGACACCACGTTGAACACTCCTTGACCACCACGCAACAGGTCTACCAGACCGTCGTAGTCCGCCAGGACCGATCCATTGTCACTGAGCACCAAATTCGATGACGAGAGATCCACGCCGAGCGAGTCGCGAAGGCACTGCACCGCCTGACGGGCCCGGGCGAGAGAGACGCCCGAATCCAGGAGCGACTTGATCACCTTGACCTCCAGCAGGTCGCGGTAGGAGTACGTCCGCTTCGAACCACTCCCCTGGGCCGGGGTGATCGAGGGGGTGACCAACTCCGTGCGCGCCCAGTAGTCCAGTTGGCGGTACGTCACGCCGGTGATCCGGCAGACCCTGGGGCCGCTGAAGCCCATCACTGTGACATCACTCATGCGCCCTCCCGACCGGAGCGGCGCTCCGAGGTACTACAACAGTGTAGTTACAGGTCCGAGGATCCGGCAAGTGGATCGGGGCCCGCCCCCGACGGCGACGGCGCCCCGGTGACCGATGTCCTGATGGGTGCCGGTTCGTCCTCGGCGCACGGTGCGGGGCACGTGACGGGCGTCGGGCCACGGGGTACGCCCTCGCGGACCATTTAGGCTAGGCCCAGTGATCGAGACCAAGCCCCAGCCGCCACTGACCACCACCACGAGCATCCTGCCCGCCGCCGCCGTGCTCGCGCTGGCGATCGCCATGCTCGCGGTGTTCATGGTCATCAATCTCGTGACGAACCAGGGCGTGAGTACGACCACGACGATTCCCGTCGTGGTGGGTGGGCTCGGCGTGGACCCCTCGAGTTCGCTGCTCGCCAACTGTAAGACGCCGGGCACCCCCCCCTCGAACATCGCGACGGGCGTCGTGGTCCCGGTGCGCACCGAGTCGCGCGGACCCTTCCAGCTGCCCAACTCCGGGGCCGGCGACTTCGACTGCTTCCGGCCCCTGGTCACCTCGGCCAGTGCGTCGTCGCTGCTCAGCTTCTACCGCAGCCAACTCGAGGCCCGTGGCTGGTCACTGTTCTCGAGCGGCGCGTCGAACGGATCGCCGCAGTACCTGTTCCAAAAGGCCGGGAGCGACACCTTCTACTGGGTCATCGGGGTCACCGTGGCGACCGCGGCGAGCACCGCCACCTCGACGGCCTGGACTTTTCGGATCTACCAGAACTCCTCAGCGATCTAGGGGGGCGCCTAGGTCGAGGACGCCTCGACGAGTTCGAGGGACGGTTCGCCCACGGGAGCGCAGATCCGCGACCACAGGAGGAAGTTCAGCGGATAGATGAGGTACCCCACTCTCGTGGCCGAGGCCATGAAGATGAGGGCGGTGGAGAAGGCGGCCAGGATGGCCAGTAACTGCGAGAGCGTGAGCGGCCAGTGCCGACGCGCGAAGCGCGTCGCGAGATAACCGCCGACGAGCAACGTGGCGGGCGTGAGCAGGTGGCCCACGGGACCCCAGACGTCGGTGAGGAGATGCCCCGGCAGGGGGCTGGCGGCGGGTGATGCGACGTGCGCGAGGCCCATGGGGAACGCCACCACGTTGGACATGAAGGCGAAGGGGGACGACACCGCGAAGGGCACGATCGTCACGCCCATGATGGCCACCATCCACGCCGCGACGCCTCGCCACGTCGGCGACTCGCGACGGTCGCGCGCCACCAGCAGGGCGCCGAGGGCCAGGGGCCACGCGGTCAGCTTCATGGCCGCGGCCAGTCCGAGACTGATGCCGGCGAGATTGGTGGATCGTCGTTGCAGCGCGGCCACGCCCAGCAAGGAGAGAGCGAGGATGGGCATGTCATCCCCGCCGGTGGCCAAGAACAGGGCTCCGGTGGGAAGGGCGATGAGAAACTGAGCGATGCGGATCTTCTGGCGTCGCGTCGCGCGCAGCAGCGCGAGCGCCGCGGCGCTGGTCAGCAACGTCATGACGGTCATCACCACCCGCGCGTCCGAGAGGGGTGATGACGGATGCGATTCGGCGTGGGGCAGACCGAAGACGCTCATCAACGGGAAGTAGGGGAAGAAGGACTCGTAGGTCGCGATCCGGGGGACCGCGTTCACCATGTGTCCGTGACGCCAATACGATTGATACGGCGTACCATCCTTGATCAGGTTGTTCGCGGCACGCTCGATGACCAGCACTTCGGGTTGGGCGAAGCCCCGCGTGGGTTGCTCGGTGCGCCAGTGAACCTCCATCGCCAGGGGTATGATGACCGCCCCCGCCACCACGAGGCCGACCAGCGCGACGCGCACTTTGCCCTCGTGACGCGCCGCGAACCTCGCGCCCGCGAGCGCCACCACCGCGACCAGCGCGTAGGGCCCCAGCGAGAGGAATCCCCAGTGCCACTGGGCGTTCGCCGTCGAATAGAGTCCCATGCCGAGCGAGAAGAGGGCCGCCAGCGCGTAGAGCATCGCGTCACCCGTCAGGGGGTGCAACGACGACCACCACTGGCGCGCTACGTCGCGCCGAAGAGCTAGCCGCTCGTGCATATCGGCCAGTCTAGGTCCTGGGGGTCCCGTGAAGGGACGACGCGAGAGGCGGCGGTGGGGGCCCGTTAGTCACCGGGGAACTCCCCCACCGGCGGCCGGCGCAGGGGCGACATGGTCCTCACGGGCAGGCGCTGGGTCAAGAACCGTGAAATGATACGCACACAGTCCTTGGTGTGCTCCTTCAGGACCGCGTGCGAGGACCCCGGGATGATGGCCAGTTGCGCGTCGCTCAGGGCCTCGAACATCGTCACCGTGTGGGTGAGCGTCGACACGTCGTCGTCGCCGGCCATGACGAGCACGGGTACCCTGATCTCGTTGAGGTCGCGCTCGGTCATGGTCGGACCGCTTCGTAGCATCTCGTTGGTCTTGCGCAGCACTTCGGCGGCGTGGTCGATCCCCTCGGGCGCGAGCCGCGCGTACTTGAGGGCCCACTGGTCGAAGTCGGGGGTCCCCGGCGACATCAGCGCGAAGTCGACGAGACCGTCGTAGTGGTAGTTCGCCCCCACCACCACCATCCTCTTGATCAGGTCGGGTCGGCGTTGGCCCACCAACAGCGCGACGTTACCTCCGTCGCTGTGGCCCACCAGGTGCACCCGGCGATCGAGGGCCTCGACGAAGGCGATCGTCTCGTCGGCCATCGCGTCGTAGGTGAACGCGGCCGCGGTGTCGGCG
>JABBOA010000060.1:0-9287 GCA_019352075.1 Acidobacteriota bacterium | reverse complement strand
GCCCACGCAGGGTTGGATCGGGTAGGGGAAGCTCACGGGCACCGTCTGGTCACCCGCCACGAACTGCACGTCGACCTGGGACACGCTCGGGCAGGTCGCCGTGCCCACCGGGATGTCGGAGTAGCGGATCTGCACGTCTACCTTCTGGCCGGTGGTGATCGTGTGGGGGGAAGGCGCCCCGCGGGCCGGACCCGCCGGGAAGTCCGTGGCGCCCGTGACGTTGAAGCCGGTGATGACCGCGCCCTTGGCACCCAGGAGGCTGACGATGGGAAACCCGTCGACGACGCAACTTCCCGGTGACGTCTTGGTCAGGGTCATGATGTCGTAGCCCGTGCCGGCCGCACCCGCGGATCCGACGTTGGTGCCGCTGAACTGGGTACCTCGACACGTGGTCAACGAGACCGGCGTCGTGGTGGTCGGTTTGCTCGGCACCGTCGTCGTCGTCGTGGACGTGCTCGTCGTCGTCGTCGTGGTGGTGGTGGTCGCGGTCGCGACCCGACGATGTCCCACGCCGTAACCGGCGGCCACCACGATGATCACCAGAACCAGCGCAAGAACCATATTTCGCGCCGTCCGACTCACTGATCGAAGTCCTCGGGTCGCACGTTGTTGAGGAAATCGCGCAACTCGGCCAGCAGTGCGGCCTCGGACTCTTCAGTGTCGACCTCGTCGTCGCCCACCTCTAGGACCTGGCCTTCGTCGTTCATCAACTCGTCGCTGACGAGCAATGGTGCACCCACGCGCAGGGCCAACGCGACGGCATCGCTGGGTCGCGCCGACACCAGCACCTCCCGGCCGTCCGTCAGGAGGCGCAGGTTGGCGAAGAAGGTGTTGTCGACCAGGTGGGTGATCTCCGCCGCGAAGAGCCGCGCGCCCAGCGCGGTGATCACGTTACCGAGCAGATCGTGCGACATCGGTCGCGGCGTCTCGATGTGCTGCAGGGCGTAGGCAATCGCCGTCGCCTCCGGAGCGCCGATGAAGATAGGCAGTACCCGGTCGCCACCGACCTCTTCGAGCAGCAACAGGGGTGTCGACGACCCCACGTCCACCCTGACCGCTCGCAGTACGACTTCCACCATGGTCCCAGCCTAGACCTCGTCCGCCGCGGGTGAGACGCGATCAGGGGTTCAAGAAATCCTCGAGCGCCCGCTCGAGCAATCCGGCGCGCAGGATCTCGACGTCGCGCGCGACTTCCGCCTTGGCCGCACTCA
Organism: Acidobacteriota bacterium; assembly: GCA_019352075.1. Lineage (GTDB taxonomy): Bacteria > Actinomycetota > Acidimicrobiia > Acidimicrobiales > RAAP-2 > RAAP-2. The sequence goes on along the minus strand of JABBOA010000060.1, from coordinate 8,076 downwards.
CCTCGTGCGCGGTGCTCGAGCTTCCGCGCAGGTCCGCCGTCAGATCGTCCAAGATGCCCACCTGGCGCTCCACGACCCGGCGCAGGGCGCCGAGCAGTCGCGCGTCGGCGCCGTCACGCAGCAGCGCCGCCGCCGCGCGCACGATGGCGACGTCGATGCGTCGGTACGAATGGTGACCGTCGCGCGTGTCGGGGGTCACGAGACCCAGTGCGATGATCTTGTTCATGATCTCGGGCTCGACCCCGCTCGCGGTCAGCAACTGGTTGACACTAAGGCCGTCGCCGGCTTCTGAGGCACGGGTCTCGTCGTCGGTCGACCCATCAAGGTCCACCGGAGGCACCAGCGTCGGTCGCGGTGCCGTCGCCGGCACCGTCATCGACACCACCTTGGCCTGCGCGCTGCGCGCCGCCTGCCGTGGAGCCGCCGACACCTGGTGGTCGTCCTTGAGTAGACCGTGCTCGATGAGGCGCACCCGGATCACCCGCAAGGGAACGAATTCCTCATCGGCGAGGCGGATCGCCTCACGCAGGCAGGCCACGTCCTTCTCGGAGTAGAGCCGGTAGCCCTTGCGACTTCGCGCCGGAGCGACCAGCCCCATCTCCTCGTAGTAACGGATCTTGGAGAGTTCGAGGTTCGGGTGCTCACGACGCAAGAGCGCGTGCACCTGACCGATCTTGAGCGGCGCGGCGGGCGGGTTCACGCGGTGGCCTCCCAGAACACCAGTTTGAACTTGCCGATCTGGACCTCATCGGCCGAGTGCATCGTGGTCTCCTCGACGCGCGCACCGTTGACGTAGGTCCCGTTGAGGGAGTTCAGGTCGCGCAGAGTGACGCGGCCGCTCGCGGTGCGCGTGAAGATCGCGTGGTGCCGCGATACCGACACGTCATCGAGCAACAGGTCGCTGTCCTCGTCACGACCGGCGGTGGTGACTTCCTTCTCGAGCTCGAATCGACTGCCCGCGGCGTTGCCGGTAATGATGACCAGCTCATCGACGTGCGCGCCCACCGGCCCCTTGTCGGCGTTGGTGATCGGCGACTCCGCCGCCGCGACGATCGGCATCGCGATGGTCTCGGACGAGTTGGCGTCGTGTTGGGGAGCCCCGCACGACCAACAGAAATTGGCGTTGGCGTTGAGAATTTCTCCGCAGCGTCGACAGTTCATTCGCATCACACTACTTACGTTTTCACCCCGGCGTCGGGGCTAGTTGTTCGTCAGTTCGCGGTAGGCGTCGGCGTCCAGGAGGGCGTCAAAATCAGTGGTGACCACGGTCGAAATCTCGCAGAGCCAGCCGGCCCCGTAGGGGTCGGAGTTCACCAGTTCCGGTGACGCGACGAGGGCCTCGTTCACCCTCACGACGGTGCCGGCCACCGGTGCGTAGACCTCCGACACCGATTTGGTCGACTCCACTTCGCCCAATGCGCCGCCGGCGCTCACCGCGGCTCCCACCTGCGGCAGGTCGACGAAGACCACGTCGCCCAACGCGTCCTGCGCGTAGTCGGTGATGCCCACGCGCACGACCGCGTCGACTCGGCTGGCCCACTCGTGATCGGTGGAGTATCGAAGTTCAGAAGGTATCTGCATGGTAGGAGAATCTACTTCAACCGACGGGCCGCGCGCCCGTTCGCGAGGGCTCGCGACGCGGGGCCCACGTAGCCGAAGAAGACGATCCACGCCAGCGCGAGTCCGGCCACGCCGTTGACCCAGGTGGCGTCGCGCAGCACGTGCTGCCACACCGAGAGTGGGGCGTGGTGCGGGTTCGTCGTCAACAAGAACAGGGGGTAGGTGGCCATCAACATGAACGTCGATACCTTGCCCCACCACAGGACGTCGATGCGGGCGGCCCCCAACGCCGCGAGCACGACGGTGAACACCGAGACCAGGACCTCGCGTACGAGGGTGACACCCGCGAACCACCACGGCACCCCGCCGGCCGCGGCCACGGCCACCAGGCCGACCATGACGAGGATGCGGTCCGCCGTGGGGTCCAGGATCTTGCCCACCGTCGAGGTCTGATCGAGGGTCCTCGCCAACCAGCCGTCAATCCAGTCGGTGGCACCGAGGAACGCCAGTAGCCAAGCGGCGAGCGCGCGATGGTTGGTCGCGAAGAGGAGCCACAAGAAGACCGGGATCAGCGCGAGACGTAGCAGCGTGACCACATTGGGCCACGTGCGCCACCCCGCGTCGCGCCGCTCGCTCTCCATTCGCTGGAGAGTACTAGGCGACGGTGATGCTGGAGTCCAGGTACACGTCCTGCACGGCGTGCACCAGCGCGGCGCCCTCGTCGATCGGACGCTGGAAGGCCTTGCGTCCCATGATGAGTCCCTGTCCTCCGGCGCGCTTGTTGATGACCGCGGTGCGCACGGCGCCCGCAAGGTCGTCCTCGCCCTTGGCCTCACCGCCGGAGTTGATCAGTCCGATGCGTCCGGCGTAGCAGTTGACGACCTGCCAACGCGTCAAGTCGATCGGGTTGTCCGACGTCAGCTCGGAGTACACCTTGGGGTTGGTCTTGGAGAACTTCACGGCGTTGAAGCCGCCGTTGTTCTCGGGCTGCTTCTGCTTGATGATGTCCGCTTCGATGGTGACGCCCAAATAGTTGGCCTGACCGGTGAGGTCGGCGGCGACGTGGTAGTCGGCCTCGGCCGTCTTGAAGGCGTCGTTGCGCGTGTAGCACCACAGCACCGTGAAGAGACCCAGGCGGTGCGCCTCGGCGAAGGCGGCCGAGATCTCCTCGATCTGACGCACGGAACCCTCAGAGCCGAAGTAGATCGTCGCCCCCACGCCCACGGCGCCGAGGTCGGCGGCCTGCTGCACCGACGCGAAGAGCCGCTGGTCGTACGTGTTGGGGTAGCGAAAGAGGTCGTTGTGGTTGATCTTGACGATGAAGGGGATGCGGTGCACGTAGCGGCGCGACACGATGCCCAGCGTGCCCAGCGTCGTGGCGACCGCGTTGCAGTCGGCGGCGATCGCCAGGTCGCACAGGCGCGCGGGGTCGAAGTACTCGGGATTGGGCGAGAAGCTGGCCGCCGCGGAGTGCTCGATTCCCTGGTCCACGGGCAGGATCGACACGTAACCGCTACCACCCAGGCGGCCGTGGTTGTAGAGGGTTCCGAGATTACGCAGCACCGTCGGCGTGCGATCGCTCTGGGTGAAGATGTCTTGGATGAAGTTCGGCCCCGGAAGGGTCAACCAGTCCTTGGGAAACGCCGTGGCGTGGTGGTCGAGCAGTAGCGACGCGTCGTCGCCCAAGAGTGCGGCTATGTCCATGGACAGAGTCTACCGGACGCGAATCAGGGGTTTCTCACGTGCCGCGGGCCTGAACCGTGCCACACCCTCTCGCCCCATCGATACGAAGTATCTGCGTGACGAGCGACCTAGTCGACCTTCTTCTTCGACACGGGAACGCTGCGACGCTTGCGGTTCTTCTTGACCGTGCCCGCACCGAGCTCGCTGAGTCGAGCCTGCGCGTCGTAGGCCTCGGGGTCCGCGACGACGACGCGCGCGAAGAGTTCGCGCGCGGACACCTGATCGCCCGAACGGTCGAAGATGTCGGCGAGCGCGTACCAGAGTCGGACGTGGCGATAGGCCGGGTTACGCAGGATCTTGGTCCCGCCCGCGCGAACGAGCAGGTCGATGGCCTCGACGTAACGTTGCTGGTCCGCGAGCGCGGACGCCATCACGATGCGGGCCTCCGCCATCACGTCGGCCGAGGGCTCACTCTCGGTGACCTCCTCGTAGGTCTTGTCCACCGCGCGAAAGCGGCGATTGGCGCGGTCGCAGTCCATGACCAGGGGCAGGTGTTCGGGGTCGCCCGTGATGGCGAAGTGGGCGCGCAAGTGGATCTTGGCCATGTTCCAGCGCTCTGCGCGATACGCGGCGAGACCCGTCAACTCACGCACCGGCGCGACGCCGGGCACCGCGTCAGCGACGATGCGCCCGAGGCGAAGGGCCTCCTCGTAACGCTTGCGGTCGTATCCCTCCGCCGCCTTGGCCAGGGTGATGACCATCTTCTCGCGCATGTAGGCCGTACCGATGAAGGCCTTTCGCACGTCGGCGGCGACGTCGCCCGGCAGGGCGTACTTCGCCTTCACCTTGGTCGTGGTCGGCGTCGTCCCGCGCACGGGGCGTACTTCTTGCACCCACTCCGACAGGGGATCCGGCGTGCGTCCCGCGCTCGGTGTCTCCTCCATGGCCTGACCCGTGGACTTGATGTTCATGCCGCCCTTGCGCGCCACGCCACCCCAGCCCTTCTGGCGTCCGTAGGCGTCCGCCTGGCGCTTCTCGAGCTCCTCGGGACTCAGCTCACGCGGCGCTCGACCGGTGCGCGCACCCGGGTTGCGCCCCTTGCTCGGTGGCAGGGGTCGACCCGAGCGTTCGGTGCGCTGGGTGTGATCGGGGGCGACGACGCGCGAGGGGCGCGACGACGCGTTCGTCGTACGAGCGCCCGCTCGTCCGCCGGGACGCGCGTCACTGCGGTTACGGACGCGATCCGCGTCGTCTCGTTCGTAGGGTCGACTCGTCGCGCCGCGCTCGTAGGGACCAGGCGCCCCGTCGCGAGACCTACGCGGGGCGGGGCGAGCACCGACGCCGGGTCCAGAGCGACGCTCGGCCTGATCGTCGCGTTCGTAGCGGCGTGCGGGACGCTCGAATTGAGCATCGCGTCCGCGGGCGCCGCCAGACGAGTTGCGCACTGATGGACCGCGTCGAGTCGCGGGGGCGCGATCCGTGCCCGACGATGGTCGACCCGCGCCGGTCGAACGTTCGATCCGTCGTTCCGCACCGTCGCGCGCGGTTCGCCCGTCGCGCGCGGTTCGCCCGACGCCGCGAGAAGCACCCGCACCGCGAGGTGCGCCACCCGGAGTGCGAGGTGCGCCACCCGGAGTGCGACCTCGATCGGTCGAGGAGCGCGACGCATCGGCCGATCCCGTGCGGCGAACGCCAGAGGTTCCGCGGACGGGTCCTCGGCCGGACCCTCCCGTGGCGGGGCGTCTGGCACCGGAGGCGCGACGGGGGGCGGGGTTCGAAGAAGGCATTGAGGAATTCTACTAGCAATGGCGATGCGGGGTCCGGCTCGCGCGTCGCAGTCGCCTTCGCCTCACGGTGACGTCGCGTGGGGTGTGAGGACCACCGCGAGGTCGTCCAGGACCGCCGGGTTGTCAATGGTGGAGGGGACGATCACCTCGACGCCGTCGGCCATGGCCCTCATCACCTTGCGCAGCACCTTGCCCGAGCGGGTCTTGGGCAGGGCGGATACCACATCCACCGTCTTCAGGCTGGCCACGGCGCCGAGATGTTCCCTCACCAGGGCCACCAGTTCGGCGCCGATGACCTGATGGTCGCGGGTGACGCCGTGCTTCAAGACCACCAGCCCCCGTGGGACTTGACCCTTGAGCTCATCGTTGACGCCGATGACGGCGCACTCGGCCACGTCGACGTGCGAAGCGAGGATCTCCTCGATCTCCCCCGTCGAGAGTCGATGGCCCGCGACGTTGATCACGTCGTCCACTCGACCCATGACGAAGAGGTAGCCCTCCTCGTCCAGGTGACCCCCGTCGCCGGTCACGTAATAGCCCGGCACTGCGGCCAGATACGCGTCGAAGAACTTCGCGTCATCGCCCCACACGCCCACCAGACAACCCGGTGGCAGTGGGAGTTTGATCACGATGTTGCCCTCGGGGCCGCGGCCAAGGTCCCGGTTGGCGTCGAAGATCCTCACGTCATAACCGGGCACCGGCACGGTGGCTGAGCCCGGTTTGATGACCATGGGTTCGAGGCCCATCGGGTTAGCGGCGATCGGCCAACCCGTCTCGGTCTGCCACCAGTGGTCGATCACCGGTACGCCGAGCATCTCCGTCGCCCAGTGGTACGTCTCAGGATCCGTGCGTTCACCCGCGAGGAACAGGTATTGCAGGTGCGAGAGGTCGTAGTCGTGCATCAGCACCCCGTCGGGATCCTCGCGTTTAATGGCGCGAAAGCCGGTCGGCGCGGTGAAGAAGCACTTCACGCGATGCTCCTCGATCACTCGCCAGAAGGCCCCGGCGTCGGGCGTGCCTACCGGCTTACCCTCGTAGAGCAACGTCGTGCAGCCAGCCAGCAAGGGCGCGTAGACGATGTAGGAATGGCCGACGACCCAGCCCACATCGGACGCGGCCCAGAAAACCTCACCGGGATGAGTGTTGTAGATGTTCGCCATGCTCCACGTGAGAGCGACCGCGTGTCCGCCGTTGTCGCGAACGACGCCCTTGGGCCGACCGGTGGTGCCGGAGGTGTAGAGGATGTAGAGCGGGTCGGTCGCCTTCACGGCCACGCATTCCACCGGCCCGGCCCACTCCATCAACGTGTTCCAGTCCAGGTCACGTCCCTCCAGCAACGTCGCCGTCGCTTGAGGTCGTTGGTAGATCACGCAGTGCTCGGGCGCGTACTTCGTTCTCTCGAGGGCCGCGTCGAGCAGAGGCTTGTACTCGATGACGCGGTTCACCTCGATGCCACACGATGCCGACACCACCACACGAGGTTGCGCGTCATCGATGCGCAAGGCCAGCTCGCGCGCCGCGAAGCCACCGAAGACGACCGAATGAATCGCCCCGATCCTCGCGCAGGCCAACATCGCGATCACCGCCTGAGGGATCATGGGCATGTAAATGACGACACGGTCACCTTGTTGCACGCCGAGGGACCGAAGCACGCCCGCGAAACGAAAGACCTCGTCGAGCAGCTGATCGTAAGTGAAACTCTCCTTGACACCGGTGACGGGGCTGTCATAGATCAGCGCCGTCTGATCACCGCGTCCGGCGTCGACGTGGCGGTCCACGGCGTTGAAGCACGTGTTCATCTCGCCACCGACGAACCAGCGATAGTGCGGGGCGTTCGAATCGTCCAGGATCATCCTGGGTGGTGTGTACCAGTCGATCGCGCGAGCCGCGTCACCCCAGAACTCCTCGGGATCGTCCAGGCTCTGCCTCCAGGTCCGTTGATACTCTCCCACGAGCGCCCCCCAGCATCACATTGCGATAGTCACGTCAATGTATATCGGCATCTCTCGCGCTCAGCAGGGTCCAAAGTCAGTCCCCGCCCGTTCGATGAAACCCCGACATCCAGAGACTGACGGGTCCCCCGCAGGATCACCCCTCTACGATCCGTTCGCGCATCCGACCCTGCAACTCACGTGGTGACGGCGCACCAAGAGGCACCGGATCGAATTCAACCGCCAAGTGGCGGTTCGACGAGGTCGTCACCCCTCGAGGTCACTTCGACGCCGACGAATCGCGTGTCCTCAAAAGTGACCGCTCCCGGTAGTCGTCACTCCGCCGCGGGTACTCGTCACGCGCCAAGTCTCGAGATCCCCCTCGCGCGAGTGCCCGTCGGCGTTGAGCTGATGGACCGTCGAAGCATTCGAGGCCTCGCGCGAGGTCGACCCAGCGTCAAGGTACGTGATCCTTCCCCTCGCCGTCCTCATCACGAAATTCTCGAGATCCCCAACTGCGTGAATCGCGCCGTGCGCGCCGATGGCGGTGGCCTGACCGATGAGCACCGTGCTCGTGGTCGCGCTCGTCGAGGCGGCGTTCGTGAAACACCACGAAGCGGTGCCCAGAGTTAGCCGGCCCGCCGCACTCGAACTCGCCGCGAGGGTGACTGCGTTGGACGTGAGCACCGTAGTCGCCGTGGCGGATGTCGCTGCTGGTCGAGAACGACGAGAGGTAGGCGGTGGCGCCATTCGGGGCACCTTTCGCAACGCCGGCCAGATTCATGACGGCGACCGCCGCCAGGATCCCCCGCACCACGACCACGAGCGGCTCCTCGATCAGCGTGAAACCTTCCTGCGTCGAACCGGTCATCTCGAGTCGCCTCGTCGCGGCGAAGCGATAGGGCTCGCAAATCCCTCTCATTGGGCGAATCGACGAATCGGGCAATCCGCCGCAGCCAACCACGCCCCCATATCCGCACCACGAGTCCGTCCTTGTGGGTTGGGACCGTCACACGAATCGTCGCGCAATGCGAAAGACCCCCACCGTGAGGTGGGGGTCTTTCAAGAAATCCCGGCGGCGACCTACTCTCCCAGGGGGGGACCCCCAAGTACCA
>JABBOA010000059.1:7906-13079 GCA_019352075.1 Acidobacteriota bacterium | reverse complement strand
GTCGAAGGGGTGCACCCCGAGGTGGTCCATCAACTGCGCGAGGCTGGCGGTCGCCACGCACACCACCGAGTCGGCGGCGCCGTAGTAGATGTGCAGGGTGTCCCCGTCGTCGCGCAGGATCCATCCGCAGGGGAAGACGACGTCGGGCACGTCACCGGATCGCTCGTACTCCGCCTGGGGCCCGAATATCCACTCATTACCCCGGGTGATCACCTGGGAGGGATCGTCACGGTCCAGCAGCGCCAGGCCCAATCGATAGATCGACCCCGACGCGGTGATGCGCACGCCGTGGTAACACACCAGCCACCCGTGGTCGGTCAACAGGGGTGGTGGTCCCAGTCCCACCTTGTTCGCGTCCCACCACCCGCCGCGGCGCGCGGGCAACAGCACTCGCGCATCGCCCCAGAAGTGCAGGTCGGGACTGTAGGACAGCCAGACGTGCGCCCCCAGCCCGGGCACGGCCGTCACGGGTCGGTGCAGGAGTGCCCATTTCCCGTCGAAGGTGACCGGGAAGAGGGCGGCGTCCTTGTCCTCGGGCGACTGCAACACGCCGCAGCGCTCCCACGTGATGAAGTCGCGAGTCTTGGCCAGGCTCACGAGCGGACCGAAGGCCGAGTAGCCGACGTAGACGACGTAGTACTCGTCGCCGATGCGCGTGATCCGCGGATCCTCGATCCCCCAGCGCTCCTCGAGGAGGTCGGTGTCGGGCATGAGTCCGCGCGCGGGATCGATCTCCCAATTGGTGAGACCGTCGTCGCTCAGGGCGACGGCGAGAGAGGAGAGGCCGGTGCGATGCTCCACGCGTAACAACAGCAGGGTGCGACCCTCGAAGACGGTGGCCCCGGGGTTGAAGACCGCGTTCACCATCTTGGGGAAGTCGTGGGCGGAGATGATCGGGTTGCCCTCGAAACGTTGGAGCAACTCGCGGGCGTCAGTCAGTGGGCTCATCGGCACCTCTCTTACAAATTGATGACGTATACACGTCTTTCATAGTCGTTCATGCCAACATGGGATTTGGTCACTTCTTCGCCTCACGAGGAGACGAGGATGACGAGAAGAGAGATCGACGTGAGTGCCACCACATTGCCCCAAGTTCGACGACTGCACGACCGTCCCGTGGTCGAGGCCGGTTCGGTGCCCGGCTACGGCGCGATCTTCAACGCTGGTCTGCTCTTTCACGAGGGGAAGTACCACCTCTTCGCGCGCGGTGTGCGCGAGGGTTACCGTCGCAATGACGGGACCGGACCTCGTTTCCTCGACTACATCTCCGACGTCTTGGTGCTGACCTCGAACGACGGACGCGACTACCGCTTCGAGTACGTGCTGGCGCGCGCGGGCGAAGGCGACGTGCACTGCTACGAGGATCCGCGCGTGCAGAAGGTGCCCCACGACGGCGAGGACCGCTTCGTCATGACCTACACCTCGCTGCCCCACGAGGACGGCCGGCCGTGGCGCATCGGGGCGCATCGCCTCGTGTGGCGCGAGGGCCGCTTCCACCTCGACGAGTCCACCGGACGCCTGCTCGGTCCCTCGGACGTCGCCAACAAGGACGCCATCGTCTTCTCGCTCTCCGACGGTCGCGTCGCGATGATCCACCGGATCCACCCCGACATGCAGTTGGCGGTCTTCGACGACCTCGAACACCTCTGGCACGCCGGTCCCGAGTACTGGGACCCCTACATGTCCGACCTCGAGTCGCACACCTTGATGCGTCCCACCCCGGGAGCCTTGGGTATCGGCGCGGGAGCGCCGCCGGTCCCCACCGACGAGGGACTCCTCCTGTTCTTCCACGAGCGCCGCGCCGACGGGGCCTACACGGCCAATCTCGCGCTGCTGGACCCCGACACGGGACGACTCGTCAGTCGCCTCGACCAGCCACTGCTGGAACCCGAATTGCACTGGGAACGCGAGGGTGACGTGGACAACGTCGTCTTCGTCCAGGGGGCTCACCGCGAGGACGACACCATCTACCTCACCTACGGCGCCGCCGACCGGTGCGTCGGGGTGGCCACGGCGCAGGTCAGTCGTCTGGTCGACGCGCTGTCGAACGCCGCGTAACGAGCTAGTCACCGCGCGCTCGGTCAGCGACGGCGAACTCACCGACGGGTGCCCAGGGGTCGTGCGCCGTCCTCGCCGAGCGAGCGTCGTACGTCGTGCAGGGCCAGCATCGTGGCCACGAAGGCCATCGAGGACTCCGCGCCCTGGTTGAGATTGACCCCGTGCTCCTCGAGCCCGTCGTAGCCCCCGCCGGTGGCCGGATCGAACATCGCCACCCCGACGTCGTTGTCGCCCAGGAACCACGCGGCCGCGCGTTGCACCTCGCGCGCCCACCGGGGCTCGCCGGTGTAGGCGAAGGCTCGCGCGCAGGCGCTCGCCGTCGTGCACGCCTCGATGGCCTGTTGGTCGAACGCCGGCGTGCTCGACGCCTCGTCGGCCCCGTGCGCCGGCACGAAGCTGAAGTGCCCCCCACGGACCTGGCGACCCACGAGCCACTCCAACCGGGCCAGGGCGCGTTCGCCGAGCGCCACGTCGTGCGACTGTTCGGCCGCCGCGAGCGCGGCCTCGGGCAGGAGCGCGTTGGCGTAACTGAGTCGCGGCTCGGGCCAGGGCCACTGCGCACCGGTCCCCTCACCGTCGAGTAGCGCGCTCGCCCGGCCCAACAACACTGCGCCACCGCGATGTGCCGGTTCGACGCGCAGCACTTGCGCGGCCCCGAGCGCCGCGTAGGCGAGGGCGCGAGGGTGAGGGGTGCGCAGGTCGCAGGACTGGTCGAAGAGACGCTGGGCGCGAAGTCGCACCTGGGGCCAGGGTGCCCACGCGGCCGCCGTGCCCAGACCGAGCAGCGCGCGGCCGGTGGCGTCGTCACTGGAGGGGTCGCTGGTCCATTCGCCGCCACCTCGTTGGCGCAGGCGAAACGACGCTCCGGCGATGTGCGCACGCTCGAGGAATCCGAGGCAGGCGTGGGCCAGCCGCGAGGCGTCGGGGTCCTCGCCCATGCGCGACGCCAGTCCCAGCAACCTCCCGGCGTCGTCGGTGCAGTAGCCGTACTCGCGTCGCGCACGGTCGTAGAGCGCGTGCTCCACGACACCCTGGTCGTCGGTGAGTCCGGCCAGGTAGTGCAAACTCGGCGCGGGCGCGTCGGGCGTGTTCACCCTCGGTGGCGATCGGCGACGACGCGCGAGAACAGCGCGCGGTAGGCGCCACCGATATTGGGCCACAACAGCGCGGTCGCTTCGCGGCGCGCGCACTCGCCCATGGCGGCCGCCACCGCGGGTTCGTAGAGGATGCGTTCGAGCGCCGCGCTCATCGCCGCGACGTCACCCTGGTCCACGATGATCCCCGCTCCGCCGCTCAAGAGCTCGACGGCGTGGGGGAAGCGCGTCGCCACCACGGGCTTGCCCGAGGCGAGGGCCTCGACCAGCACGCCCGAACTCTCCTGCTCGGTCGAGTCGTAGGGCAACAGCACCACGTCCGCACTGCGTACCAGGGCCCGCAACGAGTCCCAGTCGCGATAACCGTCGTCGAAAATCACCCGAGAGGCGACGCCCAGTTGGGCGCACTGACACTGCAGGGTGTGACGGTAGCGTTCTCCCTCGGCCGCGCGGACCTTGGGGTGCGTCGCACCCGCCACCACGTAGGTGGGCGCCGGCACGCGCCCGCTCAACCGCGCCAGGGCCTCGATCGCGTGCTCGATCCCCTTGCCGGGCCCGAGCAACCCCCACGTGAGGATCCGCGGGTGATCGACCACCGGGCGCTCACCGCTCAGGTTCGCACTGGCCCCGTGGGCGATCACCGCCACTTGCGTCGGCGACGCGCCGTAGATGCTCAGGAGTCGACGTCGCGCGTGCTCACTCTGCACGACCACGCTCGAGGCGACGCGCAGCAGGTGTTCGAGGATCGTGCGCTGGTGATGCGAGGGCCGCGACAGGACCGAGTGCAGCACCACGATCAGCGGCGACGTGAGGGCGTCGACGAAGTCGAGCACCTCTCGACCGTCACGACCCCCGAAGAGTCCGTACTCGTGTTGCAATACGACCACGTCCGCCGAGGACACCGCCGCGACCGCTCGTCGCATCGAACTGGGGTCTCGCGCCACCCAGTGCGCGAACACCTCGCCGTGCGTCTCGGTCTCGGGCGCGTCGAGCACGCGCACCACGACGACGCGCCAGTCGGAGTCACTTAGGGCGATGGCGTTGGAGAGGTTCTGGGTGAAGGTCGCCAGTCCACAGGCCGTGGGTGGATAGGTCCCGACCATCGCCACCGTACGTACGCCCGCCACCCTCGAGTGACGTCCCGCCGACTTATCGGTGAATTCGCGCTCGCGCTGCAGTTCCAGCATCTGGCTCCTTACTCTCCGATACTGGCACTCAGCGATCCAGGGGACAAGGGTCAAATGTCATGGGCGACACCTCGTGTCCTTCGCCGTCAAACCGGGTTGACGAACTGGTCAGTCCCCACCACCGTAACGTCCTGGGGCCCCGCGGCAATCGGGGCGTGGCCGCGCGGAGTCGACACGCGGGTCCCTAAGGGGGTCCGTGCGCGGGTCCGCGCGTGGGGCTTCGACGCGAAGTGCGAGGTGGCGAGGGTCGCGGCGGCGTCGCCATCTCGCGGCCCTACGTGCGCCGCGTGCCCGCGCTCAATCGGGCCAGTCGGGCCACGAGGACCTCGATGACCGTCAGTTCGGTCACGTCCTGGTCGGTGTCGAGGTCCTTGCCGCCGTAACTCACCCCACCCTTGAGGTCCGCGTCGGCGTTGGTGATCAGGTGCACCGCGTCGGCGATGCGCTCCGCTCCCAACCGGTTCGCCATCGCCAGGAGCTTCCTCGCCCCGAAGGGATTCATGCCCAGCAACTGCGCGGCCTCCTCGGCACTCGTCACCCCCGCCCCTTCGAGACGCGCCATACGCAGGTAGTAGCGCTGGAGCGCGAAGATGATCTGCACGCCGGCGCGTCCGCGCGAGTCGAGCATGCGCCGCGCGACGGTGATCGCGGCGGCGGCGTTGGCGCTCTCGAGGGCGTCGGTGAGGTCCCATTCGGGCACGCCACCCGCGTCGCCGAGGTAGGGCTCGACGTGGCCCTGGGTCAACGGCGCGGACCCGTAGATCGCAGCGAGCAAGCGCGCCAGGGAATCCACGCGGGCCACGTCGTCGCCGACGCGCTGCGCGATCGCGGTGA
>JABBOA010000059.1:0-7658 GCA_019352075.1 Acidobacteriota bacterium | reverse complement strand
CGCGCCGCCAGGAACGGCGGCGAATTGAGGGCTTCGAGCACCGCCGACACCACCGACTCGCCCGACGAGGTGGCGTCCTTCACCGTGAAGTCCTGCAGGGCGACCGACGGGTCGAGTTCACCCAGCGCGGACTGGACGGCGTTGTGCAACGCGTCGTAGACCATGGTGGCGTCGGTGCCCACGACGACGGTGCTCGTCATCACAGGGCCTCGAACACCTTCTCGAGGGTGTCGCGCACCCGCACGGTGCCACGCACGTCGTGCACCCGCAACACCCGACACCCCCCCGCGATGCCCAGGGCCGCGGCGCCCAAGGAGGGTTCGCGGCGTTCGAGGACGTCGAGGTCGAACATCACCCCCAGGAAGGTCTTGTTCGACGCCGACAGCAGCAGCGGTCCCAGGGCGGCCAGCTGCGCGCTGTCGCGCAGCAACTGCAACGACTGGGCCGCGTTCTTACCCAGGTCGAGCCCCGCGTCGAGGATGACGCGGTCCGACGCCACCCCCGCGTCGAGCGCCCGCTGGCGCCGTTCGCCCAAGAAGGTCCGCACGGTCGAGGTCACGTCGTCGTAGTGGGGCTCGGGGTCGGCCACGCGCGGACGCAGGCGGATGTGGGTGGCCACGACGCTCGCCGCGGCGGCCGCGGCCACGGGCAGGTACGCGGGGTCGGCGAACCCGCTGATGTCGTTACCCACGCACGCCCCCGCCGCGAAGCTCTCGCGCGCCACGCTCGCGCGCCAGGTGTCCACGCTCACCGGCACGTCGAAGCGCTCGCGCAGCAAGGCGATGGCCGGGACGACGCGGTCGATCTCCTCGGCCTCGCTCACCTCGTCGCCGGGACCAGCTTTCACCCCCCCGACGTCGAGCACGTCGGCCCCGTCGTGCACGAGTTGTTCCGCGCGCACCAAGAAGTCGTCGATCGCGAAGGTCGCCGCGGGCGCGAAGAACGAGTCGCGGGTGCGGTTGAGGATCCCCATGACCAGCGCACGACGGGTCACGTCGAAGGCGCGCTCGCCCAGGCGCAACGTCACGGGCGTCGCCGGGACGTAACGATTCATTGCCCCGGCACGCGAACGGGTGAGGAACGACGGCGCACCCGCCCAGCCTAATTGGCGCCACGAAGGCGTCACTGACGCGCTGTTAGCCTGAGTACCTATGACGTGGGTCGCGCATTCATCCCCGAGGGTCGCCGTCGCGGCGGGGCCGCAGGTGTCGATCCCACACCAGGAGAACCGATGAACGACGACAATTACGAACGCATCATCTTCTTGTCGGACCCCGAGCTCAACGAGCCCGTGCTCGTCTACGCCCTCGAAGGATGGATCGACGCAGGACTGGGCGCGGGCACCGCGATGAGCACGCTGCTCACCTCGATCCCCACCGAGACGCTCGCGACCTTCGACACCGAGTACTTCATCGACCAGCGCGCGCGCCGGCCGCTCGCGCGCATCGTCGACGGCATCACCACCGAGCTCACGTGGCCCGAGATCCAGTTGCGCTACGGGCGCGACGGTGACGGGGCCGACATGATCTTCCTCGTGGGACCCGAGCCGGACTTCCACTGGAGCGACTTCGTCGAGGCCGTCACCGACGCCGCGGCGCGCTTCGACGTGCGCCTCGTGGTCGGCCTCGGCTCGTTCCCCGCACCTACGCCGCACACGCGCCCGGTGCGCGTGATCGGCACCGCTCCCGAGGCCAGCGCCAACCTGCTCCCGCTGGTGGGGACGGTGAGCGGCGAACTCGAGGTCCCCGCGGGAATCTCCTCGGCGCTGGAACTGGGTTTCGCCGACGTGGACGTGGACGTCGTGACCCTGTGGGCCCGCGTGCCGCACTACGTGGCCTCGATGCCCTACCCCCAGGCGGCGGCGGCGCTGATCGAGGGCCTCGCGCGCATCGCCGGTCTCACCCTGGACGCGAGCTCCCTTCGCGCAGCGGCCGAGGAGGCGCGACTGCGCGTCGACGAACTGGTCACCAACAACCCCGAACACACCTCGATGGTCGAGCAACTCGAGGCGGCCGCCGACGAGAGCGAGGGCACCTCACTGGGCGACGACGTCCCGAGCGGCGACGAGCTGGCCGAGGAGCTCGAGAAGTTCCTGCGCGGCGAGAACTGAGTCAGTCCTCGCCGCCGACGTCGACGTCGGCGGCTTCGATGCGCAGTCCCAGTCCCAGGGCGAATCCGTCCAGGAACGTCTCGCACTCGCTCTGGCGCGGATGGCGGTTGGCCAACTCGTAGAACGAGGAAGAATGATCGGCCTCGATCAGGTGCGCCAGCTCGTGCACGAGCACCGCGTCGATGACCCATTCGGGGCACTGGCGCAGTCGGTTCGAGACACGGATCTCGCGCGAGGCCGGTGAGCACGACGCCCAGCGCCGACGCTGGTTGGTGACCCAGCGCACCGACGCCGGTTCGACGCCGTCGACGTAGAGTTCGGCCAGCACCCGGGCGCGCTCCTCGAGCGACGCGTCGCCCGCCGTGTTCTGAGGGCGTTGGCTCATGAGACGTTCGACGAGCTCGTCGACGAAGCGCGAGCGCTCCTTGCCCTTCAAGCGCGCCGGGATCTGCACCACGATGCGGCTGCCCGACCAGTGCGCCGCGCCGGTCTTCTTGCGCTTGGCCGAGGCGCGCACCTCGACCTCGGGACGGTCGAAACGTGGCGGCTCGACGACGACCGACGAGCTGTGCGCCATCAGAGGATGATGTTCACGAGGCGCGGAGGGCGCGCGACGACGCGCTGGGGGACGCCACCGGCCAGCAGCGCCACGATCTCGGGCGCGCCCAGCGCCGCCGCGGCCGCGGCGTCCTCGGTGACGTCGGGACTCACGTCGAGGCGCGCGCGCACCTTGCCGTTGATCTGCACGACCATCACGACGCTGGCGTGCGCCACCAGTAGCGGGTCGGCCAGCGGCCAACTCATCGCGTGCACCGAGGCTTCACCGGGGTGGCGCTCCTCCCACAGTTCGGCCGTGATGTGCGGCGCCATGGGCGCCAGTAGTCGCAGCATCAGGTCCAAGGACTCGTCGAGGGTCGCGCGGTGCGCCCCCTCGGGCCGGCGTGCCCAGCGCGAGAGCGTGTTGAGCAGCTCCATCAAGGCCGCCACCGCGGTGTTGTAGCTCCAGTTCTCCATGCCGGCGGTGACCTTGGCGATGGTGCGGTGCACCTCGCGTCGGACCTCCTCGTCCTCGGACGTCGCCGCGTCGTGGAAGAAGCACTCGTCGTAGTGCGCCAGTCGGTAGAGCCGGTCGATGAACCGCGCGCAGCCCTCGATGATGTCCTCGGTCTGGGCCGTCCAGTCCACGTCGTCGGCGGGCGGGCCCACGAAGAGATGAAAGAGGCGTAGGCCGTCGGCGCCGACGGTGTCGTAGTACTTCTCGGGCGCGATCAGATTGCCCTTGGACTTGGACATCTTCGAGCCGTCCAGGCGGATC
This sequence comes from Acidobacteriota bacterium, assembly GCA_019352075.1. Taxonomy (GTDB): domain Bacteria; phylum Actinomycetota; class Acidimicrobiia; order Acidimicrobiales; family RAAP-2; genus RAAP-2. The sequence goes on along the minus strand of JABBOA010000059.1, from coordinate 4,233 downwards.
ATGCCCTGGGTGAAGAGGCGCTTGAAGGGTTCGCGCGGCAGGCCCGGCGCCAGGCCGATGTCGATGAGGGCCTTGAGGTAGAAGCGCGCGTAGAGCAGGTGCAAGATCGCGTGTTCGATGCCCCCGATGTACTGGTCGACGGGCATCCACTTGGCGGCCTGGACGGGGTCGAAGGCCACGCCCGGCGTGAAGGGGTCGGCGTAACGAAGGAAGTACCACGAGGAGTCCGTGAAGGTGTCCATGGTGTCGGCCTCGCGTCGAGCGGGGCGCCCGCACGACGGGCAGGTGGTGTTACGGAACCCCTCGTGGGTGGCCAGGGGCGACTGACCGGACTTGTCCATGACGACGTCGTCGGGGGCGAGCACCGGCAACTGGTCGAGGGGCACGGGCACGATGCCGTCGTCGTCGCAGTACACCACCGGGATCGGACAGCCCCAGAAGCGCTGGCGCGAGACCAGCCAGTCGCGTAGACGGTAGTTGACCTTGCGCGCCCCCCCGGCGTTGGTCACCAGGAATGCCGTGGCCGCCTCCTTGGCCGTGGTGACGCTCATCCCGTTCATGAAGTCCGAGTTGATGTGGGGCCCCTCGCCCGCGTAGGGGCCCTCGCCGTGGTCCGCGGGTGGCGCGACGGTGCGTACCACCGGCAGGCCGTAAGCCCGGGCGAGGGCGAAGTCGCGTTCGTCCTCGGCCGGCACCGCCATGATGGCACCGGTGCCGTAGGTGCCCAGCACGTAGTCGGCCACGTAGACCGGGACCGGTTGAGCACTGAAGGGGTTGGTCACGTAGCTCCCCGTGAAGGCGCCGCGCTTCTCCAGGCCCGCCCCGGCGTCGGAGGACGCGGTGCGCTCGAGTTCACTGGTCGAACGCGCGCGATCGACCAATTGCTCCACTTGCTCGCGTTGCTCCTCGGTGACCAAATCTTCGAGCATCGGGTGCTCGGGGGCCACGACGGCGTAGGTCACCCCGAAGCCGGTGTCGGGCCGGGTGGTGAACACCCGCAGGGACCGGTTCGGGTCCGCGGTCAGGGGTAGGTCGAACTCGACGCCCTCGCTGCGGCCGATCCAGTTACGTTGCATCGTCTTGACCCGCTCGGGCCACTCGAGGTCGTCGACGTCGTGCAGTAGTTCCTCGGCGTAGTCGGTGATCTTGAAGAACCACTGCTCGAGGTTGCGACGCTCGACGAGGTCGCCGGAACGGTCGCACGTCCCGTCGGCGTTCACCTGCTCATTGGCCAGCACCGTCGCGCAGCCGGGACACCAGTTGACCGGCGCGAGCGCGCGATAGGCCAACCCGGCCTCGAGGAACTTCAAGAAGATCGTCTGGGCCCACTTCATGTACGCGGGGTCGTGCGAGTAGACCTCGCGGCGCCAGTCGAAGACGGCGCCGAGTCGCTGCACCGAGGCCTTGAGCTCGGCCATGCGCGCGTCGGTGAACAGGCGCGGGTGACTGCCGGCCTTGATGGCCGCGTTCTCGGCCGGCAGCCCGAAGGAGTCGAAGCCGAAGGGTGAGAGCACCGCCTTGCCGTGCATGGTCTGGTAGCGCACGACCAGGTCCCCGAAGGTGTAGTTGCGGATGTGCCCCTGGTGCGCCGCCCCCGAGGGGTAGGGGTACATGCACAGCGCGTAGAAACGCTCGCGTTCGTCGTCGTTGTCGACCTCGTAGGTGCCCTCGTCACGCCAGCGGGCTTGCCATTTCTTCTCTACTGCGCTCACGTCAAAGGGGCGGGCCATCCAGCCAGTTTAGAGAGGGTGGTCACGGTGCCCGCAACGATCCCGACGTGAGGTCGCGCTAGGACGAGAAGTTGATCGACTGACTGGCGACGAAACTCGCCGACGAGGGGCCGACGTTCACGCCGTAGGTGCCCGGCGCGACGACGAGGGCTCGACCGTTGAAGGAGGTGAAGGCGCTGCGCGCCAGGTCGATCACGACGTGACGGGTCGCCCCCGGCGCCACGGCGACACTCGCGAAACCGCGCAGCTGATTGGGCGCCTCGCCGAGGTTGCTCGGATAGCTCACGTAGACCTGCACCACGTCCACCCCCGCACGCGCGCCGGTGTTGGTGACGTCGAGGGACACCCTCGCCGCCGCCCCCGCGCGCACGCGCGCCACCTGGACGTGGGACCAGGCGAACGTGGTGTAGCTGAGTCCGAAGCCGAAGGGGAAGGCCGGCGTCACGTTGTGCGCCTGGTACCAGCGGTAGCCCAGCGAGCTCAGGCCGCCGAAGTGCACGACGCCGTTGTGGCCGGGGTACTGGCTGGTCTTCGCCGCCGGTGTCTGCCAGGTCGAACCGGGCATCGTCACGGGGAGTCGACCCGAGGGGTCCACGACCCCGGCGAGCACCTGGGCCATGGCGGGCGCGGCCATCTGGCCGCCGTACCAAGCCTCGACGATGCCGGCCACCCGCGACTTCCAGGGCATGACGACGGGTCCGCCGGTATTGAGCACCACCACCGTGCGCGGATTCACGGCGGCCACCGCCGAGATCAATGCGTTGAGCGATCCGGGCAGGAGCAGCGACGTCGGGTCCGCTCCCTCGGTCAGGACATTGCCGGCGAAGACCACCGCCGTGCGGGCGCGCCGCGCCGCCGCGACGGCGGCGTTGATCTCGGGTTGGACGTAGTCGATGCCGAAACGCGGTTGGGACTTGGCGTCGAGGGAGAACCACTGCGTGCGCAGCGTGTAGCTGCGTCCGGCGCGCAACGTCACCGACGTGGACTGGGGGAAGGGTCCGTGGATGCCGCGGTCGGCCAGGATCACCCGGCCGTTCATCGTGAGCCACGTGTCGCCTAGGTCCTCGAGACCCACGGCGTAGGTGCCGGTCTTCTCGGCGCGGAACGTCACCGTCCAGTGACTCCACCCCTCGCCGGTACCCGGCGAGGTCGCCGTGAGGGCGGCCGGCGTCACCGCCGTCGCGTAGTCGATGGCGACGTCGGACTTGCCCGGCTCGCCGTGGCGGCGGATCGGCGTCTCTTGCAGGGGGGCCGAGCCGGCGGTGATGTCGCTGACCTTGAGCGGGCCGTACTCGATGCCGCCCAATCCCCCCGCCGCGTAGGTGAGGTGCGCGTGCGGCAGCAACTTATGCAGTGCGGCGAGCGGCGTCTCGAGGAACGAGGCGTGCACGCCCGAGCTACCGCCGCCACGGGTGATGACGCCCTCGCGGGCGTCCACGCCGATGACCGCGACCGAGCCGTGAGCCGTGAGCGGCAAGACCTGATGGGCGTTCTGCAGCAGCACGATGCCCTGACGCGCGGCGCGCAACGCGACCTGCAGGTGCCCCGACGTGGTGGCCGACGCGCTGAGCGCCAGGCTGCGCGGATGATTCACCAACCCGTAGGCGAACATCTCGGTCAACAACGACGCGACCGCTCGACGCAGCACCGCCTCGCGCAGGGCGCCCGAGGAGAGTCCCCCCAGGATCTGGGTCGCGGTGGCGGGCTTGACCAGGCTGAGCCCCGCGGCGAACGCGGCGACCGGCGCGGTCACCGCGTTGTAGTCGCTACGCACGAACCCGTGGAATCCCCAGGCTTTCAAGGTGGCGTAGATCCAGGGACTCGAACACGTGTTGCGACCGTTCACCGCGCCCATGGCGCACATGATCGAGGCCACGTGCGCCTGGGTGACCGCCGCTTGGAAGGGTAGGTCGTAGATCTCGGCCAGGGCCCGGCGCGACACCAATTGGTCGAGTCGCGCGCGCCCGTTCTCCTGGGTGTAGGCCCCCAAGTGCTTGGCCTGGGCCATCACCCCGGTCGACTGGATACCGCGGATCGCGGCGACGCCCATGGCGCCCGCCAGGTAGGGGTCCTCACCGTAGGTCTCGAAGGCGCGTCCGCTCAGTGGCGAGCGGACCAGGTTCAAGTCGGGACCCTGCAGGACGTCGTAGCCCTTGGTCAGCGCCTCCTGGCCCATGGCGAAGCCGACCTGATGGGCGGTGGTGGTGTTGAAACTGGCCGCGACGGCGAGTTCACTGGGGAACTGCGTGACGCCGCGCGCGTTGGCGCCCACCCCGCTCGGTCCGTCCACCAGGGTCAGTTCGGGGATGCAGAGACGCGGCACGCCGACGTTGAAGTTCTCGATACCCGCACCCGCCTGCAGCACCACGAAGTTCGCGAGCTCGTCGGGCGTCATGCGCGACGCCACCTGCGCGGCCCACTGCGGCGCGGTGCCCTGATGGTGCGCGCTCTCGGCGATCCAGGGGCACTGGGACGTGGGGGCCACGCCCACGCCCACGCGCGA
>JABBOA010000058.1:8583-13147 GCA_019352075.1 Acidobacteriota bacterium | reverse complement strand
GACCCCCGCGGCCCGGGTCGTCATCAACGAAGAGGCGACGCCCCTGCGTGGCGCGGCGGCGCGCATCGTCGCGAATATGGAGGCCTCGCTGAGCGTTCCGACCGCGACCAGCGTACGTTCGGTCGCCGCCCGTCTCCTCGAGATCAATCGCGCGTCCTTGAACGAGTCGTTGTCGCGCACCACGGGGGCCAAGGTGTCCTTCACGCACCTCATCGCCTTCGCCATCATCCAGGGCCTCAAGGAGATCCCGTCGATGAACGCGACCTTCGTCGAGGCAGTCGACGCCAAGGGAACGCCCGGCGTGATTCGCCACGAGCACGTCGGACTCGGTTTGGCCGTGGACGTCGAGCGACCCGACGGGTCGCGAAATCTCTTGGTTCCGGTGATCCGCGACGCCGACGTGATGGACTTCCGAGACTTCATCCTGGCGTACGAGGAACTGGTGCGCAAGGTCCATTCCGCCACTTTTGGTGCCGATGACTTCGTGGGTGCCACCTGCTCACTGACCAATCCGGGCACGCTCGGCACGGTGCAGTCGGTGCCACGGCTCATGCCGGGACAGGGAGCCATCTTCGGGGTGGGAGCGCTCGCCTGGCCGGCGGGCTTCGAAGCGGCCGATCCGGCGGCCCTGGCGGAACTAGGTGTCGGCAAGGTCTTGACATTGACGTCGACCTACGATCACCGCATCATCCAGGGCGCCGAGTCGGGACTGTTCCTCAAGTACGTGGCCGAGTGCCTCACGGGTGCCCACGACTTCTACGATCGGATCTTCGAGTCCCTGGGCATTCCCTACGAGCCCGCGCGTTGGTCCAAGGACCTGCACACCTCTGGGGGCGTCAACGATCACGAGATGATCCTGAAGCAGATACGCGTCCAGGAACTCATCAACATGTTCCGCGTCCGCGGGCACCTGAACGCCCACCTGGATCCCCTCACCACCGAGGCGCCCGCCCTGCACCCCGAACTCGACCTCGCCACCTACGGACTCTCCATCTGGGACCTCCAACGCAGCTTCGTGGTCGACGGGTTGGCGGGCAAGAGTGAGGCCACTCTCGAGGAGATCCTGGCGATCCTGCGCGAGGCCTACTGTCGCACGACGGGCATCGAGTACGGCCACATCATGGACCCCGAGCAGAAGCGCTGGATCCAGGAGCGCGTGGAGGGCGTCCAGCGCACCACGTCGGTCGAGCAGCAGCGCCACATCCTCGACGCGCTCAACGAGGCCGAAGTCTTCGAGCGCTTCCTGCACTCTCGCTACGTCGGACAGAAGCGCTTCGGCCTCGAGGGTGGCGAATCCACCATCGTCGCCCTGCAGACGATCCTCGACGCGGCGGCCGACGAGGGGGTGCGCGAATCCGTGATCGCCATGGCGCACCGCGGTCGACTCAACGTCTTGGCGAACGTCGTGGGTAAGTCCTACAGCGACATCTTCGCTGAGTTCGAAGGAAACCTCGATCCCGAGAGCGTGCAGGGTAGCGGCGACGTGAAGTACCACAAGGGCGCGCGCGGTGTCTACAAGAACGCGAACGGCGCGACCATCGACGTCTCGATGGCGTCGAATCCGTCGCACCTCGAAGCCGTCAGTCCGGTCGTGGAAGGCATCGTACGGGCTAAGCAGGACCAGGTCGTGCGCCCGAGCGACGGTACCAAGACCATCCCGGGACCCGACCACTTCCCGTTCCTGCCAATCCTGGTGCACGGCGACGCGGCGTTCGCCGGCCAAGGGGTGGTCGCCGAGACGCTGAATCTCTCCCAGTTGTCGGGGTACCGCGTGGGTGGAGCGATCCACATCGTGATCAACAACCAGGTCGGTTTCACGACGGCTCCCGAGTCGGCGCGATCGAGTTTCTACCCGACCGACATCGCCAAGATGATCCAGGCGCCGATCATTCACGTCAACGGCGACGACCCCGAGGCCTGCGCGCACGCCGCACGGTTGGCCTATGACTACCGCCAGGAGTTTCACCGCGACGTCGTGATCGACATCGTCTGTTATCGCCGACACGGTCACAACGAGGGCGATGACCCTAGCTACACCCAGCCGCAGATGTACAAGATCATCGACCAGATGCGTTCGGTGCGCAAGGTCTATACCGAGACGCTGATCCGTCGTGGTGACATGACCCTGCAAGACGCGGAGCACGCGCTCGATCAGTTCAACGAGCGCCTGCAGAGCGTCCTCGACGAGGTGCGCACCGTGCCGGTACCGAAACTTGCGCAGATACCCGTCGCCGAGATTCCCGCGGACCGCCCCGCCCCCGAGACGGGGGTGGCCAAGGAGCGACTCCTCGAGATCGCTCGCATCACGATGTCGGCGCCGCCGGACTTCACCGTGCACCCCAAGCTCGAACGCCAGTTCGCCCAGCGCCGCGCCCTTCTCGAGTCCGGCGACGTCGATTGGGCTCTCGCCGAGGCTCTGGCCTTTGGCTCGCTGACCCTGGAGGGGACCAACGTGCGCCTCATGGGTCAAGACTCACGGCGCGGCACGTTCTCGCACCGCCACGCCGCGCTCATCGACTACGAGAACGGGGCGCAGTACGTCCCGCTGGCGAATCTCAACTCACCGGGGTTCTTCACGGTGCGCGATTCCTTCTTGAGTGAGTACGCGGCGCTCGCCTTCGAGTACGGCTACTCCGTGGAGTCGAACAGTTCACTGGTGATCTGGGAGGCGCAGTTCGGCGACTTCGTCAACGGCGCAGAAATCATCATCGACAACTTCCTCGTCGCCGCCGAGGACAAGTGGGGACAGACGGCCGGACTGGTCATGTTGTTGCCCCACGGCTACGAGGGCCAGGGTCCCGAGCACTCGAGTGGACGCATCGAGAGGTTCCTGTCGCTGTGCGCACGCAACAATATTCGCGTGGCTCAGCCCACGACGGGGGCGCAGTACTTCCACCTCCTGCGTAGCCAGGTGCGTCGCGAGCACGTGACGCCTCTCGTCATCTTTACCCCCAAGTCGCTGTTGCGGGCGGTGCAGACGCGCTCGCCCCTCGAGGCCTTCGAAGACGGATCCTTCGCCCGTGTGCTCGATGACACCGTCACGGACCGCGCGACGGTAACGCGCGTCGTGCTGGCCAGTGGCAAGATCGCCCACGAGGCGCTGGCTCGCCGCGATGAGTTGGCGCTCTCCCAGGTCGCGGTGGTGCGCGTGGAGCAGATCTATCCCTGGCCGGTCGAGGAGATTGAGGTGCTCTTGGCGACGTATCCGAACGCCCACGAGGTGGTGTGGCTCCAGGAGGAGCCCGAGAACATGGGCTCGTGGCCCTTCGTCCATCTGCAAATGCACAAGTCGCTGCGCGACAAGAGCGTGCGCCACGTGGCGCGTGCGGAGTCCGCGAGCCCCGCGACGGGTTCACACCTCGTGCACGACGCCGAACAGGCCGACCTGCTGACGAGGGCCCTCCAGTGAAGGCGCACCCCTTGCGAGTGGTGGTCGACGGTTCCAACCTCGCCACCGAAGGCCGCACGATCCCGAGCCTGGTGCAACTCGACGACGCGGTGCGCGCGTTCTTGGGCGAATACGACCACGCCGACGTCATCGTGGTGGTCGACGCGAGCTTCGAGCACCGGGTCGCTCCCGGCGAACGCGCCCGCTTCAAGGAGGCTGAGATCGCTGGGGAGATCGTGACGCCCCCCGCCGGGGCCGTGGGTCGCGGCGACGCCTTCATCTTGAAAATCGCTCAGCGCATCGACGCCGTCGTGCTCTCGAACGATTCGTTCCAGGAGTTCCACGAGCAGTACCCGTGGCTCTTCGACACGGGTCGACTCTTCGGCGGCAAGCCGGTCAAGGGGGTCGGGTGGGTCTTTACCGAACGACTGCCGGTGCGCGGCGTGAAATCAGTGCGCGCCACGCGCGCGGTCAAGAAGTTGGAGGTCGCACTGCCCGAGGGCGTGGTGCCGACCATCGGTGACACGCTGACTCCGGTCAAGGCGCCGCGCGCGACCAAGCGGGCGGTCGTCAAGGCCACCGCCGTCGTCAAGTCGCCGGCCGCGTCGAAGACCGTGCGCAAGGCGGCTGCGGCGGAACTCAAGGAGCCCAAGGAACTGAAGGAACCCAGGGAACTCAAGGAACCCAAGGAACCCAGGGAACCCAGGGAACCAAGGGAACTGAAGGAGCCCAAGGAAGCGCTCGTCGCGCCGCCGCCGCGGCGCGCCAAGAAAGTGGCCACGGCGAAGAAGGTCCCGGCCAAGAAGGCGGCGGCGCCGTCGGTGCCGTCGGTGCCGTCGGTCGACGCGACCTCCGAGGTCCCCACGGTCGCGTTGCGCCGCGGACGTCAACCGGTGAATCCCGAGACGGGCTTCGGCGCTTTCGTCAAGCAGTTCAAAGTGGGCGCCGCGGTGACGGGTGAAGTGGTCGCCTTCACGTCGCACGGCGCCGTCATCAAGGTCCTCTTGAAGAACGGTGACCCGATCGAGTGCTACGCACCCACGACGTCGCTCGGTGACCCGGCGCCGGCGCGCGCGCGCGACGTCTTGAAGCGTGGTGACCACCAGAAGTTCCGCCTAGTCAACGTCGACAGCGAACGTCGCATCGCGGAACTGGCCCTACCGTGACGGACCTCTC
>JABBOA010000058.1:0-8249 GCA_019352075.1 Acidobacteriota bacterium | reverse complement strand
GGCGGAAAGGGGCACGGGCGAGCGTCCGTCGACGGCCAGTTGGCCGTGGAGGCCGACTTGCTGTTCGTGCTCGCCGACGCTCCGTGAAGGTCGCCACCTGGAACGTCAACTCGTTGACCGCCCGGTGGCCACGCGTGCAGGAGTGGCTCACGCTCCATGAACCCGACGTGGTCTTGGTCCAAGAGACCAAGCAGACCGATGAGAAGTTTCCCTTCGCGGCGTTGGCGGCGCTGGGCTACGACGCCGCGCATCACGGTCAGGGTCGCTGGAACGGGGTGGCGATCTTCTCGCGCACGGAACTCAGTGACGTCCAGCGCGGGCTGGGTGACGACGTGGAGGCGCGTTTCATCGCCGCCACGTGTCGCGGACTACGGTTCCACTCCTGCTACGTCCCCAACGGTCGCGCCCTGGATGACCCGCACTACGACTACAAGCTGCGCTGGCTCGAATCGTTACGCGTTCTCCTGGTCGAACGAGACCGCGCCCAGCCCCTGATCGTCGGGGGCGACTTCAACGTCGCCCTGAGCGACCTCGACGTCTACGACCCGTCAGCGTTCGTGGGTGCCACGCACGTCTCCGCACCCGAGCGCGCGGCCTTTCGCGCCCTCTTGGACACCGACCTGGTCGACCTTGGTCGCCTTGACAACGCCGACGAACCCGCCTTCACCTGGTGGGACTATCGCAACGGCTCGTTCCGCCGGGGTTGGGGGCTTCGTATCGACTACCTCTTGGCCGACGCCGCCATCGCGTCACGCGTTAGCGAGGTGCGCGTCGATCGTGTGGCGAGAAAGGGCGAGAAACCTTCGGACCACGCTCCCGTCCTGGCCCAATTCGACTGGTAGGGCGCTAACGGCCCAGCACGTCGGGCGCCGTGGGCGCCGCCGGCGCCGATGCTTCGAGTTTGCGACGGATCGCCTCGAGCCGACGGCGACGCTGTTCTCCCGTGACGGGCGCGTTGCGCTGCGCGATGTCGGCGAGCACCGCCTCGACGGGGGCGAGGTAGCGCGACGCGACGCGATCGGGAAATCGCGGGTCATTGCGACCCTTGCTCCACGTGATGAGCAGGGTCTCTTCGGCGCGGCTCAGGGCCACGTACGCGAGGCGCTGCTCCTCGGCGAGCTGCTCGACACTGGTGGCGTTGTAGTGGGGAAGTTGACCCTCGGCCCAGCCCACGCAGACCACGTGCTGGAACTCGAGCCCCTTGGATCGGTGGATCGTGGTCAGGGCCACCGCGTCGGTCAACTCGTTGTCCACGCGGCGAGCACCCGGCTCGGCGACCGTGAGGTCCGACGCGGGCGAATGTTCTGGACCGCGCCGGTCGACCGGAATGCCGGCGTCGGCCAGTGCCTCGGCGACGACGTCGAGTTGGGCGTTCGTGCGCGCCAGGACCGCCATCGAGCGCCAGGGACTACCGGGTCGATGGTGAGCCGACAACCACGTGACGACGTGGCGCGCTTCGTCCTGGTCGTCGCCGTATCCGCGCACGAGGGGCGGGTCGCCGTCGTCGTGGGCGGGGGCGATGCCGCGCGCACCGGGTTCGAGCAGGGTATTGGCGACCGCAATGATGTTCGCCGTCGAGCGGTGATTTCGGGTGAGGTCCAGCACCACCGTGTCGGGCCAGGTCCGCACGATCTCACCGAGAAGTTGCGGATTGGCGCCATTGAAACCGTAGATGGACTGGTTGGGGTCGCCCACGCTGAACAGATCGGGGTCGTCTCCCGCCATTTCCGCCAACAGCATGAATTGCAGCGGGTTCATGTCCTGGGTCTCGTCGACGAAGAGGGCGCGGGTGCGGTGGCGAAAAGCGGCCCGCACGTCGGGTTCGTCGCGCAGCAGGGTGATGGCCTCACTGAGCAGGAGGTCGAAATCGAGAACCCCGCGGCTGCGACAGAGGCCCACGTAGCGATCCAGCACGTCGGCGAAGACCGCCGCGGGCAGCGGTGCGTCGCGGCGAGCCTTCTTCGCGGCGCGCGCGTAGTTGGCCCCGTTGAACCCCTGACTGAGCGACCAGCCGATTTCTTGTTCGAGTCGCGGGAGTTGCCACTCCTCGAGCTTGACGTCCCCCTCCTCGCGCAACTGTTGCGCCAAGAGGGCCACGACGCGACGGCGATTGGCCTCGATCGTGAGGGGCTTGAGGAGGTGGTCTTGGCGGTACTGGTTGACGATGTTCATCGCCGCGCGGTGAAAGGTGCCCGCGCGCACGTCGCGGATTCCGGAGCGGAACAGCCGGCGACGCAACTCCTCACCGGCCTTGCGGGTGAACGTCATCGCCAGGACCTGGTCCGCCGCCACCTCCTCGAGCGCGACGCGCCGCTGGATCCGTAGGGTCAGGACGTGGGTCTTGCCCGAGCCCGCCGTGGCGCGTACCAGGAGTCGTCGCGCGTCGGAGGTGACCGCCTCGCGCTGCTCGGGGGTCAGACCCACCAGTAGGTCCTTGGAGAAACCGATCTCGTCGCTCATGGTCTCCTTGACGATACCGGCCGGGCGTGACGCGCCCTGCTAGCCGACCTGGGGCGCGAATCAGGACGACGGGGGCCTTGGGTAACCTGAAGGGCGTGCTGCGAGCCTACGGCGAAGGAAACATCTTTGGAGAGGCCTACGGCGAAGGACCGGTCCGAGTCCTCTGGCTACACGGCTGGACGCGCTCGGGCGCGGATTTCGCGGCGTCGGCGACCGAGCTGGCCGGCGCGGGAATCGCCTCGGTGGCCCTGGACCTGCCGGGCTTCGGGGCGTCGCCCCTGCCCGCCGTGGCGGGCGGGAGCGCGATGTACGCGCGACTGCTCGCGCCGGTGCTGTCCGACCTCGGCTCGGCACCGCTGGTCCTCGTCGGGCACTCGAACGGTGGCCGTGTCGCCACCGTGCTCGCCGCGGCGCACCCCCAACGCGTCCAGGCCCTGGTCCTGACCGGCGCGCCGCTCGTGCACGTCAGCGCACCGGTACGCCCCCCTGCGGCGTACCGGCTGGTGCGGGCGATGCATCGCCGCGGGTTGGTCAGCGACGCGCGCATGGAGGCCGCCCGCCAGAAGTACGGTTCGCGTGACTACCGCAACGCCTCGGGCATGTTGCGAGAGATACTGGTGGCGAGCGTGAACGAGAGCTTCGAGTCCGAACTCGCCCTGGTCAGCGCCCCCGTCGCCCTGGTGTGGGGGGAGAACGACCTTGTCGTGCCCCTCGAGGTGGCTCGCCGGATCAAGGAGTTGCTCGTCGCCTCACCGGACGTACGTCTCGACGTGTTGGCCGACACCGGACACCTCGTGCCCCTCGAACGACCGGCCGCGCTGAGCGCCCACGTGCGTCGTCTGGTGGGTGGCGCGTGAGCGCACTGCTCCTGAGCGCCGGTGCTCTGGGCCTGGGAGCGGGTTACGCGGCACAGATGCTGCGATGGCTGCGGGTCCTGCAACGCGAGCACTACGAGCCCGGCGCGCCGCTGCGATTCTGGTACCGCTGGTCGCGCCCCGACGCGCGCGCCGGTCGTGCCGGGGTGCGGTCGTCGAACCTCGCGTGGTGGCTCGTGTTCCCACTCACCTTGTTGGTGGCCTTGATCACCCGCGACGTGGCGATCTTCGTGGTGTCGTCGGTGCTCTACGGCGTGCTCTTTCCCCGGGGACTCTCGCTGAGGGGGCGTACCGGGTCCCTGCAGTGGACCCGGCGTGCGCGCACCGTCGCGGCGGTCGCGGCGGGGATCTCCGCGCTGGTCGCTCTCGTCGGCGTCCTGGGACACCAGGTGCTCTACTTCGGCGCGCTCGCGCTGTGGGGCGTCCCCCTCACCTTGGCGCTGGCGGCGTGGTTGGTGTCGCCCTGGGAAGCGCGTCTGGCCGGGAAGTTCGTCAGCCAGGCGACGGCGCGACTGACGCGCGTGCGCCCGACGGTGGTGGCCATCACCGGCTCCTACGGCAAGACGTCGACCAAGAATCACCTGGCCGACCTCCTTCGTGGCGACGGCGCAGTGGTCGCTACGCCCAAGAGCTTCAACAACCGTGCGGGCCTCTCGCGGGCGATCAACGAGAACCTCGCTGAGGGTACCCGGGTGTTCGTCGCCGAGATGGGCACCTACGGACCGGGGGAGATCCGCGACCTGTGCCGTTGGTGTCGACCCGACGTGGCGGTGATCACCGCGATTGGCCCGGTGCACCTGGAGCGCATGAAGAGTCTCGACGTGATCGAGGGAGCCAAGTTCGAGATCACCGAAGGTGCGAGGGTCGTGGTGGTGAACATCGACGATCCCCGGCTGGCGCACTGGCCCTCGCGTCTCGACGTGCGGGTGCGCACGGCCGGGTCATCCTCGCTCGACGCAGACGTGCGCGTAGCGCCCCTGGAGGGGCGCTGGCACGTGTGGATAGAGGGCGAGGACGTGGCCCAGATGGAACCAATCCTCGGGGTGCAGCCGACGAATATCGCCTGCGCCGTCGCGGCCGCGCTCGAGGTGGGAGCGATTCCCGCGGAACTGGCGCGCCGCCTGACGGGGATCCAACCGGTGGCCAATCGTGCGACGGTGACGACGGCGCCGTCGGGGGTCGTCGTCGTCGACGACACGTTCAACGCGAATCCGGCGAGCGCCCGGTCCTCCCTGGACGTGTTGAGCCGATTGCCGGTCCTGGGCCGCCGGGTCATGGTGACGCCCGGACTCATCGAACTCGGTGTCGAACAGGGCGCGCGCAACGAGGAACTGGCCAGCGACGCGCGTCGACGCGGCGTCGAACTCGTGGTCGTGGGCCGCACGAACCGGTCCGCGCTCTCACGGGGTTTCGGCGCGCCGGTCCGCGAATTCCGGGTCCGCGACGGCGCGGTCGACTGGGTTCGCCAGTCCCTGGGGGCCGGCGACGCGGTGCTGTACCTCAACGACCTGCCCGACCAGTACCCTTGATGTTCTAGACGAGCGATGAGGTAATTGGTGACAGTAGGCGTGTTGTTCGGCGGCCCGAGCCCCGAACACGATATTTCGATCTTGACCGGTCTCTTGGCGTTGCGCGAACTTCACCAGGGCCGCGGTGAGCCCGTGGGGATCTACTGGTCCAAGACGGGCGACTTCTTCCAGGTCGCCGCGACGGTCGAGGCGGAGGCGTTCCTCGAAGGCGTTCCCAAAGGAGCGGGCGCGCTGTCGTTGCGCGTCGGCGACGGTGGCGGCTTCTTCGTGGCTGGCGGGCGACTGTCCAAGGAGCGGCGCCTCGAACTCGACGCCGTCATCATGGCGACGCACGGGGGACCCGGCGAGGACGGGACCATTCAGGCGGCGCTGGACTTGGCGGGGCTGGCCTACAGCGGACCAAGTGTGGCCGGCGCCGCGATCGGTATGGACAAGTGGGTCTTCTCCACTCTCGTGAACCAGGCGGGGCTGGCGTCACTCCCGCGCGAACTACTCACCTCCGACACGACGGCACTGGGCTTCGAGGGACCCTACATCTTGAAGCCGCGTTTCGGCGGCTCGTCGATCGGCATCGACGTGGTCGCCGACTTCGCCACGGCGAAGGCCCGACTGGCGACCAACGCGCACCTGTCGCGCGGCTGCGTCGTCGAGCCGTTTCGCGCGGACCTGAGCGACGTGCAGATCGCGGTGCGGACGTATCCCCGCGTCGAACTCTCGGCGATCGAACGCCCCCTTCGTCGCACGTCCACCGCGGAGATCCTCGACTACCGCGATAAGTACGTGGGGGGCGAGGGAATGGTCTCGGCCCCGCGCGAACTGCCGGCGACGCTAGCGCCGGGGCAGGCTGCGATGATCGAGTCCGCGGCGCGTACGATCGTGGACGTGGCGCTGGTGCGCGGCGTGGCGAGGATCGACTTCTTGGCCAGCGAGACCGAGCTCTACGTCAACGAGGTCAATACCATTCCGGGCTCGCTGTCGAAGCACCTCTTCGTGACCCCGCCCCTGGCGTTTTCGACACTGCTGTCGGACCTAGCGAGCGAAGCGCTCGAACGCCCAGCTCATCGCTACAGCGCGGCCGGGGCTGATGGGTTGGTGCTGCGCAGTGCCGGTTCCATCGCCTCCAAATTGGCGTAATCGCGGTACACGCTCGAGCGCGTCGAGGAGGTCGTCTGAGTCGGGGTCGAGCAAGAGACCCTGGCGAAGCGCCCAGAACGCCGTTTCCACGTCACCGGACTCGAGCGCCGCGTCGTGCAGTGCGAGCGCCACCCATTCGCCGTCGCGCTGCAGTTGCGCGCGGTGGCCTTCGAAGGTGAACCATTCGAAGCCCTTCAGCACACTGGCGAGTGGCTCCCCGTGCACTAGTCGCAAGGCCTCCACGTACAGCGCGAGGGCCTCGTGACCCGCGCTGGCGCGACCGCGCGCGACGAGTTGATGAAAGTCCGCCACGTCCAGTCCGACCCCGCGCACGCGATAGAGACCCGAGGAGACGGGCTCGAGCAAAGGACCCACGTCATCGCTGCCGAGACTGCGCCGAATCGATGAGGCGGTGTTGCTGAGGGTGGTCTTGGACGCATCCACGTTCGCGTGCACGAGTACTCGAGTGCGTAGGCGGTCGCCGGTGACTGGTTCACCGGCGTGCATCGTGAGGTACGCGACCATCTCGATGCAGCGCCGGCGCAGCGTCGGTGCGAAGTCCTCGCTCAGCCCCTGCACCTGGGGATAGGCGCGTAACAGCTCCACTCGCACGTCGGGCACGGGTGCCTCGTAGGTGGCCGACGTGCCGCGCGCGGCGCGCAAGGTCACGCAGAGTCCGCGAAGTTCGTCGTCGAGTTCGCCGGGGTCACCCAAGTAGACGACCAGAGTCGAGAGTCCGCGCCGCCGCGCCAGCGCCCGCATGAGCTCGTTGTCACTCTGGGCGAAGGCGACCGTGCCGTCGTGGAGGGCCACGATGCGCGACGTGAGTTGCGCAGCGCTCCACGACAGGTCGACCGGCAGCGCCCCGCCCTCGCGGGCGTAACCCAGGCCCAGTTCGTCGCGCTGTTGCTCGAGGATCGAGACGACGACCGGATCGAAGTCCGTTCGTGCCTCGACCTGAGCGGCTTCGTTGGTGACCACCGTCTGGCCGTCGCGCGCGGAGCCGATAACGTCGCGCAACTGAGCGATGAGCTGGTCGTCGCCACCGTGCAGGCGACGTGCGACCTCGTCGAGGTCGTCATCGCTGAGGTCGCTCACATGGCGCAATCGGTCGCGGCGACCCTTGGCCGCCAGCGCCACGGCGAACAGACTGACGTGCGAAACCGCCGGGGTGGGCGCCGGATGTGGCGCATGCGTCGAGGTGATGGGCGAGGCTGAGGGCGAGCGCGTTGCCGTCGCGACCGGTCGGGGCGACGCACGGACGCCCGTCGTGGCGCCGGCGCTGGACGCGACGAGGAAGGGCAGGGCGACGATCACCAGGCTGGCGAGCCACGCGCACCCGTTGGTCGGGAGCGTTCGACGGTGCCGCAGTTGGTTGACGTAGACCATCATCAGGACGAGAAAGATGACCCAGAAGATGCCGAGCCCAACCAAGAGGTCGCGTAGAACGGCACCGTCGCTCACCGTGTAGGAGAATCGCCACTTGGTCTCGAGCACGTACGGCAGCAGCACGAAGTAGAGGACGAGCGCCACGCCCTGGAGGGGGCCGGTGGCGAACGACTTTACGGAGCGACGCTGAGTATCCACGTCGTGGGCGCCCCGGTGGCGATATTGATGTCCAGGAGGCATTTCTGGCGACCGTCGATGCGCACGACGCGCGATACGGCACTGGTGTGCGAACCGCACAACAACGTGGCCGCGACGTCGTGGTCGACGGCGAGAGTCCAGCGCCCCGGTCCGCGCAGAGGAACGATCGCGGCGGGTGACGTCAGTGTCAATCGGCCCGCGACGTTGTCGGTGCCGGCGGGCGCGCTCGTGGCGACGCTCGTCGTGGTCGAGTCGACGGAGCGCTGCGGCACCGTGGTCGTGGTCGTGGTCGTGGTCGTGGTCGTGGTCGTCGGTGGTGCGCTCGCGGACGCGCTCGCGGTCACTGTTCGTCCCTTCGGCACGGCGTCGGTGGGTCGTGACGCGCCGCGAAGCACGCTGGCCGACGTCGACACCGACGACGTCGCCGTCGGTGTCGTGGTCGGTTTGCCGTGGTGCCGACGCGTCGTCGCGGAGGGCACGGGTGTCGTGGTCGTTGACGTGGAGGTGGTAGACATCGGATCCCTGATCGGCGCCGTCACGGGCGGGCGCGGGTCCACGGGGGGTGACGCCTGCGGTGTCGGCGTTGACGTCGCGGGGGCGACGCGGTGAAGGGGATGCGAGTTGAGAGTGAAGACCAATACCAGTAACAAGAGGGGGCTCGACC
>JABBOA010000057.1 GCA_019352075.1 Acidobacteriota bacterium | reverse complement strand
GACCTGGGTGTCACATTTACCGCGCCCCATCATGTCCCGAGTTTGCCGAAGCAGGTTGTGTGTATTCATGAAACATCAGACCTTCTTCGTCGCTGAGACCCTCTTTACTTGTCGACTCGTCCGATCCAGCCACTCCAACGGGGGGTTCTGACTCTTTAACGTAAGGGATGCCAAATGACCTTGACCCCATTCGTCGGACCGAGCTTATGTGAGTCGTTCCTGGGTCTTAGCCGTGGGTCGCTCTGGCCGGACAATCGAACTTGACGATCAGATGTCGAGGCCATGACCGTTGCCACGTCCTCAATGAATCTCTGGAGACTTGCTCCGAGCACGTACGAGTTTTTGCCAAGTCGCAACACGACTAAGAAGTGCGACGTAAGAATCTTCGTCCAAGTCAAATTCTTGTCGCGGAAGAACATCGATCCGATGGCTCATAGCGGCGAACGCCTCCGGAGTGAACCCTGGATCTTTCTGTCGAGCGAGATCGAACAATTCATTTAGGTCGAACATCTCCACCATGGTCGCCAAATCTACAAAGTCTCGAGGTTCGGCACGACCGAAGATGGCAAGGACCTTGTCAGTGGCAAGTTCGAGAGGTGACAAAACCCTTCCGAGGTTACTTTCAACGAGTGGGAAAAGCCGAGCGTCGATTGCAAGATCTAGTTCTGTTTCGTCGTCGACGCTCTTGATCGCAAGCCGGTAGAAGGTGGCAGCCTGCCTCTTGACCTCGACCTCGAGACCGTCTTCGACAAGTGCACCAATAATCTGAGGGGCGAAGTCGCTCAATGCGAAACCGGGAACTCCGAAGTAGTCCAGGTCGCGAGTCAGACGATCAACAAGTCCTTGACTGATGAGGGCACCACCACCAGCCAATCCAACATCCTCCGCTGCCAGCACTCCTGCAACAATTTGCGCAACCTGCTGCTAAAGATGAGTGAGCATGTTTAGATCTGGACACCTTGGCGTCGAAGCCATTCTTCCCACGGTTTACGAACGTATATTGGCAGAAATATTCGTGGCCACAATTCCACCAATGCTTTGGGGTCGATGAAGAACCTGATGTCGTCACTGTTGCCTTCAGTGATGACCAACTCGTAGTCGCGCACTCGATCGCGCAAACTGTCTAGGTCAAAATCCTTGGGCTGACCAGACCAAAAGATGTGGTTGGGGAGACGGACGTTGCCCGACGCTTTAACGAAGTCGCCAGTGAACAAGTCATCTGGAATCTCCACGGGTCGAGACTCTGGACCGACGTGAACGGATCGTTGAGTAGCCATATAGACAGACTACGGAATCCCCGTGACATTGTGGTTAAACATGTCTATTCCACCGGTCAGCACGCCCAACGCATAGATCAGGGGCACTATGTGGTTCCTTGAAATTCCCATTGGGGTGCGACTTGAGCTTGACCCCATCCATGGGAATCAACGAGGTAATTCGTCGCTCGAACCATCCAAAAGCCGAGCAACGTCCGCCAGATCCTGCGGGCGGCCCACAGCACGCTAATTAGTGATTAAGTCTTCACGGCCAATGAAGCCGACGACTTCGCCTTCTATTTCTACGTCAAGGCGGCGCAACCACGCATCCTCAATATTGACTCCACTGATGGACGTTAGGAGATCGATCCGATGGGGCGGGAAGCCAAGTTGAACTACTGAA
The DNA here is from genome assembly GCA_019352075.1 of Acidobacteriota bacterium. GTDB lineage: Bacteria > Actinomycetota > Acidimicrobiia > Acidimicrobiales > RAAP-2 > RAAP-2. The sequence continues at coordinate 11,576 of JABBOA010000057.1, read as the reverse complement.
TCTTTCCGAGAGAAGTCTTCCTCGGTGATGTCAAGACCGCCAAAACCAAATTCGTCGAGGACGCCAAGGACCTTCTGAGCATTCACCTTGCCCAGCCATATCCAAGTATCAAAATCACCGGTGTATCGGGGCAAGCCGTGAGCAGCAACTGCATACCCACCGACAATCAAATATCGAACGTTACGAGCGTTGAGTAACGAGACAAACTCTTTGAAGTCTCTGTCCAGTTGCATCGTCGTCTCCCCTCACTTGGAGTCGCAAGACCTCAACGGCCGCGACCCTCTCTGCGGGTGATTTGGAAAGCCAAAATGCGAGGTCCGTTGATTCTTCCGCTAGACCGCCTTTTGCCACCACTCTTTCAACGCTCACGAGGACTTTCTACTTTAGGGTGTCAGATTGCGGTTGACGCACCTTGGACGACGGAAGTAGTCGAGGAGAAGGCCCTCACCGGTTGAAACCGCCCGCCAAATGGTTCGATGAAAAAACCGTTGGGGGGGCTCGGTGAACTCGAGCCCATTTGATGGACCATGCTTAGGTTCAGTCCCAACAAGTGGTGTAAGAGTTCGTGGGCCGTGACGTTCGCCGTGCCAATCTCTTCGTCGTGAACTCTATGCCGCGGTGAGATCGATGGCAACCTCCTCGTGTGCGTCGATCGCCGGCCTCGGATTCGAGCACGATCTGCTCGGGCTGTGGGCAGAAGAAGCTCACCCTCGATCTTGGCACCCGGGTCTACGCCTGTGAGCACCGCGACTTGGTGATCGACCGTGATCACAACGCCGGGGTGAACCTGGCGCGCTGGACGCCACCACCCGTTTCAACCTGATCCACTTGGATCTGCACCGCGCAGCACGTGAGAAGAGCCGTTCGCCACCCGAACAAACCCGAAGTCCGCAGTAGGGACTAGGGACAGGGCACTGGGACGGACCCCTGAAGGCCAGGGTCTCCTGGTCATGCGGACGGCAAGCAAGTACCACGCTCGTCATGGTGGTCAAGGCAAGCCAGTGTGTTTGAAATAGGAACGACGCTGTAGGGGCTCAAACTAGGCCACTACCCGTCCGTCGGACCTCTCAATCGACGCCGACTGCGGGAGGCCAATTGCATCACTGCCGATGCGTGGTTCTTGGCGACCTCCGAGCGCTGCGGGTTCGCGATGGCGGCGTGGCTCGAATCCCGTGGGTTTACTACCAAACCTCATCCCTGCGCCCACGGGACGTTCGTGTCGCGGGCCGTGCCCCGTGCGCTAGGAGTCGCCCGCTTCGTCGTCGTCCGAAGTCCCCGCGAGGGGACCGTGCTCGTCCTCATAGGCCTTGAGCTCGCGAATCAGGCTCTCCATCTGAGACGTGTTGTCGTCACTGACGTCGCCCGACTGGCGCGCGTAGTAGGCCAATCCTAATTCACGCAGGACGCCGTCCGCCTTGCGCTTCGCCTGCACTTCCTCGATTTTCGCCTGGCCCGCCTTGCCCGCCTCCTGAGCCTTCTGGGCCAATTGGGCCGCTTGGGCCTTCATCTTGTCCACCAACGCCATATACCACCTCCATAATGACACTGCACCGCATACTTGGAACTGCTGCGCCGAAATCGTGACGAACGTCGAAACCGGCGTCCCCTCACGCGAAGGATACTCCTGCTCATCCCCGGACGCGAGGGACGTAGGACCTAGCGACTACTTCTCCGCGGCGGCCTTGATGGCGGCCAAGGTCGCCGGGATCCCGGTACGCGCGGCCTCGCGCCGCGACTCCAACTGACCTTCGGCGTCATCGCCGAAACGCTCCTGGAAACTCTCGGCGCCACCGGGCAAGAACTCCCACGTCTCGGTGAGACGCGACCCGCCATCAATGGGTTGCAGTGAGTACGACCACTTCGTTCGCACCCCACCGACCACGAAGGCGAACTCCTCGCCACGGCGCGCGCTGGTCACGAGGGAGCGCGTCTCCCACGTCCGCTCGGGCGTCTCGTTACGGCCGGTAAACCACGACCCTTCGCGCGGTCCGTCGCCCTCGTCCCACCAACACGCGACGCACACCGGACTCCACTCACCCATCCGGGTCACGTCGGAGACCATGTCGTACACGTCGTTGGCGGAACGAGCGATGTCGATCGATTCAGAGAGCGTCGGATTCACGGCCCCAGACTAACTCGACCCACTGGCCACGGGCCAGCGGTTGAGTTGACCCATCGCGACTCGGTATCATTCGGCCATGACACGAACCGTCGCCGCGTTCGGATCCTGGGTCTCGCCCCTCTCCGCCGAGTTGCTCGTCCAAGACGTCATCCACCTCGACTACGTCCTCGTGGAAGGTGACGACACGTACTGGCTCGAGGTGCGGCCGCTCGAAGAAGGGCGCTACGTCCTGGTCCATCGCGACGCCGCGGGACGCACCCGCGACCTCTTCGGGCCGGAATTCTCTTCGCGAACTCTCGTGCACGAATACGGTGGATTGAACTTCGCGGTGCACCACGGCACCGTGTTCTTCTCGAACCTGGCGGACCAGCGCATCTACCGCATCGACGCGGGTGGCGAACCCGTCGCGATCACCCCGGCGCCCCCCTCACCACGGAGTTGGCGATACGCCGATCTGCGGGTCTCGCCCGACGGCGCCCGCGTGGTCGGTGTTCGCGAGCGCCATGAGGATGACGTCGTCAACGACCTGGTCGTCATCGACGCCCACGGTGCGACCCCGATGCGGGTGCTGGCGCGGGGACACGACTTCTTCGCGGCCCCCACGTGGTCCCCCGACGGGCATCGAGTCGCGTGGACGTGTTGGGACCACCCCAATATGCCCTGGGACCACACGTCGCTCGTCGAAGCGGTCCTCGACGATGACGGCTATGAAGTCGGTCGCCGCTTGGTCGCGGGCGACGACGAGTCGTTGCAGCAACCTCGTTACGACGCCCAAGGTCGCCTCACCTTCATTTCGGATCGTTCGGGGTGGTGGAACCTCTACCGCGACGCCCCCGGCGGCGCCGTCGCCCTCTACCCCCTGGACGCGGAGTTCGGTGGTCCCGCGTGGCACTTCGGCGACTCCTCCTATCAACCGCTCAGTGATGGATCGCTCCTCGCGACCTGGCGCGACGCCGAGGGCACCCACGCGGGAGTACTCCGTGATGAGGGAATGCGACCGCTGACCCTCGACTGGCCCGGGGTGACACTCGTCCAGAGCGATGGGCGCCGGGTCGTGGGCATCGCCCACTCACCGCGCGCCGCGCCCGCCGTGGTGGAGATCGACCCGGAGTCGGGTTCGTGCACGACCCTCGTCGAAAGTTTCGTCAACCACGTCGACGCGGGCTACCTGTCGGTGCCTCGCGACATCGAGTTCCCGACCGAGCGGGGTCTGAGTGCCCACGCGTACTACTACCCACCGACCAACGCTGATTTCGCTGGGCCGCCGGGCCACGCCCCTCCCCTCATCGTGGCCAGCCACGGCGGCCCCACCGCCCAGGCCAGTGACGCGCTCAACTACGCAGTCCAGTACTGGACGAGCCGCGGCTTCGCGGTCGTGGACGTCAACTACGGTGGCTCCACGGGTTACGGTCGCGAGTACCGCAATCGCCTCCGCGGGCAATGGGGGGTGGTGGACCTCGACGACTGCGTGAACGCCGCGACGTATCTGGTGTCGCAAGGACTGGCCGATCCGGACGCCCTGCTGATTCACGGCGGCAGCGCCGGCGGCTACACGACCCTGTGCGCCCTGACCTTCCGTGACACCTTCGCGGCGGGCGCGAGCTACTTCGGCATCAGTGACCTCGCGACGATGACGACCGGGACGCACAAATTCGAATCGCGGTACCTGGACTCGATGATCGGACGATGGCCCGAGGATCGCGACGTCTACGAGAGTCGCTCCGCGTACTTCCACCGCGACCTGTTGTCCACCCCCATGATCCTCTTCCAGGGCCTCGAGGACGAGGTGGTGCCGCCGGAGCAAGCCGCCGCGATGGTGGAGGTCCTGCAATCCAAGGCGATTCCTCACGTCTACGTGGCCTACGAGGGCGAGCAGCACGGCTTTCGAAGGGCGGCCAACATCATTCGCAGCGCCGAGGCCGAGCTCTACTTCTATTCGAAGGTGCTCTCGATCACCCTGCCCGACGACATCTCACCCGTCAGCATTGCCTTCGAGGAGCGCCTGCCCCAGCGAGACCCGTCCCGAGGAAGAGGGGCCGCGCACTAGTCGTGGGGGCGACTCACTTCGTCGGAGCAGCGTTCTTGAACGCCACCCGCAACACGCTGGCTTCCACGACGCTCCCGTCTTTCGCGGACCGCGCGTACATGACGATCGCCCCCGACGCGGACGTCGGAGTCGCGTACGCGACCACCTTGGTGAACGGGCCCATCACCCCCATCGAACCACCCATCACGGTGGTGTGCACGAGCGGCACGAGGCTCGCGTCCTGGCGAATCTCCACGTCGACCACCGCTTCGTAGGCGGTACTCGTCCCCTTCAGGGTGACTGGATTGGTGATCGCCGCCAGGGCCGACGGATCACTCAACACGATGTGAGGCGACACCGCGCCGATGACCCACCACGAATCGTCACTCGTGAGTTGGCGGACCAGGATGGTCGTGAGCGCACCCCCGCGACTCGAGCGAACGGGAACTTCACCGGACCGCGTATCACCCTGCTGGAAGGGCTCGACGACGGGGTTGGTGAACCCGAGGTAGTCAAGGGCGAACGTCTGCGCGGCGAGCAGGGGCGTGGCGAACCTCGTCGTCGTCGACGCCAGCGGCCAGATAGCGGAACTCGGCTGGGCCGGGAGTGTGGTGGTGGTGCTCGAGGTGGTGGTGGGGCTCGTGATGGTGGTAGTGGTATCGACCGTCGTGGGTGACGAACGCTCGCCCCACTGACGCCCCACGAGCACACCGATCACCAACACCGGTATCACCAACGCCGCACCGGCCAGGACGCTTCGTCGCTTCATGACTCCAGGTTCTCACTGTCGCGAACCCGCGGGCAGGGGAGAAAGGCCCATGTCCACGCGCCGGGCCGTTTCCCCTCGCGACGAGGACGCCACCGGCGTTCGCGGGCAACTCGACACGTCGATAACCCAAGAGTGCGGCACGACGACGCGCCCGGCGTCGGGGCTGAAACGGTCGCGTTGACCCCGGCCCGGCCACATCGGCGCGGGCGACCATTCCACGAAGGACCTCGGCACCCACCCTGCACGAGGGCGCCCTGCGTCCACCGTCACTCGGACGTGAGTTCGGCGTCCCTTCGCTCCTTGCGGCGTGGGGCGTCGGAGACCGCGAGAACGACGATCGTGACGCCGATGGCCGCGAAGGCGATCTGCCATCCCGGTGCGACCACCACCCACGCCGCTTCGATGACGATCCACGCAATCAGACCGGTGCCCACCACGACGTGACCCAGGGACTCCCTGCGGCGTCGCTGCAGCGTCGCCATCACCGCGAGTGCCGGACCGACCCCCACGAACACGAGCAACGCCACGCCCGGCCAACGCCACGTGTGGAACCACGTGCCCTCGAGGAATCGCAACGGCATGATGGTGAGGGGGTGGGCCACCATGTAACTCCCGCCACCCAGGCCAGCGACCGATACGAAACTCTCCAAGAGGACCAGTACCCGTTGCTGGGGGTCAAGGGTGCCTCGCGAGGCCGCGTTGCGTCCGGCGCCGGGAGTCCTCACGATCACGTGTCGCGAGGTCCGCGTCGCCCCCCAGAACGCACCCCTCACGGCCGCTCGATTCGACGCGACGTCCGTGACGCCACGATGTTCACGACTCACCCCTTGGCGCGCGTGGCCACCTCGGCGGCGAGTCGCCGACCCCAGGCCCGAGCACGCGCCTCCTCGCCCGCCACCATGTGGTTATGACGGTCGACGAAGAAACTCTCGGGCGCCAGCACCACGTCGACCCCCTCATGACGAAGTGACCTGGCGATGACCTTGGACGCGTGACCGGTGAACATCCCCGGTGCTCGAAACCGGGTGTCGAACGCGGCCCCCGCGATGCCGATCCCGCCCAGGGAGGGCAACCACTCGCGAACCCCGGGCGACGTCGCCGCGGCGGGTTCGAGCACCAGATCGTTGTCGGGCTTGCGCGACGTCGCCATCGCCCCCTCGCGCGTGTTCGCGCGCGGCAGGCCCCACGCGTGGGTCGGCGCCCCGACGACCACGAGACTGGCGCCCTCCAGGTCGGGACCCGACACCTCGTCCGCGCGGATCAAGTGCACCTCCATGGCGTCCGCCAAACCCTCGACAATGGCCCGCGCGATCCGACGAGTGTTGCCGAACATCGATTCATAGATCACCACTGCACGCATGTCGCCTCCTCGCTACAACTCCACCTTCGACACTCCCGCGTTCCTCGCGTCGGAATCGACGCCCCACGGTGCCGTCGCCGATGAGCCGATCACCCTCAATCGACGTCGACGACCCGACCGCTCACTGGATGCCGGCGACGTGGGGCGTCGATCGATCCGGCGCGGGCTCGACCGGCGGGGACGGCGGGGTGGCGGGCACGGCGTTACCGGGGTCCGTCCCTCCGGCGTCGAAGGAGAAGGGCGGGTACTCGTCGCGCAGGAGCAGGGCGTAGGTCAAGACGCGGAAGCACCAGCGGTTCATCCCCATGACGAAATCGAACAGCGCCCGAGGGTAACGACCGGTGATGATCAGGACCAGGGCGGCCACGACGACCAGGAGACCGATCACCCCACCGCGCGAGGCCACCGTCCAGTCATTGGAGTGACCCCCGGCGAACCCTATTCCGCCGCCCGCGAAGATCCCCACGATGAGGTATTGCGGGATGGCCAGCAACCACCACTTCACGAGGACCAGACCGCGCGAGAGTCGTTGCGGGTAGTCGACGCTGAAGGACGCCGGGTACGACTCGTCGGCTTCGAGCGAGAAGGGTGGGTACTGGTCGGTCGCCAGGGCGCTGAAGGAGTAGAAGACCACCCGCCACGTCCAGCGCATCACACCCACCGTGAAGTGGAAGATGGGCTCGGGGTAGCGTCCCGTCACCAGGATCGCGACGCCCGCGAAGACCGTGAGGGGCATCACCGCGAGCCACAAGACGGCGAGAACGATGAGGTGCGGGAGAATGAGAAACGGCTTGACGATCCAGCGCCAGCGGCTGAGCGACGAATCCAAGTGCCCGTCGAGGCGTGCCGGGTATGCGCGAGGCGACGACGCCCCCTCACGCTCGTTCGACGCGTCGCTCGTGGTCCCGCTCACGGTCGCGACATCGGCGCGAACTCGTTCGCGACGCTTCCGATCGAGACCCATGATCGCGAACCCGAGCATCACGCCACCCGCGACGAGCAACACTATCCCGCCCGCGATCAAGGCGACCCCCAGGGGACCGACGAGTCCCGTGTTCGTCCCCACCGAGACGTGGGCGACGACGCCCGCACCCGCGTCAGCCCTCATGACCACCAGCGTCCAGTTCCCCGTCGTCGGCCGCCAGGTGATCTGCTGGGGACCCACTCCCGACGCCGACGTCGCCCAGAACTGTTGGGCGACGGGTGACGCGGGCAACCGGCTACCGGTCACGGATTGGTACACCGGTCGAAACGGCATCACCTTCACGGTGGTCACGCGATCGTAGGTGACCCCGGCGAGGTACTGCTGGACCATCGAGGTCGCGGCAATCCCGACGAAGGTGCCACCATTGGTCACATCGGCTCGGACGCGCACGGTGCCTAGGGGGTCAATCGAGAGCCAATCGTTGGGCCCGGGTCGCATGGCGAAGTCGACCGATGACGTCAAGGCCGTCCCCCCGGACTCGAACGTCTGACTCGATGAGTTGAAGTAACCGGTCGCATCACGCTGGGTCGCGTTGGCCCAGAGCAAACCTGCGCCCGCACCGCTGGAGCCCAAGCCGGCCACCAGGGTCAGCGCGCCCGCCGCCACAAGAAGAAACCTACCTACGCGCATCTCTCGCCTCCTCAGATCTTCTCAACGGAGAACCACACTCACATCCAACCGAATTCTTTCGCCTCGCGCGTCCTTGCGCCAGGGGAGAAGGACCCGGATAGCGCCGGGAGCACGGGGCCGAGCGTCCTGGTGCCAGGCCGGGGCGTCGGCGAGGACTTCGCCGGCGCACGTCGACCCCGCGATCACGCGGGCGTCACCCGTCACGCGCGAAGGTCGGCCCCGTGGACCGCGAGCGTCGGCGCGGCCACCCATCACTCGCCAGCTCCGTGTCGCCGCGCGCAAGCCGTCACGGACGGCACCGACCTGCGCGCGCGGTGGTCGCGGCGGACGTCAACAATACGTGTTCGCACGTTAGAGTGGCACTCCTTACTGCGCACTGGACGACATTGCCTATGAGCACCACCGCCGGTTCACCGCCGGTATTGAACGGGGGATTCGCCGGTGCACTGACCCGCGCGGTCTCCCAGAAGTTGGACGCCGTCACCTTGCGCGCCGCGCGGCACCGTTTGCACGTCAAAGCCGTCATCATTGCCCTTTGGTACGTCGCCAGTTTCGCGGGCGTCGTACTCGCCTCCGGGTGGCTCGAGGGCCTCGCGGCATCGGCCTCCCTGACCCTCGCCTTCGCGGCGGTGGGCTTCAACATCCAGCACGACGCGAATCACAACGCCTTCTTCCTCTCGCCCACGAAGCGCCTCTCGCGGGCCAACCGCATCGTCGGGTGGAGCATGTTCGCCGTGGGCGCCGACGCCAATCGCTGGCTCTACCGGCACAACACCCTGCACCACGGCTCACCGAACGTCGTGGGCACCGATTCGGACATCAACCTCGGTCCCTTGGCCCGTTTGGCGCCCTTCCAGCGCCGTTACTTCTGGCACCGCTACCAACACATCTATCTCTGGCCCCTCTACTGCTTCACGGTTCTCGAGATCATGTTCAACGACCTGGCCAGCTTGGTCGGAGGGTCGCGCCATTCGCGTAGTTCTCGCTCACGCCTCGCCGAGGCCACCAGCGCCGTCGTCACGAAGTTGGCGTTCTTCGGTCTCATGTTGGGCCTGCCCTTCTTGACGCACCCGCTGTGGATCGTCGCCCTGGGCGCCCTCGCGATCGCCTTCGCGGTCGGGTTTCTCCTCGGCGTCGTCTTCCAGTCGGCTCACGTGGTCGAGGGTGCGGAATTCGTCGCAACCGGCACGCGACCTCCCTACCAGTGGCACGAGTGGCAGGTGCGCTCGAGCCTCGATTTCTCTCACGGGTCGGGTCCCCTGAGCCGCCTCTTCCGCTGGTACGCGGGGGGTCTCGACCACCAGACCGAGCACCACCTGTTCCCCGGCATCCCCCACACCGCTTACCCCCTCATCGCGCCCATCGTCAGCGCCGTGTGTGCGGACTACGGCATCCCGCGACGTGTGCAACCCTCCTTCCACGCGGCGGTGGCCTCGCATTTTCGTCACCTGCGCGCCATGGGTCGCCCGACGGCGCTGATGAGCCGCACCGACGTGGCCTGAGCGACGAGCGCTGCGGGCGGACGAGAGAGGATGGGTCGGTGCGTCACGATTGATCTCGTGACGAGAAACCTATCGATCCTGTTCGTCCGGGACCGTCGCCACACGCTCCAATCAGCCGTTGAGGTGACGTAGGTCACAGGGTATTCAAGGGGTCTCGGCCCGCTGGCGAGGTAAGATTGATATAAGAACGCTGTTCGTCGTAGTGAACGACGAAGATATCGCGAGCAGTAAGAAGTGAGGGCTTATGACCGACCGTGTCCCTCCTACGTTGCCCCTTGACGGCATCGACTCGCCGTCGAAAGTCTCGCACTATCGACGTAGCCAACGTCGGTCACGCGCCAGTGGCGCCCTCGCCCTCGTGTTCACCACCGTGGCCGCCGTGTCGTGGGGGGCGCCGAGCGCCGGCGCCGCCACCGCGAACGTCGACCTCGGGGCGGCGACCTCGTTCGCGGTCGTGGCGGGTAGCACCATCACGAACACTGGTCCCTCCGTGATCTCGGGAGATATCGGATTGTCGCCGGGCACCTCGTTCACCGGATCCGGCTCCGTCACCCAGCCGACGGGCACCGTTCACCTCACCGACGGCGCGGCCGCCAACGCCCAAACGGCGTTGACCGCGGCCTACATCACCGCGGCATCAATGGGACCCGTGTCGCCGATCGTGGCCAACCTCGGGGGTCAGAAGCTCGTGTCAGGCGTCTACGGATCTGCGTCGAGCGTGTCACTGACCGGGACCCTGACCCTCGATGGAGGGGGCAGTTACGACTCGGTCTTCGTCTTCCAGGCGGGCTCAACGTTGACGACCGCGAGCGCGAGTCAGGTGGTGCTGGAGAACGGCGCGCAGGCGTGTCACGTGTACTGGCAAGTCGGCAGCTCCGCGACGCTCGGCACGACGAGCAATTTCGTCGGATCGATCCTGGCCCAAGCGTCGATCACGCTCAACACTGACGCCTCGGTCGTGGGGCGAGCGTTGGCCCAGAGTAGTGGTGCGGTGACCCTCGACACCAACGTCGTGAGGGTCCCGAGCGTCTGCTTGTCGGGGCTCGTGACGACGCCGCCGGTCGTCACGACGACGTCCGCGCCCACTACGACGACGACCGCGGCGGTCGCCACCACGACGGCCCCGGTCGCGACGACCACGGCACCCACCACGACCACGACCACGACGCCCACCACTGCGACCACGACGACGGCGCCAGTCACTAGGCCGACGACAGCGCCGGTCACTAGGCCGACGACGGCGCCGGTCACCACCACGACCACGACTCTTCAGGAACAAGGCACCAGCGACGATGACCAAGGCGACCAGGCCGCCTCGTGAGTATGTGCCGAGCACAGCGACACCGGTCAACAACATGCTGAATCCCAGACCGGAGCGTACGATTTTGCGAGAGGAATGTAACTGCAGATAACGCATGAACGGCAGTGTCATGCACAGCGCAAGCGCCAACGCATTGTTGTCGGCGATGAAGCTCGCGGGAGGTCCGAACACATGATTGGCGCCACCACTGAGTATCGTGAATGCGCCACCCTTGACACCATAGAACCCCAGCGAAACCACGATCATCCATACAAGCCAATGGATGCGCTCACGGTTGTTGACCAACGCCAGCGTGACGAACACCATGACCAGGACTTTGGCGAATTCCAGCCATGCTTCCCATGCTGAATCAGGCACTGCGGCAAAGAAACTGGTTAGCCCGGTCCAAAGCAGAAACATCACCAGCAGTACGCTGATGGTAGACGAAGGAATCCGCTTGCTTTCCTTGCTGAAAAGAAGGCCTGCGAGCGTAACAATGGCAACCATTTGCACCCAGGGAAAGCTGACGGCAAAGCCGTAGCACAACCGATGCGGGTTCATATAGCCGATCCACGACCAGACGAGCAGTCCTATATACGGCCGCATCAGAATGAACGGAAGCGTCCCGAAGATAAACAAGGCAAGAGCGATATCGCGCATGCGCTAACTCGCTTCCATTTGCAGCATGAGCGCATCCATGAAGAACTTGGCTGCCCAGTTGGGATAGCGGTTTTTCATGTAGCCACCTGATCGTGGATGTGAGCCTGGCATGCCACCGTGCACTCCGGCATCGGCTGGGTCGAGTCCTGGACCAATAAATTGAATCGGATGGCGCGTTCTGCTGGCACTTTCCAGGAGTGATCGCCGGTTTCTCTCGCCAGG
>JABBOA010000056.1 GCA_019352075.1 Acidobacteriota bacterium | reverse complement strand
CCGCGCCATGCTCAGCGTCTCGCGACGCCTTACGTGGGTCGTTTCGCCCGCGGCTAGCATCGACTTTCAACCACAGAACCACCCGCAGCCCTTTGCCAGCCTAGGCGCTCGCGGCGTTTCACTCCCGAGGGCGAACGACGGCGACGACCAGGAGACGCAGGCCCAGCACCAGCGCCGCCACCGGCACGAGGGCTCGTCGCAGGCCCCTGGCGGTGTGCATCTCGAAGCGCAACGCACTGCGGTGGTGGGCCCACAGCATCGAACGGGTCGCGCGCTGGCGCGAAAGTCCTTCCACGTGGGTCACGACCGCGTCGTCCACGGCGGCCACGCCCCAGCCGCGCTGGCGCAGGTCCCAGCACAGCGTCATGTCCTCGGCGAACATGAAGTAGCGCTCGTCGAACCCCCCCACCGCTTCGAACGCGTCGGCGCGCACCATGAAACAGGCGCCCGACACCCAGTCGACGCTGCCGTCGTCGTGTCGGGAGCGATAACGCGCGGTGGCCGGGTTGTTGGGCCACACGGGCGACAGGAGGGCGTGCAGGCCCGCCAGCCAGAAATTGGGGAACACCCGGTGCGAGGGGTACACGCTGGCGTCGGGGCGTCGGATCTGGGGTCCCACCAGGGCGACGCGCGGCTGGGCGTCGAGGGCGTCGACCAGCGCCGCGACCGCGCCGTGGTGCACGATGACGTCGGGGTTGGAGATCAGCACCAGGTCCTTGCCCTCGATGAGCGCGGCCCCGCGATTCGCGCCGCGGCCGTAGCCCAGGTTGAGCCCGGGTTCGACCAGTCGCACCTCACGTCCGGTGAGCGCCGCGCGCGTCGAGCCCGGCGTGCCGTTCTCCACCACCACGATGTCCTCAACGCCGTTGAGCAGCAACGAATCGACGCAACTCGAGAGGGCGCTCTCGGCGTGGTAGTCCACGACCACCGCGCCCACGCGCTGGCCCACGCGCTGGCCCACGCTCACGGAGCCGCTCGACGCAGCCGGTCGCGCACGAGTCGTTGCACGCCGTCGGTCCAGTCGGGCAGGGCGAGGAAGCGCGCGGTCCACTTGGACGTGTCGAGATCACTGCGCTCGGGACGGTGCGCCAGTGGCGCGGGCGACAGATCGGTGGTCGAGATCGGCGTGGCGAAGTCGTCGCCTCGCCCGAGGGTGCGCCCGACGAAGTCGGCGATGTCGAACCACGTGGTGGTACCGGTGTTGGCCACGTGCCACGTACCGCCGGGGCGAGTGCGCGCCAACGCCACCAACGAGCGCGCCAAGTCGCTCGCCACCGTCACGGTGCCCGTCTGGTCGTTGACGAAGCGCACGGCCTGACCCGACGCGGCGCGATCGGCGATGACGTGGACCACGTTCTTGCCGCGCACGCCCATGACCCACGACGTGCGCACGATGGTGTCGTCACGACGACACAGCAGTTCGCCCTCGCGTTTGGACGCGCCGTAGACGCTGAGGGGATTGGTCGCGTCCCCCTCGACGTAGCTGGTGCCCTTGCGTCCGTCGAAGACGTAGTCGGTGGAGACGGCGATGAGGTGCGCACCCGTCGCGTGCGCGGCGTCGGAAAGATGACCGGTACCGGCGGCGTTGACCGCGAAGCACCGGGCGGCGTCCGTCTCGGCCTGGTCGACCGCGGTGTACGCCGCCAGGTGAATCACGACGTCGGGCCGGGTCGCTCGCAGCGCGGCGTCCACGCGGTCGCGCTCGGTGATGTCGAGGTCGTGGTGCGTCAAGGCGACCACTTCGAACTCGTCGTTCGCGATGGGGCGCTGGTCGGGCGCGTAGGTCGCACTGGACCCCAGCGGCGCGGCGCCGCCGAGGATGTCGACCAGGTCGACACCCACCTGACCGCCGGCTCCGGTGACCAGGATCCGTGTGGGTCGATTCATCAGCCGTCCTCTCCTCGTACGTGCACCACGTCGCCGGCCGCGAAGCTCCGGCGTTCGCCGCCGACGTCGACGATCAACGCGGCGTCCTCGTCGATCCCCACCGCGCGGCCGCGCACCACCTCGCCGACCAGCTCGACGCGCACGTCGCGATCGATCGTCGACAGGTCCGCGAGGTACTGCGCGCGCAGCGTGCGACGTCCCGCGACGACGTCGAGCAGGGGGCGTCGCTCGTCGAGCGCCTCGAGGTAGGCGCTGAGGATGGCCACCGGCTCCAGCGCGACGCCCGTGGCGGCGCGCACCGTCGTCGCGGTGACGAAGTCGGGATCGACGGCGCTCAGGTTGAGACCCAACCCCACCACCACCACGGGTCGCCTCGCGGGCGCGGCGGGGGTGACCAGTTCGGCCAGCAGCCCGCCCACCTTCTGCTCGGCGTAGAGCACGTCATTGGGCCACTTGAGAGAGGGGCGCACGCCACTGAGCGCGTGGAGCGCATCGCACGCGGCCAATGCCGCCGCGATCACGATCCACTGAGGGGCGACGGTGGTCGGCGGCGGGCTGAGCAGCGCCGAGCATAAGAGCGACGACCTTGCGGGAGCGTGCCATGCGCGGTCGAGGCGGCCACGACCGTCGCTCTGGTAGTCGCAGTACACGGCTCGACGTCCGTCGGCTCCCTCACGGGCCTGGCGGGCCAACCAGGTGTTCGTCGAATCGACGTGATCGAGATGCTCGACGTTCCACTGCACCTGGCTCACGCTCAAACTTTAGACAAGTCCCCCACCACGCTCGCTCCGCGGTGTGTGAGCGAGTGCGCCGACGCGCGCCGCGCGCCCTTCGAGGTCCCCGCTACCCCTCCGCGGCGCGGCGTTGCGCTTCAGCGAGAACGCCGCCAGAACTAGGGTCTGGGAGGCCAGTGCTAAATTGAGGCCAATCGTGCGGAGGGTTTCGTGTTAAGCAAAGTTCTGATCGCCAACCGTGGCGAGATCGCCGTCCGCGTCATCCGCACCTGCAAGGAAATGGGCATCGCGACGGTCGCGGTGTACTCCGAACTCGACCGCGACGCACTGCACGTGCGTCTGGCCGATGAGGCCTACGCTCTCGGTGGCCAGACGGCCGCCGAGAGCTATCTCAACACCGCCGCCATCCTCGAGATCATCGCCGCCTCCGGCGCCGACGCCGTGCACCCGGGGTACGGATTCTTCTCGGAGAACACTGATTTCGCCCGCGCCATCACCGAAATGGGCGTGACCTTCGTCGGCCCGCCCCCGTCCGCCATCGAGGTCATGGGTGACAAGATCTCCTCGCGGTTGGCGGCCGAGAGGGCGGGCGTGCAGGGCGTCCCCGGACGCAGTCAGACGCTCGAGCACTTCCAAGAGGTCGTCGACTTCGGCGACGAGTTCGGCTGGCCCGTCGCCATCAAGGCGGCCTACGGCGGTGGGGGGCGAGGGATGAAGGTCGTCGCCGATCCCCTCGACGCCGAGGCGGCGCTCGAGAGCGCGCAGCGCGAATCGCTCAATTACTTCGGTCGCGACGAGTGCTACGTCGAGCGCTACCTGACGTGGCCACGTCACATCGAGATGCAGGTCCTCGCCGACAGCCACGGCAACACGATATGGCTCGGCGAACGCGACTGCTCGCCCCAGCGACGCCACCAGAAGCTCGTCGAGGAGTCACCGGCCCCCAACTTCCCCGACGAGATCCGCCAGGCCATGGGGGCGGCGGCCGTGCGCGTGTCCCAGGCGTGCGGCTACGTCAATGCCGGCACCGTGGAGTTCATGTACCAAGACGGCGAGTTCTACTTCCTCGAGATGAACACCCGGCTGCAGGTCGAGCACCCCATTACCGAATGGGTCACGGGACTCGACCTCGTCGAGTGGCAGCTGCGCATCGCTGCGGGCGAGAAGCTCGCACTGACCCAGGACGACATCGAGCACCGCGGCCACGCCATCGAGGTGCGTATCAACGCCGAGGATGCCGCGAACGGTCGGTTCGCCCCGTCGCCCGGCACCCTGACCCGTTTCGACCAGCCGTCGGGTCCCGGCGTGCGTCTCGACGCCGGCTACGCCGTGGGTGACACGGTGTCGCAGTACTACGACAACCTCATCGCCAAACTCGCGGTGTGGGCCCCCGACCGCGAACGCGCACGGCGTCGGTTGTTGCGCGCGATCGACGAGACGGTGATCGAGGGAGTCGCGACGACGCTGCCCGCCGACGTCATCATCCTGCGCGATGAGGCCTTCATCAACGGGACCCATTCGACCAACTGGGTCGAGAACAGTCTGGACTTCTCTTCCATCGCGGCGCCGGGGTCGGCCACGGACGCGGCGGGCGCCGCACTGGTGCGACAAGACGTCACCGCGGAGGTGAACGGCCGACGGTTGTCGGTCGCGGTCTGGCTCCCCGAGGGCAGCGATCCGCCCGCGCGCGCCGGCACCGGGTCCAAACCCCGGCGTTCGCACCACTCGCCCGTGGCGAGCACCGGTTCGGGCACGGTCAGCGCGCCGATGCAGGGCACCATCGTCAAGGTGAGCGTCGAAGTGGGCCAGAGCGTGGAGGTCGGCGACACCATCGTCATCCTCGAGGCCATGAAGATGGAGAACAGCGTGCGCAGCGAACGCGCCGGTACGGTGGCGACGATCAACGTCGCGGCGGGCGACGGCGTGGCCGTGGGCGATGTCGTGGCGGTCATCGAGTGAGCCTCGACGCCGTCCGTCACGCCATCGATGACGCCGCGCGCGGCCTGCTCGAACTGAGCCACTTCATCCACGCGCACCCCGAGTTGGGCTACGAGGAATACCGCAGCGCCGAGGCCGTGTGCGCGGCGGCGGAGGCGGCGGGCTTCCGTGTCGAACGCGGCATCGCGGGACTGGCCACGGCCTTTCGCGCCACCAAGGGTTCCGGGGACCTGCACATCGTCTTTTGTGCGGAGTACGACGCCCTGCCCGACGTGGGACACGCCTGTGGGCACAACATCATCGCCGCGGCGTCCCTGGGGGCGGCCATCGGCCTCGCCGCGGTGGCCGACGAGATCGGCGTGACGGTCATCGTGCTCGGCACCCCGAGCGAGGAGGGGGGTGGCGGCAAGATCGACCTGATCAACGCCGGCTATTTCCGCGACGCCCACGCCGCGATGATGGTGCACCCCTGGCCCAACGAACGCCTCGAGGCGACGTGTCTCGCGGTCGATCACTTCGACGTCACCTACGAGGGCAAGGAGGCCCACGCCTCCGCGGCGCCGTGGGAGGGCGTCAACGCGCTCGACGCGCTGACCATCGCGCAGGTCGCGGTGGGTTTGCTGCGCCAACAATTGCGCCCCGGTGACCAGGTCCATTCCATCGTGGTGGAGGGGGGCAGCGCCGCCAACATCATCGCGCGCCGGGCCACCGGGCGCTTCATGGCCCGTTCGCTCACCGCCACCCGCCTGGCCGAGTTGCGCACCCGGCTCGCGGGATGCTTCGAGGCGGGGGCGTGCGCCACGGGGGCGTCGTTGTCGATCACCGAGATCGGCAGCGCGTTCTCTCACATGCACAGCGACGTCGATCTCCTCGCGTACTACCGCCAGGCCGCCGAGGCCCTCGGTCGGTCGTTCGCACTCGACGACGAAGGCGCGCCCCAGCCCACGATCTCCACCGACATGGCCAACGTCTCACTCGTCGTGCCCTCCATCCACCCACTCCTGGCCATCCCCACCCGCGGCGCCGTGAACCACCAGCCCGAGTTCACCGTGGCGTGCGTGACCCCCGAAGCGGACCAGGCGGTCCTCGACGGCGCACTGGCGCTGGCCCACACCGCAGTACTCGTCGCGACGGACGTCACACTCCGCGAAAGGTTGTTACAACGATGATCACCGAACACGCGTGGCTCCCGGTGACCCCGGGGCGCGAGGACGAATTCGCCGCCGCGGTCGTCGCCGCACTGCCCATCATCGAATCAGCACCCGGCTGCCACGGGGCCGAGGTACGGCGCCAGATCGAGGACCCCTCGACGTTCCTGCTCCTGGTGCGATGGAGCAGTGTCGACGCACACATGGCATTCCGTGCGACGGAACTCTTCGACACCTGGCGGGACCTGACCCACTCCTTCTACGGATCCGCGCCGAGCGTCACGCACTTCAGCGACGCCCTGGCGCGCGACTAGGACGGCCGGTACTCCCCGAATTCGCCGCGCAGGGCGTCGGCCACCTCGCCGAGCGTCGCCAGACGCGAGAGGGCGACCTTCATGGGGTAGAGGAGGTTCGTGCTCCCCCGGGCCGCCGTCACCAGGTCGTCCAAGGCCGCGCGCACGGCGTCGTTGTCACGGCGCCCCTTGAGCGCGCGCACCCGCGCGACCTGCGCGTTCTGTCGCTCGACGTCGAAGGGGAAGACCTCGGGCGAGACGTCGCCCTCGTCGGTGAAGCGATTGAGCCCCACGACGACGCGTTCACCCCGGTCGATCGCCCGAGCGTACTCGTAGGCCGCGTTCTCGATCTCGCGTTGGGGGTAGCCCGCCTCGATGGCGGCGACGGCGCCCCCCATCTCGTCGATGGTGGCCAGGTAGGTGCGCGCGCGATCCTCGATCTGCGAGGTCATCGTCTCGACGAAGTACGATCCGGCGAGGGGGTCCACGGTGTCGGCGATTCCCGTCTCGTAGCCGATCACCTGCTGGGTGCGCAGGGCCAGACGCACCGCGTGTTCGGTGGGCAGTCCGAGCGCCTCGTCGAAGCTGTTGGTGTGCAGGCTCTGGGTCCCGCCCAGCGTCGCGGCCAACGCCTGGAGCGTCACGCGCACCAGATTGTTCTCGGGCTGTTGGGCGGTGAGGGTGGAACCGGCCGTTTGCGTGTGGAAGCGCAGCATCAGCGACGTGGGCTTCTGGGCGGCGAAGCGCTCGCGCATGATCGTCGCCCAGAGCCGACGCGCCGCCCGGTACTTGGCGATCTCTTCGAAGAGATTGTTGTGCGCGTTGAAGAAGAACGACAGTCGCGGGGCGAAGTCGTCCACCGCCAGTCCCGCGGCGAGCGCCGCCTCGACGTAGGCGATGCCGTCGGCCAGGGTGAAGGCGACCTCCTGGACCGCCGTCGATCCCGCCTCACGGATGTGGTAGCCGGAGATGGAGATCGTGTTCCAGTTGGGCAACTCCTTCTCGCAGTAGGCGAAGGTGTCGACGATGAGTCGCATCGAGGGTCGGGGAGGGTAGATGTACGTCCCGCGAGCGATGTACTCCTTCAAGATGTCGTTCTGGATCGTGCCGCGCAACTGATCACCGGCGACGCCCTGCTCCTCGCCCACGAGTTGGTAGAGCAGGAGCAGTGTCGACGCCGTCGCGTTGATGGTCATCGACGTGGTGACCTCTCCGAGGGGCAGTTGCGCCAGGAGCGCGCGCATGTCCTCCAGGGACGAGATCGCCACCCCCACGCGTCCGACTTCGCCGTCGGCTCGGCGATGGTCCGAGTCGTAGCCCATCTGCGTAGGCAGGTCGAAGGCGCACGACAGTCCGGTCTGGCCCGCGCCGAGCAGGAAGCGGAACCGCTCGTTCGTGGCCTCCGCGGTGCCGAATCCGGCGTACTGGCGCATCGTCCACAGCCGCCCGCGGTACATGTTGGCGTACACCCCCCGGGTGAAGGGGTAGTCCCCGGGCTCGCCCAGGTCCCGCGATTCCTCGAAGTCGGCCATGTCGGCGCCGTGGTACACACCTCGAACTTCGATGCCGGAATCGGTCAATCGCTGATCGGGGTCCACGAGGGCCATGCTAGGCGTTGCCCGCGGGCGCCACGGTGAACAAAAGGGGCCAAAGGTCCACTGGGCGGGACCTTAGGGTGGGCCTAGGCGATGAACTACCAAGGAGTTTCCGTCATGTCAAAGTCCGTCATCCACCTCTTCCACGGCGACGACGACTCGCTGTCCGGCGGCTCGCACGTCGCCGAACGGATCCGCCAAGTGGCCTCGACCCAGGGCGTCGACCTCGAGGTCTTCTGCTTCGGCCCGGCGCAGGGAGCCCTCAGCGACGTGGGCGATTCGCCGGTACGCGCTGAGTACAACCAGCAGATCGACGACCTGATCGCGGCCGGCGTACCCGTAGGTGCCTGCCTCAACGCCGCGCGGGCCGCGGGCCGTGAGGAGGCGCTGACGGCGCGCGGGATCACCCTGCAGTTCGCCCGTGACGCCTTCGTGCGTTACGCCGTCGAGAACGCCTCCGTTCTGAGTTTCTAGGCCATGGCGACCGACCACCGCCCCGCGAGCGCGGTGCCGTCGCGCGCACCTCGCTGGTCCCTGCCCGCGTGGCTCGACGAGGCCGCGCTACCGACCTTCACGGTCCGCGACACGCGATCGGCCCAGGGTCGCCTCGACCGTCGCCCCAAGACCGTCACGGTGGCGGACCTGGTCCTGGCGCACGGGCACGCCTGCGACGGACTGCTCCGCGGCGTGTGGGCCATGCGAGCCCTGGCCGACCTCGCCGTCGGTGAGGACGGATTCGATCGAAGCGATCTCCTCGTGGTGTCCAAGAACTCACCGTGCCTGGGCGACGTAGCGGCGTACCTCACGGGGGGCAGGGCGCGTTTCGGGACCCACCGGCTCGACGATGGACTCGGCGTGGGTTTCCAGTTGCAACGACTCTCGACACGAGAGGCGTGGGAGGTCCGTGAGGAGCCCGGATTCTTCCCCGCGCACATCGTCGCCTGGGAGGCCGATCTCCTGCGAGGCGGTCGCGACGAATCCGAGATGCGCGAGCTGCTCGCCGTGCACGAGGCCGCCCAGTGGGACTGGGTGCGCGAGGTACTCCTGCCGAGTGCGCCGAGCGAACACTACGCGGCGCGCGCGCTCGACCGACTGGAACTGCCCGCGGCGCTGCTCGTCGCACGACGCAGCGACACCGTGAACCGCTTGGTGCCCCCACCCCAGTGGGTGATCAGTCCCGACGACCCCGACGACGATCACGGTCCGCGCGATCCGGCGCAACAGCTCCAGTGGCGACAGCGCTACGAGGCGGGACCCGGCGCCTGATCAGCTCGCTCGCACCCCCGAGGGTCGTCGTCGCGGCAGAGGGACGCCGGGGACTAGACGAGGATCGCGTGGGGCATGCACAGATCGTCGTACTCCGCGATGCGCAGAGGACCCGCGTGCTCCCCACACGCCGGGCACTCGGGGTCGCGACGCACCTTGAAGGTCCGAAAACTCTGGTCCATCGAGTCGTAGGTCAACAGTCGTCCGATCAACGGCTCACCCAGGTCCAAGAGCAACTTGATGGTCTCGATGGCCTGGATGGACCCCACGATGCCCGGCAGTACGCCCAGCACCCCGGCTTCGGCGCAGCTCGGGGCGAGTTCGGCGGGGGGTGGCTCGGGGATCATGCAGCGGTAGCACGGTCCCACGTAGGGGGCGAAGACGGTGACCTGCCCCTCGAAGCGGAAGATCGAGCCGTGCACCACCGGGATGTTCTTCAGCAGTGCGGCGTCGTTGACCAGGTAACGCGTCGGGAAGTTGTCGGTGCCGTCGACGATCACGTCGTAGCCGTCGATGATGTCGAGGATGTTGTCGGCCCCCAAGCGCGTGTCGTAGGTCGTGACCGTCAGATCGGGGTTCATCGCCGTCAGGGTGACCTTGGCGCTGTCCACCTTGCGCATCCCGATGCGCTCGGTGTTGTGCAGGATCTGACGCTGCAGGTTCGAGGCGTCCACCACGTCCATGTCGATGATGCCCAGCGTGCCCACCCCCGCCGCGGCGAGGTACAGCGCTGCGGGTGAGCCGAGGCCACCGGCCCCCAGCAAGAGCACCTTGGAGTCGAGCAGTTTGAGTTGCCCCTTCTCCCCCACCTCGGGCAACAGCAGGTGACGTTGGTAGCGGTTGCGCTGGTCCGCCGTCATCGTCTGGGGCGTCGTCCAGGGCAGACCCTCGTCCTTCCACTTGTTGAATCCACCGATGATCGACACGACGTCCTGGTAGCCCAGGTCCTGGAGCGTCTTGGTCGCGAAGGCCGAACGTACGCCGCCCGCGCAGTAGACCGCGACCGGCGCGGTCTTGTCGATGATGCGACCCTCGACCGCGAACTCCAGGTTTCCCCGCGGGATATGGACGGCACCGGCGACGGCGCCCTGTTCGTACTCGTCGGGCTCGCGCACGTCGAGCACCGTGTAGCGCGCGACGTTCGCGGCGACCTGGTGCGGATCGATTTCGCGGATCTCGGCCTTGGCGGCGTTCAGTAGTTCTCGGGGTGATGACACGGTCGCTCCTCGGTTCGCTCTAAATCTTACCTTATTGGTCATCATTCGCGACCGGCCTCTGATAAACCCGAACCATGGATCTGAGCGAACTGCTAGGACGTCGCCGGATGACCAGGTCGTTTCGGCCCGAGCCCGTGGACCAGGACCTCCTCGAGGACTTGTGCGCCCTCGCCTTGTGCGCCCCCACCGCGGGCAACAGCGCCGGGGTCCGCATGACGACCGCGGTCGCCGACCAGGTGGGGGCGTACCTCGAGGTCGCCACGGACGCCGCCTGGCGCGCGAGCAGTACGCGTTTCGCGGGTCTCGCGCGCGCCGGAGCGCTCGTCGTCGTCACGTCGCGTCCCCAGGACTATCTGGCGCGCTACGCCCAGGCGGACAAGTCCGCCTCGGGGCTCGCCGACCCCGACGCGTGGGTCGTGCCCTACTGGCATACTGACGCCGCGATGGCCACGATGGCGCTGTTGTTGTTGCTCGAGGAGCGAGGGTTCGGTGCGGTGCTGTGGGGCAACTTCCGCCACGACGCCGACGTCCTCGCCTGGGCCGGGGCACGCGACGAACTCCTCTTCGCCACGGTGTTGATCGGCGTCGGTGACGGCGAGGCTCACCCGTCGCCCTCGCTCGCGCGCGAGGTACCCTCGCGGCGTCAACGCGTACGACGCGTGGCGCGCGGCTCAGGCCAGGGCTGAGGCGACGACGCTGGTGATGTCCGTCGACGTGAAGGTGAAGCCGCTCGCGGCCAACGCCGTGGGTACGACGCGCTGACTCGTCAAGACGGTGTTGTCGGCGAGCTCGCGCCCCAGGGTCAGACGCAGCGCGAACGCCGGCACCCGCAGGACCGACGGGCGATGCAGGGCGCGCGCGAGGGCCACGGTCATGTCGCGATTGGTGCACGGTTCGGGGGTCACCAGATTGAAGGCCCCCGACAGTTGGTGGTCGATGAGCCAGGTGATCGCGGCGACCTCGTCGGCGAGGGAGATGGGGCTCATCCATTGGCGCCCCGACCCGATGACGCCGCCCAGGCCGGCGCGAAAGAGGGGCGAGAGCCGCTCGAGCACGCCGCCACCGCGACCCAGCACTATCCCGGTGCGCGCGAAGGCCAGACTCGCCCCCGTGCGGGCGAAGGGTGCCGCGGCGCCCTCCCATTCGCGGCACACCTCGGCCACGTAATCGTTGCCCGGTGAGGAGGTCTCATCGAGCACCTCCTCGCCGCGGTCGCCGTAGTAGCCAATCGCCGAGCCACTGACCAGGACCGCCACCCCCGAGGTCAACGTGCTCAGCCCCTGCACGAGCAATGCCGTCGCGGTGGTGCGAGAAGTCAGGACGCGTCGACGGTACGGCGCACTCCAGCGATGACTGGCGATACCGGTGCCCGCCAGGTTGACCACGGCGTCGAAGCCGCCCGCCGCCGCCAGGTCGTTCTCGTCGATCAACGAACGCTCGGGGTCCCAGCGCACGCGCGCACCCGCCACGGGCGTCGAAGTGGGCCGCACGAAGCGCACCACGTCGTCCCCGCGACCCTCGAGCGCGGCGCTGAGAGCCGTCCCGAGGAATCCCGTTGACCCCGTGACGCCGACCCTCATCGGTCGACGAGCCCTTCGTCGTCGGCCCACGACCCGTCGTCGGCGTCGACGTCGCGTGACGAATCGGCGTCCACCACGGCCACCTGCGTCAAGAACTCCACGAGAGTGCGCGCCCCGAAGGCGGTGGCGCCCTTGGTGACGTAACCCCGCGTCGCGTCGGCACGTCCCGGCCCCGCGATATCGAGGTGCGCCCACGGGCGCCCCCCCGTGAATCGCTGGAGGATCAGCGCCGCCGAGATCGCGCCCGCCTTACCGCTCTTCCCCAGATTCTTCATGTCGGCGATGTCGGACTCGATGTGCTTCTCGTAAGCCGCCACCAGGGGCAAGCGCCACAGCATCTCGCCGCTGCGCTCGCTCGCGCGCTCGAGCAAGTGGGCGAGTTCGTCGGTCGAGGCGAACAAGGCACCCACCTCATCGCCCAGCGCGACCGTCTGCGCGCCGGTGAGCGTCGCCACGTCGATGATGGCGTCGGGATTGGCCTCGACGGCCAACGCCAGGGCGTCGGCGAGGACCAGGCGCCCCTCGGCGTCGGTGTTGAGCACCTCAATGCTCATGCCGTTACGGGTCGTGAGCACGTCGCCCGGCCGCATGGCGCGATCACCCGAGAGATTCTCCGACAGCGGCGCGATCGCGGTGACGCGCACCGGCAGCGCCAATTTGGCGATGATGGACAAGGTGGCCATGACGATGGCCGCGCCCGACATGTCGGTCTTCATCGCCATCATGCCCTCGCCCGACTTGATGGACAGACCACCGGAGTCGAAGGTGATGCCCTTGCCCACCAGGGCCACGTGGGCTCGTGCCCCGGGTGGCTGGTAGAGCGCGTACACCAGCCGAGTGGGCTCCGCGGATCCCGCTCCCACACCCAACAGGCCGCCCAGTCGCTCGTCGCGGATCTTCGACTCGGTCCAGATCTCGACCTGCACGTCGTCATCCTCGCCGAGGTGCTGCGCGAAGCGCTTGGCCAACTCCTTGGGCGACAGCTCGTTGGGCGGGGTGTCAATGAGGCGCTTGGCCCAATTGACGGCGTTCGCGACCACCACCGCGCGACCCACGCCCTGCGCGACGTCGTCGTGGTCGGCCACGCTGGGCAGCGGGACACCCAGGGCGACGACGTCGAAACTTCGGTCCTCATCGGTCGACTTGAAGTCGTAGGACGCGAGGAGCGCCCCCTCCACGACGGCCTGGGCCGCCTGGTCCGGCTCCTCGATGGCGTCGGTCGGCAGGAGAAAGACGACGACGTCACCCTCGCCGCGCTGCACCGCCGCGGCGCCGGCCATTCGAAAGTTGTCGACCTGGTTGTAGGTCGAGCCGAGACTGACGAACAACAAGGTGGGTCCGTGGAAGAACGCCCGGGCCAACGAGCTACCCGCCGTCGCGCTGAGTCCGCGCGCCGAACACCAGGGCGCGTCCATCGTGCGCGCGATGTCGTGTCCGGCGACGTTGGCGGGAATGGCCTCGGCGATCAACGCCCCCTCGTCGTCGAAGATGACCGGTATCACCACCGTGGTGGCGTCGGCGAGGTCCTCGAGGGTGACGACGCGCGCGTGCTGGATCATGGGGTCTCCTTGTTCATACCGCGAGCGGTTCGATGTGCGGGGCCTTCGGCGACGCGAGCGAGCGTCCAGACGAGGTCGCTCAACCGATTGAGATACGTCACGACCAGTGAGCCGTCGACGTCCCAGGTGACGGCGGTGCGCTCGGCCCGACGCACGACGGTGCGCGCGACGTCCAGGGCCGCGGAGAGCTGGTTCTCCCCGGGCACCACGAATTCGTTGGGCATCTGCACGCTGCGAGTGGCGTCATCGATCAACTCCTCGAGATGCTCGACCATCGTCGCGGACACTCGCGTGCGTCCGACCTCGAGCCTCTCGCGATTCTCGGTCGTGGTGGCCACTTCGGCCATCAGGATCCACAGGTCACGCTCGAGACCCGCGATCACGAGATTCGTGCACTCGTCGCCGGCGCACAGCGATCGGGCCCACCCCAGGGCCGCCTGGGCCTCGTCGACGGCCCCGTTGAGTTCGATCGCCGCGGAGTCCTTGTCGGCGCGCCCGCCGAAGAGCAACCCGGTCGTCCCGTCGTCGCCCCGGCGTGTGTAGATCTTCACGGGTCAAGCGTAGTGACTTCGATCCGCGCACG
>JABBOA010000055.1 GCA_019352075.1 Acidobacteriota bacterium | reverse complement strand
ACCAATCAACCTACGGGGATTCGGCGTGATATCGCTCGCGCGGCGCGACCGACTGCCCACTCGTCGTATTGGAGGAACAACGCTGGCTCGACCAGTTCCAGCTCCATTAGTTGCCAACCGTCGGGCGTCTCCACCAAGTCGACGCGTCCATAGGCTAAGTCGGCGAAACGGTCCGTCATGAGATGCCTCGCGAGGTCCACCGCGTCGGGCTCCGCGTCGGCACGTGACATCTGACGCGTTCGAAACTCGCCGTCGCGCTCCTCGGGTGCGACGTTCAGGTGCGCGCGCTTAGTCATCGCGTGAGAGAACTCTCCGTCGAGGAAGATGAGCGCCCGCTCGCCGTTGACGTCGATGCTCGTGACGTAGGGCTGTATCACCGCGCAGCGGCCCGACGCGTGCAATTTCGTGACGTGTTGCGTCGCGCCGACAACATCGGTCGCCTCGAATCGCGCCGCGTCGATCGAGCCCGCGCCCACAGCGGGCTTGACCACGAACGTGACGTCGGGGAAGTGCGGTACCTCCCCGATCTCGCAGTAGTTGGTATCGATGACCGGGAAGCCCTGGCGGGCCAAGTCACCCAAGTAGTGCTTGTCCGACGAGTACTCGATGACCTCGTAGGGGTTGATGAGCCGCGCCCGTGCGTGCGCCCACGCGAGGAATTCACGATAGAAATCCGCGTACCCCCACGTCGAGCGCACCACCACCAGGTCGTAGGACTCCCAGTCGGCCGATTCGTCGTCCCACACTTGCGCCTCCGCCGCGACGCCGTGTCGCGCGAGCTCGGCCACCAGGAGTGGTAGGTCGACGTCCTCATGCGACGCGAGTGACGCTGGCGCGCCCGGTAGCGCAGAGCGCGACGTGGCGAGCGCGACGCGACTCACGGGATGAAGTACAGCGTGGCGTGCTGGGCCAGGGTTACCAAGGGACCGGGCCACACGCCGAAGACCAGCGTCAACACGACGCCCGCGCCGATGACAACCGCCGTCGCGCGCGGCACCACGACGCGGGTGGCGTCGAGTTCGTCGTCGGATTCGGCGTAGAGGACGACAGCCCAGCGCAGGTAGAAGGAGGCGGCGATCGCGGCGCTCAGCAGGGCGATCAGGGCCAACTCGACGCCGTTGGCGTCGATCGCCGAGGCCAGCACCGCGTACTTGGCGTAGAAGCCCGCGGTGAGCGGCGCGCCCAATTGCGACAGCAGCAAGACGGCGAGCGAAGCACCCAGCCACGGCTGGCGACGCGCGAGGCCACGATAGGACTCGAGGGAGTGGCGCTCGTCGCCGAGTCCGCCCATCACCGTGAGGATCGCGAAGGTCGCCACCACCGTCGGCGCGTAGGTCGCCAGGTAGAACAGCGTGGCCGCGCTGCCGCGCGCGGTGCCCGCCCAGACGCCGATGAGGATGAAGCCGGCGTGGTTGATCGAGGAGTACGCGAGCAGGCGCTTGGCGTTTCGCTGAGGCACCGCCAGGGTCGCGCCGATCACCGTCGTGAGCACGATCAAGACCCACAGGATCGGACGCCAGGTGGCCAGTTGGGTGCCCAGGCCCGAGATCATGACGCGCACCAGCGCGGCGAACGCCCCGACCTTGACGATCGAGGCCATGAAACCCGTCACCGGGGTCGGGGCCCCCTCGTAGACGTCGGGCGACCACATGTGAAAGGGCACCGCGGCGACCTTGAAGGCGAAGCCCACCAGCAGCAACGCGCCGCCGGCCACTAGCAGTCCCGGCTTCAAGAGGACGTTGGCGCCGAGGAAGTACGAGATCGTCGAGAGGTTCGTCGAGCCGGTGGCGCCGTAGAGCAGCGCGGCGCCGTAGATGAAGATCGCCGAGGCGAACCCGCCCAGGATGAAGTACTTGAGCGACGCCTCGGCCGACTCGGTCTTTCGTCGGTCGATGGCGACGAGCACGTAGAGGCCCAGGGACAGTATCTCGAGGCCGAGGAAGATGACGATCAGGTCATTGGCCTGGGTCATCAAGATCGCGCCGGCGCTCGAGGCCAAGGCGAGGATCTGGTATTCGGGACCACGCACTTTCTCGCGTAGCGCCCAGTCGTGCGCGACGAGCGCCGCGAGGGCGACGCTGAGGGCGATGACCGCGGTGGCCACCACCGAGAACCCGTCGAGCACCACCGCGTGCGCCACCGTGGTCGTGACGCCGTGGTGGTCGAGGTCTCGCCACTGGAAGTACGTGACCCCCAAGGTGGCGACCGCGGCGAGGACCGTGACCGCGGTCGTGAAGGACGTCGGCACCGTTTGACGCCACATCGCCGAGGCGATGAGCAAGAACAGCGACGCCCCGAAGAAGATCAGGACCGGGACGATGACCAGGTAGTGGATGGAGGGCAGGGCGAGGGTGGCGGCGATCATTTGAAGGCCCCCGCCGTCGCCACCTGCGTGACGAAGTTATGCACCGAAGGAGTGATCCGGTCCAACACCGGCTTGGGGAACACGCCGAGCACGACGATGAGCACGACCACGGGCACCAGTACCCAGCGCTCGGCGCTCGAGGCGTCGGTGATCTGCGCGTTGGCGCCCTCGGCTCGACCGTGGAAGACCCGTTGGTAGGCCCAGAGCAGGTAGACCGCCGAGGCGAGCACCCCGAGGGCGGCGAAGGCGCTCCACCACGCGTGGGTGGTGAAGGTGCCGATGAGGATCAGGTACTCCGAGACGAAGCCCGAGAGACCGGGCAGACCGATGGAGGCGAGCATGGCGATCGTGAAGAGGGCCGCCATCACCGGCGCGGGTCCCTGCAGACCACGGAAGTCGGCGATCTGGATGCTCGAACGCCGGCGCTCGAGGAAGCCGATGATGAGGAAGAAGCCAATGGTGATGATCCCGTGGTTGAACATCAACAGCACCGCGCCGGTCACGCCGATGGTCGAACCCGACATGATGCCCAGGGTGATGAAACTCATCTGCGCGAGCGAGGAGTAGGCGACGAAGCGCTTCAAGTCCTTGGCCACGCAGGCGAGGATCGATCCGTACAGGATGCCGATCACCGCCAAGGTCAAGACGTAGGGCCGCACGCTCACCTGGGCGGCGGGCAGGAGCCCGACCGCGAAGCGCAGCAGTCCGTAACTGCCGAGCTTGGCCAGCAGGGCGGAGAGTTCGATCGACCCGGCCGTGGGCGCCTCGGCGTAGGTCAGCGGCGACCAGGTGTGCAACGGCCAGATGGGCGCCTTGGCGCCGAAGGCCAGGGCGAAGCCGATGAAGAGCCACACCGCGACCGGGTGCGACATCGCCGTGGTCGACAAGGCGCCGTAGGCGAAGGTCAGCCCCGAGGTCGGGTGCTGGTGCTGGTAGGCGAAGCCCATGTACAAGATGCCGACGAGTAAGAAGGCCGATGCGGTGAAGGTGTACAGGAAGAACTTCAGCGCCGCGCGCGAGCGTTCGCGCCCGCCCCAGCCCGAGATGATGAAGTAACACGGTACCAACGTGAGTTCGAAGAAGATGAAGAACTCGAGCACGTCGTGGGCCACGAAGGCGCCCATCGTGAGACCCGTCAAGATGAGTAGCCACGCGACGAAGGCCGGCTCGCGACGCCGGTCACGCCCCCCCAGTAGCGATAGCCACAGCACGAGCGCGGTCAAGACGACCATCAGCAGACTCAGTCCGTCGAGGGCCACGTCGTAGGCCAGCCCGAAGGGTGCCGCGACGACGTGGCGACTCACGAAATCGAACGTGCCGGCGTTCGAGACGTGACTCGAGTACAACGCGGCCACCACCAGCGACACCACGACTTCGATCGTCCCCACCGCGACGGCGACGGCGTACGAGGCTCCGGGCAACTTTCGCACGAGCATCGCGATCAACGCACCCATCAGGGGCAGCACGATGAGCGCGCTCAACCACAACGAGGAGTGCATCGCTACCTCACCCGTCCGACGAGGTACACCACGATCACGGTCAGACCCAGCACCATGGCCAGCGCGTACTGGCGCACGAAGCCCGCTTGGAGTTTGCGGATCCCTTCGCCACTGCGTTGCACGGAACCTCCGAGTCCCTCGACCGCGCCGTCGATGATGCGATTCTCCACGACGTCATTGGACACGTGGGCCAGGCGCTCCAGTGGCCGGGCGAGCACTGCGTCGTACGCGTCATCCCAGCGCCAGACGTGCTCGAAGAACGGTCTCTCGAACGTGCTCGACTCCACGGTGTGGCGCCAGATCGTGAACGCGGCGAAGAGACCGATCAATGCCGCCACCACGTCCACCAGCGCCAGACCGGTCTGGAGCATGGTGCTCTGGGCCCCGGTCGCGGCGACGACGCCGAAGGTCGGCGAGAGGAAACGCGTGAGGGAAAAGCCGTGCGCCCAGGGCAGGTCGAGCAGGCCCCCGAACACGCTGAGTGCGGCCAGGATGAGTAGTGGCGCGGTCATCGCGAGCGGTGACTCGTGCGGATCGTGCTGGTGGGTCACCTCGCGGAAGCGCTCCGATCCGCGGAACGTCAAGACGAAGAGTCGACTCATGTAGTAGGCGGTGAGGACCGCGGTGAGTACCCCCAGCGCCCACAGGGGCTTGTTGTGCGCGAAGACGTTCGTCAAGACGTCGCCCTTGGCCCAGAAGCCCGAGAAGGGTGGCACACCCGAGATCGAGAGCCAACCCACGAGGAACGTCGGGAAGGTGAGGGGGAGCCATTTGGCCAGACCACCCATCTTGCGCATATCCTGCTCGCCGCCCAGCGAGTGGATGACCGAGCCTGAGCCGAGGAAGAGCAACGCCTTGAAGAACGCGTGACTGACCATCAAGAAGATGGCCGCGCCGTAGGCGCCGACCCCGACCGCCAGCACCATGTAACCGATCTGGGACACGGTGGAGAACGCCAGGACCTTCTTGATGTCCTTCTGCGCGGTGGCGATGGTCGCCGCCACGAAGGCGGTGAGCCCCCCGATGACCGCGATGGTCATGCGCCCCGACGACGAGAGCGCCAGCACCGGCGACATGCGCACGAGCAGATAGACACCCGCCGTCACCATGGTGGCGGCGTGAATCAGCGCGGACACGGGCGTCGGGCCCTCCATGGCGTCGGGCAACCAGTTGAACAGGGGGATCTGCGCGCTCTTGCCCGTCGCCGCCAGCAGCAGGGCGAGCACCACGAGCGTCGCGATGGTCGGCGACAAGAGCGAGGTCGACGAGAAGATCCCCAGGTAGGTCAGCGTGTGGGTGTGCACGAAGAGCAGGAACATCGCCAGGAGCAACCCGACGTCGCCGACCCGGTTGTAGATGAAGGCCTTCTTGCCCGCCGACGCCGCCGCTTCGCGGTCGAAGTAGAAGCTCACCAGCCAGTACGAACAGACCCCCACTCCCTCCCAGCCCACGAAAGTGAGCACCAGGTTGTTGGCCAGGACCAGGGTCAGCATCGAGAAGACGAAGAGGTTGAGGTAGAGGAAAAACTTTCGAAAGTCCTTCTCCCCTTGCATGTACGCGGTCGAATAGAGGTGGATCAGGGCCGAGATCCCAGTGACGAAGAGACTCATGGTGATCGAGAGCGGATCGACGAGGATCGCCGCGGGCACGTGCAACGTGTCCACCGAGATCCAGGTGAAGAGATTCACCGTGACCTCGCGCGTGCGATCGTGCAGCAGGAGCACGAAGGTCACCACGGTGGTCACGAAACTCAGGCCGACCACGCTGGTCGCGATCAGACCGACGGTCCGATTGCTCAACGAGCGACCGTTCAGCACGACCAGCAAGAAACCCAAGAGGGGCAGGACCAGGATGAGGGGGGCGAGGTGCGACATCAACCCTGCAGTTCCGAGAGTTCATCGACCGAGGTCGAGGCGCGCCGACGGAACACCGCGACGACGATGCCCAGCCCCACCGTCACTTCGGCCGCGGCGACGACCATGATGAAGAACACCGTCGTCTGACCGCCGATGTCACTCATGGTTCGCGCGAAGGTCACGAAGGTGAGATTGACCGCGTTGAGCATCAACTCGATGCACATGAACATGATGAGCGCGCTGCGCCGCGTCAAGACGCCGAAGGCGCCGATCCCGAAGAGGATCGCGGCCAGTACTAGGTACCACGACGCCGGAACGGTCATGATTCCACTTCCTCAGAGGTCCGCTCGTTCACGACCCACCATTCTCCCTCGGACACCTCGCCGCCACCGACTCGCCCCGTCCCGTCGATGTCGACGTCGATGTCGACGTCGACGTCGACGTCACTGTCGGCGGGACGCTCGCGGCGCGCGAGCAACACGGCGCCCACGACGGCGATGATGAGCAGACCGGACGTCGCTTCGAACGACAGTAGGTACGTGGTGAAGACCGAATCACCGAGCTGGGTGACGTTACCCGCGCCGGTGGCCAGCGCGACACCGCCGGTCGAGCTCGACAACACGCCGCTCACCCAGTGAGAACTCGCCATGAGCGTGATGATCCCGGACATGGTCACGAGCACGCCCAGCGCGGCGAGCCAGCGCTGGCCCACCAACGGTTCGACGTAAGGATGGTTGGACTTGTCCACGCCCAAGAACATGATCACGAAGAGGAAGAGGACCACGATGGCCCCGGCGTAGACGATGATCTCGACCGCCGCCAGGAAGTCCGCGTTCTGCGCGAGGAAGGCGACGGCCACGCCCAGGAGCGCCAGGATCAGACTGAGCGCCGAGTGCACGGGGTTCTTCATCACGATCACGCCGAGCGCCCCGGTGATGATCAGCAGGGCCGCACCGGCGAAGACGAGGACGTCGGGGATGGCGTACGCCGTGGCGAACATCAGCCCTCCCCCTTCGTGCGCCGCCGGGGCCGCTTCTGCTCGATCATCGTGAGCAATCCTTGCAGACCACGTTGTTCGAGCGGGACGTCGTCGGGTTGCAGGTGACGAGAGAAGGCCTCGCGGATCTGCTTGGAGCCAGTGGCCTCGTCGTCGCGCCGTCCGCTCTGGCCGGCTTCGGCGGCGCGCACGCCCGCCCCGAGGTCGCCGCTCCATTGGGTGACGCCCTCGAAGGCCACGTCGCCGGACGGCGACGTCGCACGCATCCAGCCACCGGTCATCTCGGCCTCGCCCGCACGCCAATCCTCCCAGGGCAGGCGTTGGGGGAAGCCTTCGTCGTCCACGAGCAACTGCTTCTTGGTGTAGATCGCGTCCGCGCGGTTGGTGAAGGAGAACTCGAACATCTTGGACTCGGTGATCGCCTGGGTCGGGCACGCCTCGACGCAGAGGTCGCAGTGGATGCAGCGCAAGTAGTTGATCTCGTAGATGTAGCCGTAGCGCTCGCCGGGCGAGACCGGGTGGTCCGGCGGGTTGTCCAGGCCGCGGACGTAGATGCAATTGACCGGGCACACTCCCGCGCAGAGTTCGCAACCGATGCACTTCTCCATACCGTCCTCATAACGGTTGAGGACGTGACGCCCGTGCTGACGCGGCTGCTTGGGTCGCTTGACCTTGGGGTACGAGTTGGTCACCCGGGGCTTCCCGAGGTGCGCCAGGGTCAATTTGAATCCACCGAAGAAATCAGTCCAACCGGCCATCATGGCACCTCGTCCGCGTCGTCCGTCGTGTCGATTACGTCGCTGATGGCGCGAATGACCTGGCCGGGCAATGGTCGCTCCCCCACCGCGGGGATCAACGCGCCCGGACCACTGCTACGGTCCTCACCGAGCTCGAAGGCCCGGCTCAGCAGTACCCAGGCCATGATGACCACGGCAGCCATGGCGAAGCCGTCGGCCGGCTTGACCAAGAAGCCCGCCACGATCAGCATCCAACCCAAGGAGAGCGGGATGAGTCGCTTCCACCCGAGTTCCATGACCTGGTCGTAGCGAAAGCGCGGGAGGGCCGCGCGGAACCAGATGTAGGTGAAGGCGAAGCCGGTCGTCTTGGCGAGGAACCACAGGATGGGGAACACCCAGCGCAGATGGGCGATATTGGGCACGTAGCCGGCGGGACCGCCGAGGAAGAGCGTCACGATCAAGGCCGACATCGTGAGGGTGTTCATGAACTCGGCCATGAAGAACAACGCGAAACGGATCGAGGAATATTCGGTGTGGAAGCCACCCACCAGTTCACTCTCGGCCTCGACGACGTCGAAGGGAGGACGGTTGAGTTCCGCAGTGATGGCGATCACGAAGACGACGAAGGGCACGACGCCGAGGCGGATCAAGTTCCAGTGCCAGACGCCGCCGGCCTGGCTGGTCACGATGTCGTGGGTCGACAGCGACCCCGTCATCAGCGCGACCGTCACGATGGTCATGCCGAGAGCGGCCTCGTAGGAGATCATCTGGGCACTCGCGCGCACCGAGGACAGCAACGGATACTTAGAACCCGAACTCCAGCCCGCCAGCATGACGCCGTAGACCGAGATGCCCGACATCGCCAGCATGACCAAGATGCCCATCGGCGGGTTCGCGATCTGCAACTCGATGACGTGACCCGCCACCGTCACCGTGCCGCCGACGGGGATCACCGAGAAAGTGATGAGGGCGGGCACCAGCACCAGATAGGGGGCGAGTTTGAAGACGAAGCGGTCCGCTTCGGCCGGGATGAGGTCCTCCTTGGCGAAGAGCTTGATACCGTCGGCCAGGGTCTGCAGGAGTCCGAAGGGACCCCAGCGCTGGGGTCCGATGCGACTCTGCATGTCCGAGATCGCCTTGCGCTCGAACCAGATCATCAGGGTCACGGCCCCCATGATGACCGCGAAGCCGACGAGGACCTTGATCAAGACGATGATCAAGATGGCGATGGTGACGTGCAGGCCATCACTGAAGAGCGGGTCGACCGTCGCGAGGGTCACTGCGTCTCCAGTCGCAGTTGTGTGACCGGGCTCGAGGCGTCGATCATCCGAGCCACGACGTCGGCGCCGGTCTCGTCCAGGGTCCCGAACGGCGCCACGCACGTGCCGCGCAGCACGGTCTCGTCGGTGACGACGCCGATCTCGAAGTCCCCGGCGCGTGCGCGCACCTTCACCCGCGCGCCGCTCGCCAGGCCCAGGTGGTCGAGGTCGCGCGGGTGCACGCTCAGCGAGGTGGTGCTGATCAGGGCGCCGAGGGCCGGTGAACCCTGCATGGCGATACCGCGGTCGTAGAGACGACGCACCAGGACGAGACGCAACGCGTACGCGTCGGCCAGGGGCACGTCCACCTTGTCGAGGTGCACGTCATCCTTCGCGGCGCCACGCGTCGTCGCCGTGGTGCTCGCGTCGAGCAACGTGGTCGCGCCGGTGGACTCCGCGAGACCCGCGGTCTTGGTCGAACGGATACCCGGGAACGCCATCGGGTCCATCGCGTGACGAGCGACCGGCGTCACCTCGCGCCCCATCACCACGCCGTCGAAGGCCTGGTCCTGGAGGACCGACAAGGCGGCGTAGCCGGTGGTCTCCTCGATGGCCTGGGCGCAGAGTTCGACCGATCCCAGTCCGAGGTCCTGTCCCCACGCGAGCGCGAGCTCCGCGGCGATCGCCACGTCGGGCCACGC
Organism: Acidobacteriota bacterium; assembly: GCA_019352075.1. Lineage (GTDB taxonomy): Bacteria > Actinomycetota > Acidimicrobiia > Acidimicrobiales > RAAP-2 > RAAP-2. Next base: position 4,541 of record JABBOA010000055.1, on the reverse strand, counting down.
CGAACCCGGCGCACCGACCTTGGGCGCGACGGCCGTCACGCGACCCTCGAGGTTGGTGACCGTGCCGGTTCGTTCGTGCTGCACGCTGGCGGGCAGGACGACGTCGGCGTGGGCGAGCGTGGCGCCCCCGTGACCGGTGACCGCGATCACCTTCGACGACGCGAGCGCCGCGCTCGCGAGCTCCTGATCGACGACGTTGCCCAACAGGCAGCCACCGAGCACGATCGTGACACGTTGGGTGCCGCTCACCATGGCGCGCAACTGGGCGGGCGTGTCGCGTCCGCTCGCCACCGGGTCGAATCCGCGACCCGGGCGAAGGCGCGGGCCCAGTCCCATGTCGAGGGCCCCGCGCACGTTGGCGCGACGCAGCGCCACGAGGAACGTCGCGCCCGGCAGGCCGTGGGCGAGGATCGAGACGGCCTCGTCGACGATACGTTGGTCCTCGGCGAGATTGGCACGCCCCACCACGATCACGACACCGGTGCCGTCACCGATCAGTGCGCGCGCGTCGGCGAGCTCGGATTCGCCCACCAGGGTGCCCACGGGTAGTCGCCCACTGACCAGGGCGCGCGCCAGCGTCGGCGCCTCGCCCGGTCGCACGCTCAGCACGTGTCGCGCGAGCGGGCGCAGCGCGCTGGGCCCGCTCGAGAGCTCGACCAGGGCGTGGCCCTGGTGCGCGAAACCCTCGCGCAGTCGCAAGAACAGGACCGGCAACTCCTCGCGCAGGTCACCGGTGAGCGTGAGGACGACGGAGGCCGCGGCCGCCTCGTCGATGGTCGCGAGGGGTAACGTCTGCAACAGGACCGGATCGAGGCCGTCGCCGAATTGCGCGTCGAGGTTCTCGGTACCGATCGCCCCGCGCAGGAATCGCTCCCACGCGAACGCGCCCTCGTTGGTCAAGGTCGCCCCGCCGATGGCCCCGATGGCGCTAGCGTCGCCGGCCTCGTGCAACAGGCGCGCCGCTTCGGCCAGGGCCACGCCCCACGACACGGGGGTGAGTTCGCCACCGCGACGGACGAGGGGCTGGGTGATGCGCGACTGGGCCGACAGGACGTCAGTGTCGTGCTCGTGGCCGTCGACGCTGTCCAGGGTGAAACGACCCTTGTCGCAGAGCCACCCGTGGTTCACCGGCTCACTGTCGACGCCGAGCACCCTCGTCAGGCGATTGCCCGACGACTGCACCGCGACGCGACAGCCCACGGCGCAGGTCGTGCAGGTACTCTCGACCTGCTCGAGGTCCCAGGGGCGCGCGCTGAAGCGGTAGGGCTTGGCGGTCAGGGCGCCGACCGGGCAGATCTGCACCGTGTTACCCGAGAAGAACGAATCGAAGGGCTGCGTCGGTGAGGGTGCCACCTCGATGAGGTCGCCTCGCCCCGCGAAGGCGATCTGGGCCTCGCCCGCCACCTCACTGGCGAAGCGCGTGCAGCGCGCGCACTGGATGCAACGTTCACGGTCGAGCAGGACGAGCTCACCGATCTCCACGGGCTTGACGAAGTGGCGCTTCTCCTCGGCGAAGCGGGTCTCACCCGAGCCGTGGGCCAGGGTCTGGTCCTGCAACGGGCACTCGCCCCCCTTGTCACAGACCGGGCAGTCCAGGGGGTGGTTGGCCAGCAGGAACTCCAACACGCCGTCCTGGGCCTTCTTCACCTTGTCCGACGTCGTCGTCACGTTCATGCCGTCGGCGACCTTGAGGTAACAGGCCGGCTGCAGGGTGGCCCCGCGAGGTCCGTCGACCTCGACCAGGCACATGCGACACATCCCGACGGGCTCCATGCGGGGGTGATAGCAGAAGCGAGGGATGTAGGTGCCCGCGCGTTCGGCCGCGGTGATGAGCAACTCGCCGGGCGCCGCCTCGACGGAACGACCGTCGACGGTGATGTTGACCTTGGTGCGCGACGCGTCAGGCATGGGGACATCCTCCGTGGTTCACGTGGGCCACGAAATCGTCGCGGAACATGCTCAGCGCGGAGTGGACCGACGAGGGGATCGACGGGCCCAGCACGCAGATGGTGGTCTGCTGCGGTGGCCAGCTCAGCCCCGGGGCGATGTTGTCGCACAGGTCGAGCAGGAGGTCGAGGTCCTCCATGCGTCCCCCGCCGTGCTCGAGGCGGTACATCACGCGCTCGATCCAGCCCGAGCCCTCGCGACACGGCGTGCACTGCCCACAGGACTCGCGCGAGAAGAACTTGGTGATCCGCCACGTGGCCCGGACCACGCAGCTCGCGTCGTCCATGACCACGATCGAGCCCGAGCCGAGCATCGAACCCAGGGCGCCGACCTCGTCTTGGCCCAGGGGCGTGTCGAGCTGGTCGGGGCCGAACCACGGCGCCGACACCCCTCCGGGGATGAAGGCCTTGAGAGAACGTCCTTCGGCGAGCCCCCCGCCCAGGGCGGGGTCGAAGATGATGTCGCGAAAGGTGTTCTTCACCATCTCGAGCTCGAAGACGCCCGGGTTCTTCACGTTGCCCGCGAGCGCGAACAATCGAGTACCGGTGGAACGGCCCGCCCCCAGCGCGGCGAAGGCCGCGCCACCGTTGTTGATGATCCAGGGCAGGTTCGACATGGTCTCGACGTTGTTGACCACCGTCGGCTCACCGTACAGACCGGTGACGGCCGGGAAGAAGGGGGGCTTGATGCGCGGGAAGCCACGCTTGCCCTCGAGTGACTCGAGCAACGACGTCTCCTCGCCGCAGATGTAGGCCCCCGCGCCGGGGTGCACCACCACATCGAGGGAGAAGTCCGAACCGAAGATCTTGGACCCCAGCGCGCCGTGCGCGTAGGCGTCGTTGAGGGCCTGCTGCACGCGCTCGAGTCCGAGGGCGAACTCGCCACGCAGGAAGATGAACGCCTGAGTGACCTGAAGGGCGTAGGCGGCGATGATCACGCCCTCGACCAACTGGTGCGGGTCGCGCTCGACCAGGTAGTGGTCCTTGAAGGTGGCGGGCTCGGATTCGTCGCCGTTGACCACCAGGTACGAGATCGCCGAGCGGCGCAGCATCGACCACTTGCGTCCGGCGGGGAAACCAGCGCCGCCGCGGCCGAGCAACGACGCCGCGTCGACCTGGGCGGCCACGTCCTCGGGGAACATCGACAGCGCCTTGCGCAATGCGTTGTAGCCCCCGGTCTCGAGGTAGCGCACCCACGTGAAGGAGTCGGCCATGTCGCGACGCGAGGAGACGATGCGCGGAGCGTCGAGGGTCGCCATCACTTCTTCTCCTGCGCCGCCGCGGCGGCCGCGGCCGCGTCGGCACGCGCGGTGCGCGCGGCCAGCGCTTGGGCGCGCTCGGCGGCGATCTCGTCCTTGGCCACCCGCAGTCCGCCCTGGCGCTTCACGCGGATCAGGGTGCCGTGCGACGGCACCTCGTGGTCGAGTCGCCCGTCGCGCAGGTCGGCGATCATCGCGTCGAACGACGCCGGTGTCGTGGTGCGCACGTAGCGGTGATTCACCTGGACGCAGGGCGCCAGGTTGCAGTCGGCGAGACATTCGGTCTCCTCGAGGGTGAACATCTCGTCGCTCGACGTCGCGCCCACGGCACAATCCAGGGTCCGCGACGCGTGTTCGAGCAGTTCCTCGCCACCCGCGAGGAGGCAGGCGATGTTGGTGCACACGCCCACCACGTACTGGCCCACCGGTTCGAGGTGGAACATGTCGTAGAAGGATGCGGTGCCGCGCACGTCAGCGGGTGTCGTGTCGGTCAAGGCCGCCACCTCGGCGATCCCCTCGTCACTCAGGTAGCCGTCGTGCTCCTGGGCCAGGTGCAACAGGGGCAGCATGGCGGAGCGCTTGCGCGGGTACAGGGCCACGAGCTCCTCGGCGCGTTGGCGGATATCGGTGCGGAAGTGGCTCATCGGTCGACCTCTCCCAGGACGGGGTCGACCGTCGAGATCATGGTGATGGCGTCGGACACCGACGCGCCACGCATCAACAGGGGCATGGCCTGGAGGTTGGTGAAGCTCGGTGCACGCACGTGGATGCGGTACGGCTTGGCCCCCCCGTCGGCGACCATGTAGCAACCGATCTCGCCGCGGGGCGACTCGACGGCCGAGTAGACCTCGCCGGCGGGGACGTGGAATCCCTCGGTGAAGAGCTTGAAGTGGTGGATCAGCGCCTCCATCGACTCACCGATACGCGCGCGCGGCGGCGGGGTCACCTTGGGGTCCTGGCTGCGGTAGTCACCCGCGGGCATCTTCTCCACGCACTGGCGGATGATGCGGATGGACTCGCGGATCTCGTTGAGGCGGATGGCGTAGCGGTCGAAGTTGTCGCCGTAGGTGCCCACGATGACGTCGAAGTCGACCTGGTCGTAGGCCAGGTAGGGCATCGTGCGGCGCAAGTCCCACGGCACGCCGGTCGAGCGCAGCAACGGTCCCGTCAGGCACAGCGCCAACGCCTCCTCGGCGGTGATGGCCCCCACGCCGATCAACCGGTTCCGGAAGATGGGCTGGCCGGTGAGGAGTTGGTCGTACTCGTAGGTACGCTCATCGATGGTGTTGCAGATGACCTCGATGTCGTCCTCCCACCCGTCGGGCAGGTCGGCGGC
>JABBOA010000054.1 GCA_019352075.1 Acidobacteriota bacterium | reverse complement strand
CACCGTCGGGTTGCACCCCCACGACGCGGAGCACGACGTCGAGGAGATCGTCGCGCTCGCGCGCGCGGGGCACCCCCGTCTGGTCGGCGTGGGTGAGTGCGGTCTCGATTACTTCTACGAGCACGCCGCGCGCGACGCCCAGCGCCGCGCCTTCGTGCGCCAAGTTCACTTGGCGCAAGAACTGGACCTGGCGCTGGTGATCCACTGCCGTGACGCCTTCGACGACCTCTTCGAACTCCTCGACGTCGAGGGGGTGCCGCCGCGCACGGTGATCCACTGCTTCACCGGCACGCCCGAGGAGGCGGACGCGTGCCTCGAGCGCGGCTGCGACATCTCGATCTCGGGCGTGGTGACCTTCAAGAACGCCGAAGGGGTGCGCGAGGCGGCGCGTCGGGTCCCCCTCGACCGACTCCACGTCGAGACCGACAGCCCCTTTCTCGCACCCGTGCCCCACCGCGGCAAACCCAACGAACCCGCGTGGGTGAGCGTCGTGGGTGAATTCCTCGCGCAACTGCGCGGTGAGGACGTCGAGGACGTCCGCCGCGAAACCTCGAGAAACACCGCGCGGCTCTTCAAGATAGCCTTACCATAAATATAATTTGATCAGTTATTTCACCACAAATTCGCCGATAGAGTTGCCTTGAGCGCGTGGCTCCCCTAGCGTTGTAGCGCTGGTCGCGGAGAACGACCAGCTGTCCTGGTGGAGGGTGGAGATCTGAGGACACGACCCCGTCGGGCGCGAGCGCGCCTGGCGTCGCTGGGGACCGCCGCTGTCGTAGTCGTGATGGCGTCGACGGTCACGTTACCTGCCCCCGCGCAGGCCACGACCAGCAACGCCTATGAACCCATGCCCAATTTCGTCGCGATGGGTCGCGCCAGTGTGTTCAGCGAGATGTACAGCGCGCAGCTGTATTACAAGACCCAAGGTCCGGGTTCGAACTCGGCGACGTGGACGCGGGTGGTGGGCGAGATCCCCGCGGCCGGCACGATGATCCATCCGTTCTCCACCGTCATCCTCGACGTCACCACGTCCCCCGTGCCCGTGGCGCTCCACGCCCCCCTCAAGTCGACCGTGAAGCTCGACGCCGTGACGCGTCACGTCGCGAAGCAGCCCCCGCGGGCGGCCCCGCGGCGAGTGGCCCTGCAGGCCTCGGTCAACCAACGCGCCGGGGTGGCCACCTGGTACTCCTACGTGCCGGGGCGTTGCGCCACCTGGTTCTTGCCGATGGGCACGCGCATCAACGTGGAGGACCTGAACAACGGCCACGTCATCAGTTGTGTGGTGACCGACCGCGAGGCCGCGCGCGGCAACCGCGTCGTGGACCTGTCCGAGTCCCAGTTCGCGCAATTGGCCCCCCTGGGCGTGGGCGTGGTGCCCGTTCGAGTCACCTGGTGACCCACACCCGCGCCGAACTGGTCGCGCTCCTCGAAGCCCACGGACTCAAGCCCTCGCGCGCCCTCGGTCAGAACTTCGTGATCGACGCCAACACCGTGCGCCGCATCGCGCGACTGTCGGGCGTGGGGGCGGGCGACGAGGTCCTGGAGATCGGGGCCGGCCTGGGGTCACTGACCCTCGCACTGGTGGAGACCGGCGCCCACGTCACGGCCATGGAGATCGACCGCTACCTGCTCGCACCCCTGCGCGCGGTGGTCGAACCACGTGGGGTGACGGTGCACCACGCCGACGCCCTGACGGCTGACTATTCGCGGATCCTCACCGCACCGAGCGTCGTCGTGGCGAACCTGCCCTACAACGTGGCGACCCCCCTGGTGTTGCACTTGCTCGAGACCCAGCCCCTCATCACCCGGATGTTGGTGATGGTGCAACGCGAGGTGGGCGAGCGCTTCGCCGCCCACGCCGGCGACGAGGCCTACGGGGCGGTGTCGTTGCGCGTGCAGTACTACGCCGACGCCACCGTGGTGGGCAAGGTCGGACCCAACGTCTTCGTACCGCGCCCCAAGGTGGACTCGGCGCTCGTGCAGATCGTGCGACGCGAGAGCGTGCGCGTCGATCCCGTGGTGGTGGGCGAGGAGGAACTCTTCCGGGTCATCCGCACCTCGTTCGGTCAACGACGAAAGATGTTGCGCCGTTCGCTGCACGAGTGGGCGAGCGAGGGTGTTTTCGAGCGGGCCGGGGTGGACGAGACCCGCCGCCCGGAGGAACTCACCTTGGAGGAGTTCGCGCGATTGGCGGCGGCCCGATGAGTGACGCGGTGAGCGACGGGGCGAACGACGCGGTGGGCGCGTCGAGCGAACTGCGCGCGCGCGCCAAACTGACCTGGTACCTCGAGGTCCTCGGCGCCCGTGACGACGGTTACCACCTGCTACGCAGCGAGATGCTCTCGCTCGAGTTGGCCGATCGACTCGTGATCGATGCGACCGGGGACTACCTGCGCGTGGTGGGTTCTCGCGACGTGCCCCGCGACGACTCCAATCTGGTTCGCCGCGCCCTCGCCCTGGTGGGTCGCACCGCGGGCGTGACCCTCGACAAGCACATTCCCACCGGCGGCGGTCTCGGGGGCGGTAGCGCGGACGCGGGGGCCATCTTGCGCTGGGCGGGTGGGGTGAGTCCCGAGGTGGCGGTTCGCCTGGGGGGCGACGTGCCCTTTTGTCAGGTGGGTGGACGAGCCCTGGTCGAAGGGATCGGCGAGCGTGTCACGGCGCTGCCGTACCGCGAGCGTGCGCTGACCCTCTTGTTGGCCGACTTCGAGGTGTCGACCGCTCTCGTGTACGCGGCCTACGACGAATTGGTGGCCAGCGGAGAGCGTCCGGGGGGTCGAAATCACCTGGAGGAACCCGCCCGGCGGGTGCAGCCACGACTGGGCACCCTGCTCGACTGGGCCCGGGGGGAGTTCGGTGAGGTCCACCTGGCCGGCTCGGGGTCGACGACGTTCCTCGAGGGGCACCCGTTCGCCGAGGCGACGGGGGACGTGACGTGTCGCGCTGGAACGGTGAAGTGGTACCAGACCGTCGCGACGCCCGGGGCGTAGCGAGCGACTATTTACCGGCAGCGCGACGCTGGAAACGGGTCCGCTTCAGCATCTTCTTGTGCTTCTTCTTACGCATGCGCTTACGGCGCTTCTTGATTAACGATCCCATGGCCTAGAGAACACTACTAGAGAGGACGACGTCCGCGCGAAACGGTGGTGGGCGGGCGCACGTCGACGTTGGTGATGGGGACCGGGGTGGCGACCTTGGCCACGTGCAGGGCCTGACGCGGGCATCCACGTTCGGCGTAGCGCGCGGACTGGTACGAGCCGACGTCGGCCATGGGCACGGGGTCGCTCGCGATGATCGGGTAGCCCCATTCGTCCAGGTGCACGAGTTCGGGCGCGAGTTCCGCGCAGTGGCCGAAGCCGTCGCAGAGGATGGGGTTGACCTGGAGGACGAACATCCCGGCGCGGCGAATCACTCCCATATGAGGTCCTCCTCGTGTTCGAGCGTGGGGACGCTCAAGAACCGTTGTTTGGATTGGGCCCCGGCGCACGGGGCCCCTCGCAGGTGATCGTCGATGTCGGCGGCGAAGGCGTCGATGCTCGAGCGCACGAAACGCACGACGCCGTCGGGGTGACGACAGGCGCCGCGACCTTCGATGACCCCGCAGCGCTCCTGCAGCCGCGCGATCGCGACCACTCCGTCGCGACCACCGCGCAGCACCGCGAACAGGTCCTCGGCCAGGGCGGGGAGGCCGAAGGCGCACGGACCGCACTGTCGCGCGCTCTCGTGGGCCATCCATCGCACCACCCGGTGCGCCTCGGCGACGCCGCAGGCCTGTCGCGGGAGCACGGCGATGATGCCCGCGCCGACGCTGAGGTTATGGGCGGCGAGGGCGTCGTTGCTGTAGGGCGTGTCGATCTGGTCCCCGCGCAACCAGGCCCCCCCGTAGCCCCCGAGCAGCACGGCCTGGGGAGAGGTGTCGGCACCGGCGCTGGCGAGGATGGCGCGCAACGGGGTGCCGAGATTGACCTCGAGCACGCTCGGTCGCTGCACCGCGCCGGTGACCGAGACCACGACGCTACCGGGGTGGTCGTCGGTGCCCAGCGAGCGGAACCACTGCGCCCCGTAACGGCCGATCAGTCCCACGTTGGCGCAGGTCTCGGCGTTGTCCACCAGGACCGGTCCGCGGCCGATCCTCAGGATGTGGGGACGACCCGGCCGATACTGGGGGAGGGACTCGTTGTCGTCGAGCCAGTGCACGAGGGCGGATTCCTCGCCCGCGACGAAGCGCCACGGGGGAGTGTGCAGGTCGATGCCGGGCCCGCGCAAGTTGCGCCGGGCGCGTTCGTGGATGGCCTGCTCGACGTGGTGCACGACCGTCGGATTGTCGCGCGCCACGCAGACCGCGATACGGCTCGCGCCGATCATCGAGGCCAGCATCTCGGCACCGTCGAGCACGAGGTGCGGGTTGGTGGAGAGGAGGCGGAAGTCCTTGTGCGCGGCGGGCTCGCCCTCCATGCCGTTGACCACGACGTACTTGTGACCGCGCTGGTTACGCAGGAGTTCGACCTTGCGCGACGTGGGAAAGCCCGCGCCACCGCGGCCGATCAGCCCCGAGGCGTTGAGCTCCTCCAGCACGTTCGCGACGTCGCCGTCGGGCTGGAAGACCTCCTCGTGGTGCGCGAGCGACAACGGTCGGTCGGTGGCCCCGGCGAAGAGTCGTGGCAGGGTGTGCGCCTCGATCATCGACGACCTCGTGATGACGGCGGACGTGGTGGGGACTTGGGGAAGTCCTCGGGCACCCGGGGGCGCGGGAGGTCACGGGGGACCGAGTCGGGAAGACGCGGTCGCGGCGGTACCGGGGGCGTGGCGAGCGGGGACAGGGCGGTGCGTCCGGCGGCGCGCGTGGGTCGCCCGAGAAAGCGCCAGACGCCGGCCAGCGCCACGACGATCGCGCAACCCAGCACCAGCAGGGTTCCGATGCCCTGGTGGGTGTCGGTGCCGGTGGTGTAGACGTGCATCAGCGAGATGGCGTAGGCGAGCCAGCTGAACCAGTGGATGAAGCGCCAGGTCTGGTTCTTGAGGCGCAACTTCAACAGGCTCGAGATCCACACCGCCAAGATGAGGTCGAAGGCGACCGTGCCGAGGGCGACCGGGACGCGCTTGTAGCTCGAGGTCAAGGGGATGACCGACGCGAGCACGCCCGTCGACACGAAACTGTCGAGGATGGTGGTGATGATGTGGAGCAACAAGAACACCACGGCGACGATGGAGAGCGAGCGGTGGACCTCGTTGACCTCGAAGCGTCCGATGAAGGTGCCGCCGACGCGATTGGCCACCAGCGTGCCCAACATGACCACGCCGGTGAAGAGCAGCAGCGCCACGATGCCCGTCGCGCGCGTGGCGTACCAGAGGTACGGGGTGGTGAGGGCGATCACGCCTCCTCCTCCCTGGGCCAGGCCCCGATCAGTTCCACGGAGCCGTCGTGGCGCACCAGGCGGGCCGAGCGACCCGCTTGGGCGATGTGCCACCCGGCGTCCTCTCCCCACAGTATTGCCGCGGTGGCGAACGCGTTGGCCCCCACGCAGTCGGTATCGATGACCGTGGCCGCGGCGTAGGGGCTCACGGCGCCGCGCCCGGTGCGCGGGTCGATGAGATGACCCACGACGGTGTCGCCGCGGCGCCAGGTGCGCACGTCGTTGGAGGAGGTCGCGACGGCCCCGTTCTCCAACGCGATCCGCGGTTCCTCGCCCGAGATGGCCAGGGTGGCGGCGACGCCGATCACCCATGGTCCCTGCGCGCCACGGCCCCGGGCGCAGACGTCACCGCCGATCTCGACCACGACGCCGCCGGTGGGGGCGACGTCCTCGGCCACTAGGTCGGCCAGCAGCGCCTTGGCGCTCGCCCCCAGGTCGATGCGCCAGCGATCGGTCTTGTTGACCGTGCGCGCGTCGGGGTCGAAGTCCAACGCGGCGAAGCCCGGTGCCGGCGAGAGCGACACCGGCGTGTCCTCGAGTTCGCCCAGGGTGTCGTAATCGCGGTCGTAGCCCAGGGCCACGAGCGAGTCAAGGACCGTGGGGTCGCAGAGCCCCTGGCTGAGTCGAGCGGCGCGCTGGGCCGCCACGAGCGCGCGCGACAGCGTCTCGCTCAGGGTGATCACGCCGTCGGCGCGGTTGAGTCGTGAGATCTCCGAGGCGGGATCGAAGCGGTTGCAGGCGTCATCGATCGCGTCGCGCCAGTACGCCAGACGGTCTTCGGCGAAGGGCAGTTGGCTCTCATGTTCGGTGTGCAGGGACCCCGACAGTCCCCAAATCGAGAAAATCATGGATGTCTCTAATTGCACAAGGTGTTGCCGGACGGCGACGTGTAGCACGTCGTCGTCGTGGTGACCGGCACGGTGGTCGTAGTGGTGGCGGTCGCACCCGTGGCACCCGTGGCACCCGTGGCACCCGTGGCACCCGTGGCACCCGCCAAGGTGGTCGTCGTGGGCGCCACCACACTGGTCGGGGGCTTCGCTCCCGCCGGGTGCAACTTCGTGACGCTCGAGAGGTAGCCGACCATGCCCACCGAGAGAACGCTCGACCCCACGAAGATCGAGCGCGTCAGCAGGCGAACGCGCGCGAAGCGCCGATCACGCTGATGGGTGGTGCGAGAGGAGGGGGTCATGCCCTCCAGTCTCGCAGTCGCGCATAAAGACCCGAACAGTCAAACCTAAGAAATTTGGAAAGATGCGCCCCCGCAAGGCGACTCCGTGCCCCCTCGACCGGTTCTCACCAGGTCCGACGCGGGCGCATCGCGCCACGACCCGGCGACGGATCGGCTCGGGGTCCGACTCAGAGCGTGGGCAGGGTGAGGGAGAATCGCGCGCCGCCCAGCAGTGGGTCGCGATCCACGTCGACGTGGCCACCGAGCTCGGACACCACCTGGTCCACGATGGAAAGTCCCAGGCCCGAACCCGGCAGACCGCGCGAGAGGGGCGATCGCCAGAATCGATTGAAGATCATGGGGACGTCCTCCTCGGCGACGCCGGGTCCCGAATCCGCGACCGTCACGACGCCCTGGGCCGTGGTGACGCGAATCTCGCTACCGGCGGGCGTGAACTTGATGGCGTTGGTGAGCAGGTTCGAGACGGCCCGCACCAGCCGGTCGCGTCGTCCGACGACCAGCGACGTCTCGAGGTCCGATTCGATGACCACGTTCTTGATGCGCGCGTAGGTGCGCGCGGTCTCGACGCACTCTTCGACGACGTCGTCGAGGCGCAACTCGACGACCGGCCCCTCGGAGCGCTCCCCACGCGCCAACTCGGCGAGGTCGCCGACCAGCGCCGCGAGTTCGTCGACCTGGGCCACCATGTCGTCGGTCAGTTGCTCCAGGTCCTCGGGCGCGAGTTGCTGCGCGCGCGAGAGCACCTGGGCGTTGGTGCGCAGACTCGTCAGGGGGGTGCGAAGCTCGTGCGACGCGTCGAGCACGAGTTGGCGCTGGAGCCTCTGGCTGTCCTCGACGGTGCCCAGTAGGCGGTTGAACGTTCGACGGAGTCGGCCCAACTCATCCACGTCGCCCTCCTCGAGGCGCCGCGACATGTCATTCGTCTCGGCGATCTCCTCGATGTCGTCGGTCACGTCCTCGAGCGGGTGCAGCGCCGCGCGCGCTAGCAGCAGGCCCAGGGAGAGGGCCAGCAGCAGGACCCCCGCCGAGACGAACAGCAGGGTCCGCACCAGGCTGCGCAACTCGGCGATCTGGCCCGAGAAGGCGAGGAAGAAGACGTCGGCCGAGGTCGTGGTGGTCTGGAACTCGCTGTTGCCCACCGCGACGGGCGTACCCACGGGCAGCGCGACGATGAGTTCTCGCAGGGTCTCGTTGTTCACCACGACGGTGCGAAAGTCCTTGCCGGTGGCGAGACCCTTGGCGAATTTGGTGATGGTGGCGTCGACGAATCCGCTGGCCACGCCCGAGGGCAGCGTCGATCCGTCAGCGAGCACGAGGATCGACGGCGTCCCGCCGAAGTTGTCATCACGGTGATCCGCCGCCTGGATCAAGGACTCGTCCACCGAGTGCGTGAGGGCGTTGCGCGTCGAGAGGAACGACGTCAGGCTCGCCAACACCACGGCCAGGGCCGCCGCGATCACGGTGGCGGCGATGACGCGACTGCGAAAGGTCATGCAGTGCGCAGCGCGTACCCCACGCCACGAACCGTCTGGATGAGTCGGCCCTCGTCGCCCTCTTCGAGTTTGCGACGCAGGTAGCCGATGTAGACGGCCAGCGAGTTGGTGCCCGAGTCGAAGGTGTAACCCCAGACCAAGTCGAGGATCTGGTCGCGGGTGAGGACCTGGCGGGGGTGCTGGAGGAATAGCTCCAGCAGGTCGAATTCGATCTTGGTGAGTTCGATGACGCGTTCACCCCGACGGACCTCGCGGGTCCCGGGGTTGAGTGTCAGGTCCTCGAAGCGCAAGATGACGTCGTCGCCGTCATTGACCTGGCGTCGACGCAGCAGCGCGCGCAGTCGGGCCAGGAGCTCGGCCAGGTCAAAGGGCTTGACGAGGTAGTCGTCGGCGCCCACGTCGAGCCCCTCGACGCGGTCGTTGACCGCGTCGCGCGCGGTCAACATCAAGATCGGGGTGGCGTCACCGGCGCGTCGGATGCGCCGGCACACCTCCAAACCGTCGATGTCGGGTAACTGCAGGTCCAAGACGATCGCGTCGGGGGCGCGTAACTGCACGGCGCGCAACGCACTCGAGCCGTCCTCGAAGAGTTCGACGTCGTAGTTCTCCATCCGCAGGGCGCGACCCAGTGCCGAGCGGATGGCGGCATCGTCGTCAACAATGGCGACGTAGGCATTGTTGGAAGGGAGATTGGTCACGGGCGTTCCTTTGCAGTGCGGTCAGGCTCTAGTGTGGCGTGTTGGCGTTAATGATCGTTCGGCATTCATTAAGAATCTAGAAAGATTGTTAGCACCCTAGGTGGCGGGTAGTTCAATTGGCAGAACGGCGGACTTTGAATCCGTAGGTTGGAGGTTCGAGCCCTCCCCCGCCAGCGGCAGCGCAGTTGGTCCGAGGCGCGCAAAACTACTGGTCAGCTTGTAGTTATCGAGGAGGAGACCGCCACGCGCGCGCTCAGGACCGCTTGGGCGGCGGCCAGGCGCGCGACCGGGATGCGATAGGGCGAGCAACTGACGTAGTCGACCCCGCAGCCAAAGAGCGTGGCGATGGACTCGGGATCGCCCCCGTGCTCGCCGCAGATGCCCACCTTGAGCCGAGGATTGGTCCGTCGCCCGCGCTCGATGCCCAGTCGCACCAGTTCGGCCACCGCCTGGTCGTCGAGGACGTCGAAGGGGTTGTGTTCCAAGAGGCCCGCCGCGAGGTAGGGCGCCATCAACTTGCCCTCCACGTCGTCGCGACTGAAGCCGAAGGTCATCTGGGTGAGGTCGTTGGTGCCGAAGGAGAAGAAGTCGGCGTGCGCGGCGATCTCGTGGGCCACCAGGGCGGCGCGAGGCGTCTCGATCATCGTGCCGATCGAGAAGTGCAGGGGCGTGCGGTAGTGGCTGGCGACGTAGTCACTGGCCTCGACGACCCACGAGCGCGCCAGGGCCAGCTCGGGCGCCGAGATGGTCAGGGGGATCATGATCTCGACGCGCGGGTCTCCGCCGTCGGCCAGACGTAGGTGCGCCGCCTCGAGCAGGGCGCGCACCTGCATCGCGTAGAGGCCCGGTCGCAGGACACCCAGTCGCACGCCGCGCACTCCGAGCATGGGGTTCTGCTCATGCCAGTAGCGCGCCGCGGCGAGCAGGCGCGTGTCGTCGTCGCTCAGTCCTTCGCGCGCCTCCTTCACGAGCAGGGCCTCGAGGTCGGGGAGGAACTCGTGCAGGGGAGGGTCCAGGAGCCGCACGGTGACCGGCAGCGCGTCCATCGCCTCGAGGATCGCCACGAAGTCCGCGCGCTGCACGTCGAGCAGGCGCGCCAGCGCGTCGCGGTACTCGTCGTCGCTCGTGGCCAGGATCATGGCGCGCACCACGGGGAGCCGATCGGGCCCGAGGAACATGTGCTCGGTCCGGCACAGGCCGATGCCCTCGGCACCGCGTTGGCGCGCCGCGAGGGCGTCGGCGGCGGTGTCGGCGTTGGCGCGCACCCCCAGGTGACCGGCGCGCACCTCGTCGGCCCAGCGCAGGATGGTGTCGAGTTGCGCGGGTGCGGCCCCCGAGGCGAGCTCGACCGCGCCCTGGACGATCACGCCGGCCGTCCCGTCGAGCGAGAGCCAGTCGCCCTCGGCGATCACGACGTCGCCGACGCGCGCCTCGCGGGCTCCGACGAGCAGCTCACTCACCCCGACCACGGCGGGTTTCCCCCAGCCGCGCGCCACGACCGCCGCGTGACTCACCAGGCCCCCGCGCGCGGTGATCACTCCCTGGGCGACCATCATGCCCTCGACGTCGTCGGGCGAGGTCTCGGCGCGCACCAGCACGACGGGCTCGCCGCGGCGCGTCGCGGCGACCGCGGAGGGGGCGTCGAAGTAGGCGCGCCCGACGGCGGCCCCGGGCGAGGCCGCCAGTCCTTTTGCGAGGGGCTCGAGGGTCGCGGCCGTGGCGAACGTCGGGTGCAGCACCTGGTCCAAGTGGTCACCGGTGATGCGCGACAGGGCTTCGCCGCGGGTGAGGCGGATCTCGGGGTCGTTCACCATGTCCACGGCCATGCGCAGCGCCGCCGCCCCGGTGCGCATGCCCGGGCGGGTCTGGAGCATCCACAGGTGCCCCTGCTCGACGGTGAACTCGATGTCGCACATGTCGCGAAAGTGCGCCTCGAGACGCGCGAAGACCTCGCGCAGCTGGTTGGCCACGTCGGGGAAGAGGTAGTCGAGGTCGCTCAAGGGTCGCGTGATCGAGGTCCCGGCCACCACGTCCTCGCCCTGGGCGTTGACCATGAAGTCGCCGTAGGGGGCGGGCTCGCCGGTCGAGGGGTTGCGCGTGAAGGCGACGCCGGTGCCCGACGTCGCGTCGCGGTTGCCAAAGACCATGGCTTGGATATTGGCGGCCGTGCCCAGGTCGTGATCGATGCCCTCGCGCTCGCGGAAGGCGCGCGCTCGCGCGCCGTTCCACGACGAGAAGATCGCCTCGATCGCTTCACGCAACTGGGTACGCGGCTCCTGGGGGAAGGGCCGACCGCTCTGCTGCTCGACCACCGCGCGATAGCGCGCGGCGAGGTCGCGGTTCACCTCGGCGCTGAGTTCGCCCTCGGTGGCGACGCCGGCGACCGCCATGGCGTGGCGAAGGTGCTCGTCGAAGAGAGGGGCGTCGAGGTCGAGCACGATGCGCGCGTACATGGCGATGAAGCGCGCGTAGGAGTCGTAGGCGAAGCGCGCGTCGCCGCTGCGCGCGACGAGCGCCTCGACCGAACCGTCGTTGAGGCCGAGGTTGAGGACGGTGTCCATCATGCCGGGCATCGAGAACTGCGCGCCCGAGCGCACCGAGACCAGGAGCGGGTCGACGTGGTCGCCGAAACGTCGGCCCATCTTGGCCTCGAGACGTTCGAGGGCGTCGTCGATCTCGTGGTCCAGGCTCAGGGGCCAGCCGTGACGCAGGTAGGCGCGACACGCCGTGGTGGCGATCGTGAAGCCGTGGGGGACCGGCAGCGAGAGCACGGAGGTCATCTCGGCGAGGTTGGCGCCCTTGCCGCCCAGGAGGGCCTTGAGACCCATCGGCTCGACGCCGTGGTCGTGGTCGAAGTCGTAGACGAAGCGACGCGCGGGCTCGCCCGCCACCGCCACGGGCGTTTCATTCGTGCGCGACATGAGGGACTCCAGCGACGTTGGGTGGACCTGGGCCACTGTAGTGGGTGGCTCTACCCGAATGGGTCCATTGGTTGGATTGATGTGCACGGTGTGTGGCCTTTGAAACGTCGTAGATTCTGCGGACCCGTCACGGCGTCGGGACCCACTTCTCGACCAATTCGACCAATGGGCAACCAAGAACTGGTCGCGACGCCGATCAGCGCGGGGAATCGCGCCGCGCGCCGGCGCTCAGAGCCACCGACGAAGGATCGCGGCCAGTTCCACGGGGTGCGAGCCCTGGATGGAATGGCTGGCCCCGGCCACGTCGATGACGTCGTCGTGGGGTCGGCGTCGCCGGAACTCGGCGACGTCGGCGTCGCGGACCACCGACGAGGAACCCGTGGCGCGCAGCAGGGTCACCGGGACGGTGAGTTCCTCGAGCCACCGCCACAGGTCCTCGACGGGAACGGGCGTGCGCGTCGCCGCGGCGTGGCGCTGGTGTCGCCAGACCCAGGTCCCGTCGGCGCGTTCGATGGCGTTGTGCAAGATGCCGCGGCGCAGCGACGACTCCGAGCGGCCGGGATTGAAGGCGATGGTGCGCGCGAGCATCTCGTCGAGATCGGCGAACGTCGCGGGCCCCTCGATGAAGTCCAGGATGTGGCGGGCCCGTTGCGCGTCCACCCCCGGCGTGACGTCGATCATGACGAGACGGCGCACCAGGTCGCGGTGTTCGTGGGCCAGGACGACTCCCACCAGGGCGCCGTAGGACATCGCCACCAGCGTGACCGGAGGTTCACTGAGCGCGGGGATCGCCGTGGCCAGATCCTCGGCGTGCTCGCGCAGCGCTCGCGGGCCGTAGAACGAGGCGTCGGAGTGACCGTGATGGGGGAGATCCAGAGCGACCAGCGGGTGCTCGAGGGCCAGCGCCACCGTGTCGAAGGTGTGGGCGTTCTGCGCGCCGCCGTGCACCAGCACCAGCCCGGGCGCGGTGTCGCCCCAGACCAGCGCGCTCACCTGTCGCAGGCCCTCGACGGCGACGAACGCTCGGCGCACGTGCGCCGACACCGGCGAGAGTCCCCACTCGGCAGCGTTCTCCTCGAGGTAACCGAACTCGTCGTAGTCGCTCACCCCCGCATCGTAGGAGAAGTCGTCGCCGGATGCACCTTGTACCATTGCGACGTGGAGTCATTGTCTAAACGTCGTCTCGTCATTGTCACGGGGCGTTGCCACCCCGCACTCGCCCAGGACATCGCGGGTCAACTCGGGGTCGGTCTGACCGAGGCGAACCTGCGTGAGTTCGCCAACGGCGAGATCCACTGCCGCTTCGACGAATCGATCCGCGGTGCGCACGTCTTCATCATCCAGACCCACTCCTCACCCGTCAACGACGCCGTGATGGAACAGCTCATCATGATCGACGCCGCCAAGCGCGCCTCGGCGAAATCCATCACCGCGGTCATCCCCAACTACGGCTACGCGCGCCAGGACCGCAAGTCGACGGGTCGCGAACCCATCACCGCCAAGTTGATCGCCGACATGCTCCAGACCGCGGGCGCCAACCGCGTGCTCTCGGTCGACTTCCACTCGGGTCAGATCCAGGGGTTCTTCGACATCCCGGTGGATCACCTGGTGGCCGCCCCGGTGCTCGAGGACTACCTCAAGAAGCACGCCGACACCAACACGCTGGTCGTGGTGGCCCCCGACGCGGGGCGCGTCAAAGTGGCCGAGCGCTACGCCCAGCACCTCGGGTGCGACCTGGCCCTGGTGCACAAGACGCGCCCGCGCGGCACGGCCAACGTGGCCGAGGCGCGCCATATCGTCGGTGACGTCGCGGGACGCCACTGCGTCCTGATCGACGACATGATCGACACCGCCGGCACGATCGTGGCCGCGTGCGACCTCTTGAAGGCCCAGGGGGCCGGCGAGATCTGGGTGATGGCCACCCACGCCCTGTTCTCGCCGCCCGCCGTGGACCGCCTGTTCAACGCGCCGGTCAGCCGGGTGATCGTGACCGACACCCTGCCCCTGGGGCCCGAGCGGCGCTTCGAGAAACTCGAGATCCTCTCGGTCGCGACCATCGTGGCCAACGCGATTTCGGCGATTTTCGAGGACTCGTCGGTCTCGGACATCTTCGGTGGCGAGAACCTGCTCTAGGGCGAAGGTGCCGGTCTGCGTCGACGGCTAGACTAGTGACCCTGTGCGCGACTGATGGTCGTGCTCTCTTCG
>JABBOA010000053.1 GCA_019352075.1 Acidobacteriota bacterium | reverse complement strand
GTTCCTTCGACCCGATTTCGCTCACCGGTCAAGGCTACTCGTCGTCGTGCGAAATTATTCTGTGAAGCAGCGCAGAGAACATCACAACCACGGGCCCCCCACAGAGATTTAGACAATTTTTATGAGCGGCATCCATGTCGCCGCCACCGAAGGCAGCCTCCGTCGAGGAGCTTCTCGAAGGCCGTCAGTAGGATCTGGTCATGTCGCTGGTGCTTCGAACGTTCACGCCGACCGACGAAGAGGCTGCCCTCCGAGCTTGGCGTGATTTTCAGAGGAAGGGCTCGACGTTTCTGACCTCGTACTGCGAAGGGCAGCCGTGGCCGCAGTACCTCGAACTGCTTGGCGACCTTCGGTCGGATCGCAACCTGACGCAAGGCCAAGTTCCCGCCGCGGTGCTGGCTGCGGACGTGGACGGGTTGCTCGTCGGCCGTGTTTCAGTCCGTTTCAGACTGAACGACTACCTCGCGACATACGGCGGCCACATTGGCTTCGCGGTTATCGAGGAACACCGCCGCAAGGGCTACGCCACAGAGATGCTGTACCAAGCCATCCGACTTGCCAATGAGAACGGCATCTCACCGGTACTCCTGACCTGTGACGATGACAACATCGGCTCCGCCGCTGTGATCGAACATTGCGGGGGAATTCTGGAAAGCACGGGACCCGACGAGGTCGGCGTGATTTTTCGTCGCTATTGGGTATGAACCAGCCGCCACCACGTCGCTTGGCGAGTGGCAGTGACGTGGATAGTCGTCGTCGGTGATCGCGTCGAAGAGTTGCGCAGCACCGGACCCGGGGTCTTTCGCGCGGTGAGCCACTGCTGCGCCGAGTGTGATCAGTGTCGCGACGGTGTTTCAGACATCGAAGGATGTGCCATCTGTGCTGAGGGGGCCCGGCGACACCGCGAGAGGCGATCCGGTGGCCATCGCGACGCCCACGTCGGGGAAGAAGATGATGCTGGCCGTGACCGCTCCCGCCGTGGCCTGCGCGCGAGTGAAGGTGACCGGCGTCGTCGCGGTCAGGGTCGCGAGCGTGGAACTCGTGCACTGGTTGTCCGAACAGATCATCGGGCGCTCGAAGATCCACTCCGCCGAAGTCTGAGCGGGTGTGGGGGTGGGATTCGAAATTGTGATGGTGAAACTCCAGTTGGCCGTGGCGTCGACCAGCGAAAGGGTCCACGTCGTATTGGCGGCGTCGACACTGGCGGTGATCTCGTCACCCGGCGAGACGGGGTACGTGTTGGCCAGGGGGACCGCGCTGTAACAGTTGCAGTTGACGTTGGTGTCGCCGTACATCTCGTACCACGCGCCGTAGGTGGCCGTACCGGCGTTGCACTCCACCGTGACGCCATCTTGTTCGACGGTCGGACTGCCCATGCCGTCGATACCGACCCAGATTGACGCGTACGTCGTCGCGCTGGTACAACTCGCCGTGGGGACGGTGAACGTACCCGACGCGTGGCTGTACGACCCCGGGGTCGCCACGTAGCCCGCCCAGTTGTTCGAGTTCACGAGGGCGGCGGTGACCGAGAGCGTCGCTGCGGTGGTCGTGACCGACCCCAGGGAGTTGGTGAACACGGCCCGATACAGGTACCCGTTCATCGAGATCGTGGCCGTGTTCACACTCAAGGTGCTCGACGTCGCGCCAGTCACGGTGACGTACGTCGCGCCGCCGTCGCTCGAATACTGCCACGTCACCCCGGGGCTCGGCGAGCCGGTGGCCGTCGCGTTGAACGAGGCGCTGGCGCCGCTGGTCACCGTCACCCCCTGGGGGTTGAGTGTGACGATGACCGGCGACGGGGCGCCCGAAGGGCCGGGCGCAGGGACGACCGGCGGCGTGGGGGGCGCTGACGGCGGGACGCTGAACGGCGCTGGCGCCGGTATCGGCGCCGGCATCGGCGTCGTCACCGTGGGCGATGGGGTGACGCTCACCGGCGAAGGTGCCGGCGCCGGCGTTGTCGTTACCGTCGTCGTGGGTGGCGGAGTGGTCGTGGGTGGCGGTGGCGTCGTCACCGGGCGCGGCGTCACGGGCCGCGACCTCACCGTGAGGGTGGCCACGCGACTACTGCGATGACCGGCGACGTTGGTGAACACGGCGCGGTAGCGGGTGCCGTCGAGGTGCGTCGTCACCCTTTTGAGCACGAGAACGGCGCCCGTGGCGCCGCGGATCGCCATGAATCGGTGAGCGAAGCGCAACTCGCGAAACCACTGCTCGCGCGGTGAGGGACGTCCCTTGGCGCGCGCCACCAACCGGACTGTCGCTCCGGCGGTGACACTGAGCGTGCGAGGAGACGTCACGACGACCGGGCGGCGTTGCGACGTCGTGAGCGGCGCACGCGTCGCGAGGCCCCCCGGCCCCCGCCCGCTGTCGAGCGCCGCATTGGCTAGTTGAACCGGCCCCCCGCGCGGTGCCGTGGGGGTCGCCGTCAGCGCCGACGCGCGTGAAGCGATGGGGAGAAGGATCGACACACCGAGCACCAGTCCGGTGAGCGCGCTCGTCATCGATCGCGTCACCGAGCGCCGTGACCTCGCCGACTCGACGTCGTGGTCCTGCATTGACTCCCCATCCTGATCACTCGCCGCCAGTGTGGGAGGCGCCACGCTCTCGCGCCCGCGTGTCCCACCGTTTGCGACGAATCCGGCCACCGTTTAGCGCGAATCCCTCGTCATCGTCACCATAGTGAAGAACCCCGCCGCGGATGACAACAGCGCCACAATAAACACGGCGGGCGTGACAAAAGTGTCAACGGCGGCGCGCCGGTGGTCGAGTGTCGCTACCTCGCGGCGCTAGCCGGTCTTGGGTGGTCGCTCCAGGGAGCTGAGCAACTTCTGGAATCTCTCGTCGTGGGAGCGGAAGGGGTCCTTGAGCAGCACCGTTCGTTGCATCTCGTCATTGAGCTTGAGGTGGACCCAATCGACGGTGTAATCGCGGTGCCACTTCTTGGCCTCGCGGATGAAGGTGCCGCGCATGTGCGCGCGAGTCGTGGTGGGCGCTGACTGTGAGGCGGTGTTCACCTCGTCATTGGTGACAATGCGAGCGAAGTGACCACGGGCCTGGCGGCGGTAGTAGAGCCCCCGCTGAGTGTTGGTGTCGTGGTAGAGCAGGTCGATCAACGCGACCTTGGGGTCGCTGAGGGCCACGCCACTGCGTTCACGCTCGCGCTCGATGATCTGCAGTTTGGCGATCCAGTCCACCCGATCGGCTAGACCCATCGGGTCCGACCGGTACTGTTCGATGCACTCGCGCCACATCCGGACCGCCTCCACTTGATCCGACGGCACATCGTGAGTGATGACGAACTGTTCGGCTCGCTCGCACAAGTCCTCCTGGAGTTCGAGGGCGGTCATGTCGCGGCCCGACGTGAGCCGTATGGGTTCCTTACTCCATAGGTCGTAGGACACTTCGCGCAGGGCGTTGATCGGCGAGATCATGTTGTAGTCGCGAAGGACCGTCGTGCGGTCCTCGATCATCGCGAGGACGACTGCGGCCGTCCCCACCTTCATGAAGGTGGCGTATTCATTCATGTTGGAATCGCCCACGATCACGTGCAGCCGTCGGTACTTCTCGGGGTCGGCGTGGGGTTCATCACGGGTGTTGATGATGGGTCGCGAACGTGTGGTCGCAGAGGAGATCGACTCCCACATGTGCTCCGCACGCTGACTCATGGCGAACGCGGTACCCCTGGAGTTGGTGACGACCTTGCCGGCACCGGCGAAGATCTGTCGGGTGACGAGAAAGGGGATGAAGACCTGTTCGAGCCGCGCGAGGTCCTCGATGCGTTCGATGCAGTAATTCTCGTGACATCCGTAGGAATTACCCGAGGAGTCGGTGTTGTTCTTGAACAAGAAGATGTCGCCACGGACTCCTTCCTCGTCGAGTTGCTGCTGAGCGTGGTTGACCAACTCGCGCAGGATCGCCTCCCCCGCCTTGTCCTGGGCGACGAGGTCCTTGAGCGTGTCGCACTCGGCGGAGGCGTATTCGGGGTGGCTGCCCACGTCGAGGTACAGGCGGCTACCGTTCTCCAAGAAGACGTTGCTCGACCGGCCCCAGGCGACCACCTTGCGGAACAAGAATCGCGACACCTCGTCGGGGCTGAGACGACGCTGGCCCCGTAGCGAATAGGTGACTCCGTATTCGGTCTCGATCCCGAAGATGCGACGCAACATGGCTCGACCCTAGTTCCGGTTCAAGCCAGCAGACGGGCGATCTGCTCGTCGTCCAGCCGCGCGAAGGTGCGGCGATCACCGCGGTCCTCGAGCACGCCGACCTCGAGGTCGCCCACCGGTAACTGACGATCCGGACCCGCGAGCGCGGACACCGCGTTCTTGAGGGTCTGGGCGAGCGTCAGCCGGCCGACCTCGAGGTCGGCGAAGCGCCCCTTGATCGTCTCAGCGTCGCCGCCGAGCACCGCGAAGTCCGTCTCGTCGGAGATGGTCCCTTCGTAGGCGACGCGGTACAACTTGGTCGGTCGGAACTTGTTGCCGAGTTGAGCCACCAGGATCTCCACCTCCAGGGGCTTCTGCCCCTCGGTGAACATGTCGCCCAGGTGCTGGGCGTAGAAGTTCGCGAGCGCGCGCGCATCGACGTCTTCGCGCGAGTACGTGTACCCCGTACCGTCGGCCCAACGGATGCCGGCCTCGCGAAGTCGGTCGAACTCGTTGTACTTCCCCACGCCCGCGAAGGCGATTCGGTCGTAGATCTCCGAGATCTTGTTGAGTGACGCCGAGGGGTTCTCGGCGACCATGACCACCCCCACGTCGTAGATGGCCGCCACGATGGAGCGACCCCGCGCGATCCCCTTCTGGGCGAACTCGGCGCGGTCCTTGATGAGTTGTTCGGGGGCGACGTAGAAGTAATTGCTCATCGCAGCGTCCCCCCGGCGACACCGCGCGAGGCCGAGCGGCGGTCGTTGATCGCGCGAAAGGTGGCCGAGGCCGTTTCCTGGTCGAGTTCGCGGAACCCCTCGGACGTCAACGTCACGAGCATGGGGAAGATGTCGCGCACGAAGTCGGGGCCCCCGGTGCTGGGATCGTTGTCCGCGGCTTCGTAGATGGCTAGCGCGGCGAGCGCGAGGGCGTCCTCGCGCGACATGTCGGGTGTGAAGCCCAATCGCAGCGTCGAGTCGGCGAAGGGCGAGCCCGATCCGATGACCGCGAAGTCCTGTCGTTCGTAGCAACCGCCCGCACCGTCGTATTCGAAGACCCGCCCGCGCTGGTGCGCGAGGTCCCACCCCGCGAGAAGGGGCAGCACCACCAGGGTGGACGTGAGGTTGTTGCGCTGGACCAGCGGTGAGAGGTAGTTGGCCTTGCCCTCGAGGCTCAGGGCCGAGTCGGTCATCTTCTCGTAGTGCTCGAAGGAGAGTTGGGCGAGGCGGATGAACTCCAGCCCCCGCGCGGCCGAGCCCGAGATGGCTAGTGCGGTGTAGCGATCGGCCGCTTCGATCTTGCGGACGTCGCGGTTGGCGACGTAGTAGGACGTGGCCTGTCGGTCCGCCACCATCACCACTCCTCCGTCGTAGCGCACGGCCACGACGGTGGTGGCGTGCGCCGAGAGTTCGGTGTGGTGGGGCGTCGTCGTCAGGCCCGCCAATTCGGCGAATCGGACGAACGAGGGTCCCGGGTCACTCTGGGCGTCGAAGAGCGGCAGGCCCATTACTGGCCGCCCTTTTGGACGTAGTTGCGAACGAACTCCTCGGCGTTCTCCTCGAGAACGACGTCGATCTCGTCGAGCAGGTCGTCGAGTTCGGCCTTCAGTTGCTCGCCCTTCTTGGTGACGAGCGTCACGTCGTCGCTCTCGTCGCGGGGCCGTTCAGTTCGTTGTCGTTGGATGCGCTCTTGTTCAGTCACGTATTAGTTCTACCCGTTGAGAGCGGCGACGAGCGCAACCGCCGTCAGATTATGTGCGAACAACGAGCCGGTGAGTTCCTCGGTGCCCCGGGTGGGGTCCATCATGGGGATGCGTTGCAGGGGACCGTGCCCGACGTCGAACACGATGGAATCCCAGTTGGCCGACACGATGTCGTCGGGGAACCGCGTGACGCACTCACCACGGAAATAGGCGCGCGTGGAACCAGGAGCCCGCGCGACGGCGCGTCGAATCTCCTCGTCAGAGAACATTTGCTGGAGGCCGACCCGAGCGGCGAGGGACTTGTCGCGGCGCACGTCGTGGTACTGCAAGTCGATGGCGCGCAGTTTGGCGTCACGGGGCGCGAGACTGTAGCGCGATTGGAATCCTTCGACGATGCGTCGCTTGGCCACCCAGTCCACTCGATCGGCCACGTCCTCGGGGTGGTCACGCACCCCGTCGAGCATCTCGCGCCACTGGCGCAGGATCTGCGCGACCTCGTCCCCGCCGGCGACCACCGTCGCCCCGTGGCGTTCCACGTAACGCTGGGCGAGCTGCCAGAGCTCGTCCTGGTAGTCCCAGGCGGTGCGACGGCGACCGTCCCCGTCGGGTACGACGGTGCGCAGCGAGGTGTCGAAGGAGAAGTCGCGGATGGCGCGCACCGGCTGTGCGGGCGCCAGCGGGAATGCTCCGACGCCGTCGGCTTCGAGGGCGGCGAGCAACAGGGCCGTCGAGCCGAGCTTGACGAAGGTCGCCACCGGTGACATGTTGGCGTCGCCGCAGATGACGTGGAGACGGCGAAAACGCTCGGCGTCGCTGTGGGGCTCGTCGCGGGTGTTGATGATGGGCCGTTTGAGGGTCGTCTCAAGTCCGACGACCTCCTCGAAGAATTCGGCGCGCGCGCTGAGTTGAAAATCGGGGTCGGCCGCCTGACCCACTTCGGTCTCCGCGCCCACCTTCCCCGCCCCGACCACCACCTGGCGCGAGACGAAATGCGGCACCATGGCGCGCACCACGTCGGAGAAGTCGACGCTGCGGGCCACGAGGTAGTTCTCGTGCGT
This sequence comes from Acidobacteriota bacterium, assembly GCA_019352075.1. Taxonomy (GTDB): domain Bacteria; phylum Actinomycetota; class Acidimicrobiia; order Acidimicrobiales; family RAAP-2; genus RAAP-2. The sequence continues at coordinate 7,286 of JABBOA010000053.1, read as the reverse complement.
GCCGTAGGAGTTACCCTTCCCATCGGAGTTGTTCTTGTAGAGCGTGATGCCCAGGTCGGCCGGTAGCGACTCGTTGGCGACTCGCAGGGCGCGACGCATGACCTCCTCGCCGGCCTGGTCGTACAAGGTTGCCTCGCCGGGCGTGCGGCATTCGGGCGAGGAGTACTCGGGGTGCGCGTGGTCGACGTAGAGCCGCGCTGCGTTCGTGAGCACGGTGTTGGCGAGGTGGGTCTCGATCATCGGTGCGAGCGAGCCGCCACTGAGGATGCCCCGAGCGTCGGCCCCTGGGGACTCGTCGTTGAAATCCCAGGAGATCCGCGTTCGCCCCTGTTGGGCGTAGGCGTTGACGATGATGCTCGAGGCGGTGGTCGGATCGCGGTCGGGTCCGCCCGCGATACCGTATTCCGTCTCGATTCCCAGAATCTTGGCGATGGGCATCCTTAGAGGTATTGACCGGTGCCGACGTGCTGGATGGAGCGTCCGCCGGCGACCTCCGCCTTCTCTCGATTGATCAGTGTGCGGATGAACACGATGCGCTCACCCTTCTTGCCCGAGATGCGCGCCCAATCGTCGGGATTGGTCGTGTTGGGTAGGTCCTCGTTCTCGTGGTACTCCTCGCGGATCGAGGCGAAGAGGTCCTGGGTGGTCAGTCCGCGACCCTTACCGGCGATCTCGCGCTTGACCGCGAGCTTCTTGGCGCGGCGCACGATGTTCTCGATCATCGCCCCCGAGGCGAAGTCCTTGAAGTACAGGATCTCCTTGTCGCCGCCCTGGTAGGTCACTTCGAGGAAGCGGTTGGCGTCGTCGATGCGGTACATATTGGCGACGGTCTCCTCGATCATGACCCGCAGGGCCTTGTCGCGGTCTCCCCCACCGTTGACGCGAATCTCCTCGGCGTCCAGGGGCAGATTGCGGTGGAGGTAGCGTTCGAAGATTTGCGCGGCGCCGCTCTCGTTGGGCCGTTCGATCTTGATCTTGACGTCGAGGCGGCCCGGACGCAGGATCGCGGGGTCGACCAGGTCCTCGCGGTTCGTGGCGCCGATGACGATGACGTCGCGTAGCGACTCCACACCGTCGATCTCCGCCAACAACTGTGGCACGATGGTCGATTCCATGTCGGAGCTGATGCCGGTGCCGCGGGTGCGGAACAACGAGTCCATCTCGTCGAAGAAGACGATCACCGGCACGCCCTCCTCCGCCTTCTCGCGGGCGCGTTGAAAGACCACGCGGATCTGGCGTTCGGTCTCGCCCACGTACTTGTTGAGCAGTTCAGGTCCCTTGATGTTGAGGAAGTAGGACCGTACGTTGCGGTTGCCGGTCATCTCGGCGACCTTCTGGCTCAACGAGTTGGCCACGGCCTTGGCGATCAGGGTCTTGCCGCACCCGGGCGGGCCGTAGAGCAGGATGCCCTTGGGGGCCGGGAGCTCGTAGTCGTTGAAGAGTGCGCGGTGCAGATAGGGCAATTCCACCGCGTCGGTGATCGACTCGATCTGCGAATCGAGACCGCCGACGTCGGCGTAGCTGACGTCGGGCACCTCCTCCAAGATCAGTTCCTCGGCTTCTTGACGTACGAGCTTCTCCACCAGGAGCCCCGAACGCGGGTCGAGCAAGACCGCGTCGCCGCTGCGCAACTTGACGTCGCGCAACGCGTCGGACATCTCGACGACGCGCTCCTCGTCGGCGCGGCCGTAGACCAGCACCCGACGGTCGTCGATCACCTCTTTGACGCTGACGACTTCGCCCTGCCCATCGGGGTTACGGATACCGATGATCGCGAAGGATTCGTTGAGGACCACCTCGTGGCCCCGCTCCACCTGACCGGGATCGAGTCCCGGGTGCACCGAGACGCGCATCTTGCGACCCGAGGCGAAGATGTCGGCCGTGCCGTCGGGGTTGAACTCGATGAAGGTGCCATAGACCGCGGGTGGCTGCGTGAGCTTCTCGACCTCGTCACGTAGGGCGGCGATCTGGTCGCGGGTCTGTTGGATGGTGATCGCCAGCTTCTCATTGTTCGAGCGCGACTGGGTCAGTTGCAGGCGCGAGTCGGCGAGCTTCTTCTCGAGGTATTCGATGCGCCGTAGCGCCTGGTCGAGGCTCTCGACTCCGGCGGCGGGCGTGTCGAACTCGTCGCGTGCCGCGTCGTGATCGCGATATTGGCCGAAGGGATCGGAATGCTCCATAAGGTAACCCTAGGTGAGCGTGACGCGTCTGTCACCGTTCAGTCTGCGGCGTTTCCGCTAAAGTAGACACTGACCCAGCGGTAGCGAAAGGCCAAACGATGAAGGTATGGATTGACCAGGACTTGTGCACCGGTGACGGTTTGTGCGAGGAGATCTGTCCTTCGGTCTTCACGTTGCTCGACGACGGACTGGCCTACGTCAAGCAAGACGGCGTGGCCCTATCGGCACCCGGTGGTGCGGCCGGACTGGCCACGGTGGCACCCGAGTTCGAGGACGCCGTCGTGGAGGCCTCCGAAGAGTGCCCCGGCGAATGCATCTTCATCGAGAAGGATTAGGCCGACCTCACGAGGCGACGCGCCGAGGTCAAGAACCCGGTGTGGGCAACCATCCGATGGTCGGGACGCACGCTACGCCCGTCGATGTGCCACGTGCGGCGCAAGATCTCCACGGTCTCCTCGACCCCGAAGGCGTGGACCTTGAGTGCCTCACGTACCAGTTGGGTCTGATTGATCGTGGGTAGGTACGCCAAGAAGATGCCACCGGGTCGCAGGGCCTCGGCGGCGTGGGGCACCACCAACCACGGTTCGGGCATGTCGAGGATCACGCGGTCGAGGTCGCGTTCGTCGATGCCGGCGGTGACGTCACGGATGTGGACGTCGTAGGCGATGTCCTCACCCAGCATGTCCACGACGTTCTTTCGCGCCTGCTGAGCGAAGTCCTCTCGGATCTCGTACGCGGTGATCTGGGCGCCCGCGCGCAGTAGCGTCATCGAGAGGGCCCCCGATCCGACCCCCGCTTCGAGCACCCGCATGCCCGGTCCGATGTCGGCCTGCATCAAGATGGTGCCGAGGTCCTTGGGGTAGATGACCTGAGCACCGCGAGGCATCTTGAGCACCACGTCCGAGAGGGTGGGGCGCAGGACCAAGAAGCCTCGATCGGTGCTGCCGCGCACGACGGTCCCCTCGAGCGCGCCGATGATGTCGTCGTGCTGGATGATGCCGGTGTGGGTATGGAACGCGTTGCCCACCTTGAGAGTGATCAAGTACTGGCGGTCCTTGGCGTCTGTCAACATCACGCGTTCGCCCACGCGCAAAACTGCCGTTGAACTCATTGTTCTCCTAGGATCGTGGGCGTAGTCGGCGACGCGCTCTCGCGTCCAAGCGCCCCAACAAGACTAGGGCCACCATCACCGCCAGCCAGCCGCGCGATCGCTGCGCCCACGAGCGTCGCAGTGCCGCCGCGACGAGCGCCCGCCAGATGAGTGCGAGCATCAGTGCCGACGCGAGCGACGCCCGCGCAGCCAGCCCCAGGCGTAGCCCGTCACGAGGCCGCCGACCCCCGCCCCCGCCGTAGACGAGGAGGCGCGTCGCAAGCGACCTGAGATCTCACTGGTACGTGGCAAGAGGGCGCGCACCGCTTCTTCCAACTGCTGACGCGTCGTGGCGCGCTCGTCCACTAGGACTCCTTGGACCGACGGGCGGTCCCCGCGAGGATCCGTTGCACGACGAGTAGTCCGATGAGTAGTGCCAAAACCACCACAATCAGGTAGGGAATGAAGGACAGACTCCCGTCCAGGACCGGGAACAGGGCCTGGAGCATGCGTAGGACCCCGAGCAGACCGATGACGACCCCGAAAGCCACGAAGATGCTTCCGATCGCCCCGAAGAGCACGAAGCGACCCAAATCCTTGAGGGGTTGGACGGTCTGCTCCTTGAAATAGCGCACGAACAGTTCACGGACCTCTTGAAGGTCGCGCTGCACCGACACGCCTCGGAAGAACTTGCGCCACGAGGGAGTCCTCATGCACCCAGACTACTCACACGACCCCCCAGGGCCGCGACCAACGGCGGCGGCGGTGGCACCGAGAACACCGACGCGTTCACTAACCTTCAGTGCATGAACGACGAGTTGTTTCCCGGGGCCAGCGCACTCGAGGGCCGAACGATCCGCAATATCGCGGCGCTGGCGATGGACGCGCCGGCCGCGGCCAATTCGGGTCACAGTGGCACCGCCATGGCGCTGGCGCCATTGGCGACGATGCTCTTCTCCAGGGTGGCGCGCCACGACCCGAGCGACCCGACGTGGGCGGACCGCGACCGATTCATCTTGAGTTGCGGTCACGCGTCGATCCTGCAGTACGGACTCGCGCACTTCTTCGGTTACGACCTGAGCCTGGACGACCTGCGCCGGTTTCGCCAACCCCTCTCGCGAACGCCGGGCCATCCCGAGAATGGCGTCGCACCGACCGTCGAGGTCACCACCGGTCCGCTGGGCCAGGGCATCGCCAACGGCGTCGGGATGGCCTTGGCGGAGCGGATCTTGCGTCACGATCACGGTGCGGACCTCGTCGATCACCGCACCTGGGTCATCGCCGGCGACGGCTGTCTGCAGGAGGGCATCAGCCACGAGGCCGCGTCGTTGGCCGGGTCACTCGGTCTCGATCGGCTCACCGTGTTCTACGACGACAATCACATCACCATCGACGGAGCCACCGAGCTGGCTTTCCACGACGACACGCCCGCACGCTTCAGCGCCTACGGCTGGCACGTGATCAATTTGGGCGAACAGTCCAATGACCTCGACGCGCTCGAGCGCGCGACGCGCGAGGCCGTGGCCGAGACCCAGCGCCCGACGCTGGTCGTGGTGCGCTCGCACATCGGATTCCCCTCGCCGACGATGATGGATCGCCGCGAGGCGCACGGGTCGCCGTTCTCGCGAGAGGCCATCACCGAAGCCAAGGGCATCTTGGGCATGCCCGACGAGCCCTTCGCCCTCGACCAGGACCTGCCCGCCCTCAACGCGGCGTGGGTGACGAAGCGGGACCTGGCCGCGACCTGGCGCCAGCGCGTCGCCGGCGCGGGCGAACGCGGCGAAGAGTTCTTGCGACAGTGGGAGCACCACGGACGTCTCGATTCCGACGCCGTGGCCCCGCCCTTCGAGGGGGGCACCACCGTGGCGACGCGCAAGGCCCTGCAGCGCGCCATGGACGCCTTTGCCTCGTCGACGCCCGGGCTCACCGCGGGGTCGGCCGACCTGACCGACAACACCGGGGTCATCGTGAAGGGGGCGTCCGCCCAGAGCCGAACGACGCCCGGTGGGCGCCAGATCCACTACGGCATCCGTGAATTCGCCATGGGCGGGGTACTGGTGGGACAAGCCCTCCACGGGGGCCTTCGCCCGATCGGCTCAACGTTCTTCGTGTTCTCGGACTACCTGCGTCCCGCGCTGCGCTTGGCGGCGCTCAGCCACGCGAGCGCCCTGTTCGTCTTCACCCACGACTCGGTGGGCGTGGGCGAAGACGGTCCCACCCACCAACCGGTGGAGCACCTGGCGGCCTTACGCGCGATGCCGCGGCTTCACGTGGTGCGTCCGAGCGACGCGAACGAGACGTTGACCCTGGTGCGCGACTACCTGAGCGACCCCCATCCGGCGACCACGGCGCTGGTCCTGTCGCGCCAGGACATGCCGGTCTTCGAGGGCGCCGACGCGCGAGCCTCCGCGGAGGGAGCCGCGCGCGGAGGGTACGTGGTGCGCGAGGTCGCCGACGCGCGCTACACCCTGGTGGGCACTGGTTCAGAGGTTGCGCTGTGTCTCGCGGCCTGCGACGCCCTCGGTGCTCGCGGGATCGCGACGCGCGTCGTCGCCCTCCCGTGCTGGGCTTGTTTTGACGCGCAACCGCCTCAGTACCGTGACGAGGTACTGCGTCGCGACCTGCCGTCGGTCTCGCTCGAGGCTGGCGCGACCCTGGGTTGGCATCGCTACGTCGACGACGCCCTGGGCATCGACGACTTCGGGCTATCCGCGCCCGCGCCCTTCGTCTTTGAGCACTTCCACATCACCGCGCAGGCCCTCGTCGACTTCGTCGCGGCCCGGGTGGAGGTCGGGCGATGACCCGCCTCGAGAGCCTCTTCGTCGAGTACGGCCAGAGTCCCTGGATCGACAACATCCGTCGGGACTGGCTCGAGGACGGCACACTGGCCCGGTTGGTGGCCGACGGAGCACGCGGCGTGACCTCGAATCCGGCCATCTTCGCCAAGGCGTTCGCCACGTCGAATGCCTACGACGCGCTGATCGCCGGCGCCACGACCGACGACGCCGAGCGGGTGTTCGAACGACTCGCCAGCGCCGACGTCCGCGACGCGTGCGACGTGTTGTCGCCGGTGCACGCGCGCAGCCGTGAGGAGTTCGCCCAGGGCCGACGCCGCTACGCGGACGGTTTCGTCTCCCTCGAGGTCTCGCCTCGCCTGGCGCGCGACACCCAGGGCACGGTCGCGGCGGCGCGCCACTTGGCCGACGAAGTCGCGCGCCCCAACGTCATGATCAAGATTCCCGCGACGAGAGAGGGTCTGCCCGCCATCACGCGCGTGCTCGGCGAGGGCATCAACGTCAACGTGACGCTCATCTTCTCCCTCGATCGCTACGACGAGGTACTCGGTGCCTGGTCCGCCGGTCTAGAGGCGGCTCGGGCGAACGGGCGCGACCTGGGCTCTATCGCCAGCGTCGCCTCCTTCTTCGTCTCGCGGGTGGACGCCGCGATGGACAAGTTGTTGCCCGCCGGGGACGACCTGCGCGGACGCGTCGCCAACGCTCAGGTGGCGGCGGCCTACGAGGTGTACCTGCGCTGGATGGCCAGCGACCGCGTGACCGAACTGCTGGGCGTCGGTGCTCAGGTGCAACGCCCCCTGTGGGCGTCCACCTCCCCCAAGGATCCTTCGTACGACGAGTTGCTCTACGTGGACTCCATCGTGGCCGACGAGACGGTCAACACCATGCCCGACGCCACGCTGGTGGCCGCCGCGGCCCGTGGGGACTTCGCCAAGTCGCTGCTGACCTCGGCGACGTCGCGCACACGCACCGCGGCGTTGCTGGGACGCCTGCCCGAGGAGCTCTCCCTCGACGAGGTGACGACCCGCCTCGAGCGTGAAGGCGTGGACGCCTTCGTGAACTCCTACGAGGAACTGCTCGGAATCGTCGCCGCCAAACTGGCCCGACGCTAGGTGACCCTTCGAGCGAACGCTCACCACTAGTGGTCCGTTAATTAAATAACTAAGGGGACTAAAGTGGGTCCATGACCCACTCCCTGGCCGCGCCCCCTCTGCCCCTCAC
>JABBOA010000052.1:12326-14679 GCA_019352075.1 Acidobacteriota bacterium | reverse complement strand
CGCTCTTCGACTTCTTCACCCAGCTCTTCGCCCAGGTCACCAATCCGCCACTCGACGCGATCCGTGAGGAGCTCGTCACCTCCACTCGCGTGACCATGGGCGGTGAGGGCAACCTACTGAGCGACAGCGCCAAACACTGCCACCAGATCGTGTTGGCCTCACCGATCTTGAGCTACGACGAGCTGGCCAAGATCCGCTACATCAACGAGACCCAGGCCGAGTGGGACTTCCACTGCGTCGTGGTGGAGGGCCTCTTCGCCGTCGACGGTGAGGCGAGCGACGCCGAACGTCTGGTGAGCGCCATCGACCGCGTGTGTGACGAGGTCGTGTCCCTGGTGCGCGCCGGGGCGAACATCGTCATCCTCTCGGACCGCAACACCTCGGGCGAACTGGCCCCCATACCCAGTCTGCTGTTGACGTCGGCGGTGCACCACCGACTGGTCGAGGAGCACCTGCGCACGAGTGCGGCACTCGTCGTGGAGTCCGGCGATGTGCGCGAAGTGCATCACGTGGCGCTGCTGCTCGGCTTCGGCGCCTCCGCGGTGTGTCCGTACCTGGCCTACGAGAGCATCGACGCGCTCGTCGCCAACGGCGAGGTCTCCAGCGAGACCGCGGCCGAGGCGCGATACCAATACGCCAAGGCGCTGACCAAGGGCATCGTCAAGGTGATGTCCAAGATGGGCGTCTCCACCGTCGCGAGCTACGTCGGCAGCCAGCTCTTCGAGGCCGTCGGCATCGACACCGAGGTGCTGGCGCGCTACTTTCCCGGCTTCTCCTCTCGCGTGGGGGGCATCACGTTCGAACACATCGCTCGGTCCACGCTCGCCCTGCACGCCAGCGCTTACCGCCCGGCACCCGGCGAACGGGTGAGCATCAGCAATCACGGCGAGTACCAGTGGCGTCGCGACGGCGAGGCGCACCTCTTCAATCCGCGCACGGTGCAGAAGCTCCAGCACGCCACCCGCGAGAAGCGCTACGACATCTTCAAGGAGTACACGACGCTGGTGAACGAACAGGCGCACGCCGCGGTGACGTTACGCAGCCTGCTGCGACTACGCCCGGCGGCGACGCCGGTACCCCTCGACGAGGTGGAGGACGTGGCGTCGATTCTGCGACGTTTCTCGACCGGCGCCATGTCCTACGGATCCATCTCCGAAGAGGCCCACACCACCTTGGCCATCGCCATGAACCGCCTCGGAGGAAAATCCAACACCGGTGAGGGCGGAGAGGACGAGGACCGCTTCGACGTCCTGGACCCGCGCGAGAACCGTCGTTCGGCGATCAAGCAGGTGGCGTCGGGCCGATTCGGCGTGACCAGTCGATACCTGGTCAACGCCGACGACCTGCAGATCAAGATGGCCCAGGGCGCCAAACCCGGCGAGGGTGGTCAGCTCCCCGGCTCCAAGGTCTACCCCTGGATCGCCCGGACTCGTCACTCGACGCCGGGCGTGGGTCTGATCTCACCGCCGCCGCACCACGACATCTATTCGATCGAGGACCTCGCCCAACTGATCTACGACCTCAAGAACGCCAACGACCAGGCGCGCATCCACGTCAAGCTCGTGGCCGAGCAGGGCGTCGGCACCATCGCCGCCGGCGTCGCCAAGGCGCACGCCGACGTGATCTTGATCTCGGGACACGACGGGGGCACCGGCGCCGCGCCGCTGACGTCGCTCAAGCACGCGGGCGCCCCGTGGGAGCTCGGCCTGGCCGAGGCCCACCAGACGTTGGCGGCCAACGGACTGCGCAGCCGGGTGGTCGTGCAGGTCGACGGTCAACTCAAGACGGGTCGCGACGTCGTCATCGCCGCGATGCTCGGCGCGGAGGAGTTCGGATTCGCCACCGCACCACTCGTGGTCTCGGGCTGCATCATGATGCGCGTCTGTCACCTCGACACCTGTCCCGTCGGCATCGCGACCCAGAATCCGGTGTTGCGCGAACGCTTCACCGGGCGACCGGAGTTCGTGGAGAACTTCTTCGAGTTCATCGCCCACGAGGTGCGTGAGTACATGTCGACCCTCGGCGTGCGCACCCTGGACGAACTGGTCGGCGACGTCTCGCGGCTCGAGGTGACGTCGCTCGACGATGAGTCCAACACCCTCGACCTTCGGGCGCTGCTGGTCACCACCGACGCCGAACAACGACACCAGAGCGTCAAGCAGGACCACGGTCTCGACGGGGCCCTGGACTGGCGATTCATGAACGACGCGCTAGGGTCCGCCACCTCCGGAGTGCCCGTGAGCCTGTCGCTGCCCATCCGCAACGTGAATCGCGCCGTGGGAACCCTCACCGGCAGTGCGATCACGCGCACCCTGGGCGCTCGGACCCTCGCGGACGACCACGTCACGATCAA
>JABBOA010000052.1:0-12004 GCA_019352075.1 Acidobacteriota bacterium | reverse complement strand
ATCCTGGGCGCCGTGGGTCGCAACCTGGCCGCGGGGATGTCCGGCGGCACGCTCTACCTCTACGACCCCGACAATGAGGTCCACGACCACCTCTCGGCCGGGGTCTACGAGATCGACCCGTTGGAGTACCACGACGAGGAACTGCTGCGCCCGCTGCTCGAACGCTTCGCCGCCGAGACGAGATCGCGAGTGGCCGAGGACATCTTGGGGCAGTGGCGCCGCGAGCGAATGAACTTCATCCGCGTCGAGACGTCGGAGTATCAACGAGTGCGAGACGAGATGCGCAATGGGTAAGCCCACGGGATTCCTCGAGTTCGACCGACGCGGGCCCGCACTGCGTCCCGTGGCCGTTCGCCTACGTGACTGGCGCGAGGTCTACGAGGCACAGAGCGACGAGGCGGTCCAGACCCAGGGCGCTCGCTGCATGGATTGTGGGATTCCCTTCTGCATGCAGGGTTGCCCCCTGGGTAACCGCATCCCCGTCTTCAACGACCTGGTGTACCGCGGTCGTTGGGACGAGGCCGCCGAACAGCTCCTCGACACCAACAACTTCCCCGAGTTCACCGGTCGACTCTGTCCCGCGCCGTGCGAGTCGGCCTGCGTGCTGGGCATCGGGTCGGACCCGGTGACCATCGAACGCCTCGAGTACGAGGTGATCGAGCACGCCTACGCTCGCGGGCTGACCGTCCAGCGTTCGAGCGCGACGTCGAGCGGACGACGCGTCGCCGTGGTCGGATCGGGCCCCGCTGGTCTGGCCGCCGCCGCGCAACTCCTCACCGCGGGCCATCACGTCGAGGTCTTCGAACGAGCCGACGCCATCGGCGGCCTCCTGCGCTACGGCATCCCGGAGTTCAAACTCGAGAAGGACGTCCTCGATCGGCGTCTTGCGGCCATGGCCGACGCCGGCGTCGTCTTTCACCCGTCGAGCCCCATCGGCGAGGGTGCGACGTCGCTCGCGCAGCTCCAAGAGGGCTTCGACGCGCTCGTGCTGGCGGTCGGCTCGACGCGACCACGGTTGATCCCGGTACCCGGCGCCGAACTCACCGGCGTCCATCCCGCCATGACCTACCTCGAAGCGGCGAACCGAGCGGTGCGCGATCACCAGGTGTCGCCGCTCGACGCGGCGGGCAAGAACGTGATCATCCTGGGCGGTGGTGACACCGGTGCGGACTGTCTGGGCACGGCGCACCGCCAGGGCGCCGCGTCGGTCACCCAGATCGAGATCATGGACGAGCCGCCGCACCAGCGTCCCGGGGACCAGCCGTGGCCGACCATGGCGCGACTCTTCAAGGTCACCTCGGCACACGAGGAGGGGGGGGCACGTCGTTTCGCGACGGAGACTCTCGAGTTCCACGGCGACGGTGACGTGCGTGAGATCGTGCTGCGCGACAATCACTCCGGTAACGTCGTCACCGCACCCGCCGACCTGGTCTTGATCGCCGCGGGTTTCGTCGGACCCGAACTCGACGCGTTGGGCCTCACGGCGCCCGAGACCCTCACGGCGCGCGCGACGATCGCGGTCAACGCGGGCTGGCGAGTCGACTCACTACGGGGGACGACGCCGGTCTTCGCTTGTGGCGACGCGGTGCGCGGACAGAGCCTCATCGTGTGGGCGATCGCCGAGGGCCGCTCGGCCGCCGCCGCCGTTGACTCGTACTTACGCGATGCGCCCTCCGCGCTGCCAGCGCCCGTGGCGCCCTACAGCGTGTCGTGGTGAGGTCCTGGGCCTCACTCGCGCAATGAACGGCCGAGTAGCCTCAGCAACGTTGGGCCCCCGCCTCGCTACCAGGGCAGGATGAAGAGGCTCTCGGTCACCTTGAGCAGCAGGGTGACGGCGTCGTCCTCACTGAGGCTCCCATCGATCATCATGTCCCAGGCGCCCATGATGGCGTGCATGATCAACCCGATCTTGGCGAAGCTCAGCGAGTTCGGTTCGGATTGGGGATCGATCAGGTTCGTCCAGCGAAAGACGACCGCGCGACGGATCTCGGCGATCGTGGGCCACAGGTCCTTGGGCAGCGCCGTGATGTCGCCGAAGAGGTCGCGCATGAGTTGACGGTCGCGCTGGTTCAGGTTGACCAGGCGGCGCAGTTGGAACTCGACCAATTCTCGAACTTCGAGTTGACGCGCACCGTCGCGGGCGTCGAGGGAGAGTTCCCACTCGGTCAGTCGCGCCTTGATGACCTCCACGAGTAGGGCGTTGAGGTCCGAGAAGTGCTGATACACCAACTGACGCGAGATACCGGCGCGATGGGCCACCTCCACGATGCTCAGGTGCGCCGCTCCCTCCTGGGCGAGGACCTCGTCGGCGACACGCAAGATGGACTCGCGCCGCGACTGCGCCGACAGATACTGACGCTTGTTCGGTCCGTCGGCGGGAGGGCTCATCGCAATTATTCTACTAAAATTGTCAATATGTCAAATTCATACTTATAGTTAGAAATGTGTGAAGAATCGAAGGGGGAGGAAATGCCCGTCGCGCCGCCGCCGCACGGTCAATCAACGGGGGACGAGAGCAGCCGCGGCCTCGCGCGCTGGGGACAATGGTGCGCGCGTCGCCCCCTCTACGTGATCGGTGCCTGGTTCGTCGCGATCGTCGTCGCGGCGCTGAGCGCGAGCGCCCTGCACACCACGTTCCGCGACAGCGTCTCATTGTCGGGGACCCAGGCGGCGATCGGGCAACGGGTGTTGGCGCGCGACGTCGCGGGCACGGTGGCGAGCACCGGAGTGATCGTCTTCTCCTCACCCACCGCGTTGTCCTCGCAGCACTCGGCCATCACCCGCGCCCTCGCGACCGTCACCACCCTTGAGGACGTCGCCACGACGAGCGACCCCTTCACGGCGACATCACTCAGCGCGAACGGTCTCGTCGCCTACAGCAACGTGGGTTTTCGCGTCACGTCACGACAATTGCCCGCGGCACTGCGTGGACAACTCGATCGCGCGATGTCCTCCGTTCGTCACCTCGGCGTGCGCGTGTCCTACGGGGGTGCCCTCGACCAGGTGACGACCCCAACGGTCAATGATCACGCGTCCGAGGTCGTCGGATTCGTGGTGGCGTTCGCGGTGCTACTGGGCGTCTTCGGCAGCCTCTTCGGAGCCATCTTGCCCCTACTGAGCGCGTTGATCAGCATCGTGGCCGGACTCAGCCTGCTCGACATCGTCGGGTCGTCACTGGTCTTCGGCGCGTCCGCCCCCAAGCTCGCCGCGATGATCGGCATCGGCGTGGGCATCGACTACGCGGTCTTCCTCACCACGCGCTTTCGCCAGCACGTCAGGGACGGTGTGGCACCGGTACGGGCGGCGGGGCTGATCACCAGCACCAGTGGACGCGCCGTCCTCGTCGCGGCGGGCACCGTGTCACTCGCCCTGCTCGGTCTCTACGCCTCGGGCGTGACGTTCATCGGACTGCTCGGACTGGCCGCGGTCTTTGGCGTCGTCACCGCCGCCCTGGGCGGCGTCACGTTGGTCCCGGCGCTCCTGGGACTGTTCGGACGTCGCATCGACCGTCTGCGCATCGGGCGCAGCGTCGCGGAGTCGGGGACCGACACCGACGGTTGGCACCGCTACGCGGCCGCCCTCAGCCGTCACCCGTGGGTCTACGTGAGCGCCGGAATCGTCGTGCTCGCGCTCATCGCCGCGCCGGTGCTCTTCCTGCAGACCGGCCACGTCGGTGACGGCGCGAGTCCCGCCAGTTACACGAGCCGACAGGCCTACGACACCATGGCCCACAGTTTCGGCGCAGGCGCCAACGGACCCTTCACGATCGTCGTGACGCGCGCCGGCCGCACCACCTGATTGAGCACCGTCGAGTCCGTGCTGGCCGCGACGTTGTCGAGGACGCCGGGCGTCGCGCGCGTGATCCCCTTCGTCCTGAGCCCCAACCACGCGGCGATGATCGCCACGCTGATACCCACCACCGGCCCCCAGGCGACGGCCACCAGTGGACTGTTCACCCGCCTGGTCGACGTGACCTTGCCACGGGCCCTGGCGTCCACGGGCGACGTGGGCTACGTCACGGGGGCCACTGCGGCGCAGATTCAATTCGACCAACTCATCACCCAGCGCATCCCGCTGATCATCACGGTCGTGGTCCTCCTCGCGTTCGTGCTCATCATGACCGTCTTTCGTAGTCTGTACCTGGCGATCAAGGCCGCCATCCTCAACCTCTTCTCCATCGCCGCGGCCTACGGCGTCCTCGTGGCCGTCTTCCAGTGGGGTTGGGGGAGGTCGTTCCTGGGTCTGACCGAGAACGTCCCCGTGGAGGCCTACGTGCCGATGCTGCTCTTCGCCATCGTCTTTGGCCTGTCGATGGATTACGAGATCTTCCTGCTCTCGCGCGTCAAGGAGACGTGGGATCGCACCCACGACAACCACGTCGCGGTCGCCGACGGTCTCGCGCGCACCGGGCGCGTGATCAGCGCCGCGGCCCTGATCATGGTCTCGGTCTTCCTGTCCTTCGCGACCTCGGACCTCGTCGCGATCAAGCAGCTCGCCGTCGGGCTGGCCGCGAGCGTCGCCATCGACGCCACCCTGATCCGTCTGCTCCTGGTTCCCGCCACCATGTTCCTGTTCGGCGAGCGCAACTGGTGGCTCCCCTCGTGGCTCGAACGCATCCTGCCCCACGTCGCCGTGGAGTGAGCCACCTCGCCGCGTCACGGTCACGCCGTCGGCGGGGGCGAGTCACTAGCATCAAGGGCGAACCCGGAGGACCCCTGATGCGAAGCACGATGCAAGACGCACCCCTGCTGATCCGTGACATGGTGCGTCACGGCCAATGGATGTACGCCGACAAACGAGTCTTCACCGCCACGCCCACCGGGACGGTCCACGAGACCTTCGCCCGGGTCGCCGAGCGCGCCGAGCGTCTGGCCGGCGCACTGGCCGCACTGGGCGTACAGCGCGACGATCGCGTCGCCACCCTCATGTGGAACAACCAGAGCCACATGGAGGTCTACCTCGCGGTACCCAGCATGGGGGCGGTCCTGCACACGCTCAACGTGCGACTCTTTCCCGACCAACTGGCGTACATCATCAACCACGCCGACGACCGCGTGATCATCGTCGACGCGAGCCTCGTGCCGTTGCTGGCGCGCATCAAGGACCAGATCGCCGGCGTGCGCCACTTCATCGTGAACGGCCCCCTCGAGGATCCCCCCTTTGCGCTCATCGACTACCAGGAGATCGTCGCCGCGCACGAGCCCGGCTACGACTGGCCGGACCTCGATGAGCGCGACGCCGCGGTCATGTGCTACACCTCGGGGACAACGGGCGAACCGAAGGGCGTCGTGTATTCGCACCGCTCGATCTGGTTGCACTCCTTGGCCTCGACGAGCGCGAACTCGATCGCGCTGAGCGATAGAGACCGCTGCTTGTTGGTGGTGCCGATGTTCCACGTCGCGGCGTGGGGCGCCGTCTACACGTCGTTCATGGCCGGCACCGAACTCATCATGCCCCAGATGTTCCTCCAGGGCGAGCCACTACTCAACATGATCATGGAACTGCGCCCCACGGTAGCCCTCGGCGTACCCACGATCTGGAACGACCTGTTGCGCGCGGCCGGGGGACGCTCGGACGCCGACCTGTCGAGCCTACGCATGATCCTGGCCGGAGGAGCCGCCGTCCCGCGATTCATGATCGAGGCGTTCCGCGAACGCCACGGCGTCGACGTGCTCCAGGGTTGGGGCATGACCGAGACCAGTCCGCTGGTGGCGGTGTCGATGCCCCCCGCGGGCGTGAGCCGCGAGCACGAGATCGACTACCGCGTCAAGGCGGGCCGCGTGATGGCGGGGGTCCAGATCCGCATCACCGACGAGAACGGCGCCGTCCTGGCGCGCGACGGCGTGGCGACGGGCGAGTTCGAACTGCGCGGACCCTGGATCACCGCTCGCTACTACGGGGTCGACGCGCCCGAGCTCTTCCGTGACGGCTGGCTGCGTACCGGCGACATCGGGACGCTCGATCCCCACGGGTTCATGGTGATCACCGACCGCGCCAAGGACATGATCAAGTCCGGAGGCGAGTGGATCTCCTCGGTGGCGCTCGAGACCACGGTGATGGGCCAAGACGGGGTCTTCGAAGCGGCGGTGATCGCCGTGCCGGACGATCGCTGGCAGGAACGCCCCCTGTGCGTCGTCGTGCGGGGATCCGAGTCGACGGTGAGCGCCGAGGAATTGCGCGAGTTCCTGCGACCCTCGGTGGCGAAGTGGTGGCTACCCGAGCACTGGAGTTTCGTCGACGCCATCCCCAAGACCAGCGTCGGCAAGTTCGACAAGCGCGCCCTACGGCGCCTCTACGCCGAGGGACAGCTCGAGGTCGAGACTCTTGAGTGAATCGCTCGCCGAGTTGGCCGACGCCGTCGGTTCACTGGAGCAACGCGTTGCCGAGGTGATCTTCACCACGGTGCGTGACCAGTTGCGCGGCGACGCTGGCGCCCTCGATCTCGAGAGACGATTGTCGAAAGTTCGTCGTAGTCTGCAAAAGGCGGAGGGCCTCTTGAGGGGCTACGACCGCGACTGACCCCGCCAGGTATTGACCTCGTCGATGACCCGCCGCAGCGTCGCGTAGCTACGCCCGTTGAAGGCGAAGGCGAGCGTCGTACCCAGGGCGCCGCTGTCGACCGTGAAGGATATCTCCGCGAACCTCGCCCCCAGGCGGGCGAACTCCTCGTCGTTGGGCGCCACCCGGACGTTCACCATCGCCTCACCGTCCGCCGTCACGCAGCTCCGGTAATTCGCGTAGAAGGTCGTGATCTCGCGTACCGCGTCCTCGACGTTGTCGCACAGCCGGTAAGTGGCCTCATCACCGCGACTCAAGTAGCCCTGGGCGACCACCTCGCGGCTCATGAACTGCGCCCACGCGTTCCAGAACGTCCCCCCGGCGCGGTCGACCAGCACCACCGGCACCGGGTCGGTCTTGCCCGTGTGCAATAGGGTCAGGATCTCGAAGAGCTCGTCCATCGTGCCCACGCCACCCGGAAAGGCCACGAACGCCTGCGACGAGCGGGTCATGATCACTTTGCGCGTGAAGAAGAAGGACGTGGCGATGTGACGGTTCTCGACGTCGACGTATGCATTAGTGCCGTGCTCGAAGGGCAATTCGATGTTCACGCCAATGGAGTTGTCGCGCCCCGCGCCCCTGGAGGAGGCCTCCATGATCCCGGGGCCCGCCCCGGTCACCGTCAACCACCCCTGGTCCGCGAGTTCCGCGCTGAGCGCGGAGGCCAGACGATACAACTCGGAGTCGGGGCTGGTGCGCGCCGAACCGAAGATCGTCGCCTTGGGGGTGTCGCGCCAGGGGTGAAAGAGTCGCGAACCGTCGAGCAGTTCCTCCAACGCCGTGACCGCCCCGCGTAGGTCGCCGAGGTTGCTCTCGTACTGGGCCAGCGAGAGCGCGCGCGTCACCAGGGCACGAATGACCGCGGTGTGCTCGGGCGAGACCACCGCGCCCGCCGTCGACTCGGCGACGAATCGCTCGATGGCGTCGGGACTCACGCCAGAGCCTGGTAGAGCGTCGTGCGCTGACGCAACGGTCGCCCGAGTGGTTCCACCAGTCTCTCCAGCATCCCCACATCCATCAACTGCCCGTGTACGGCGCCGGCCGCGCGCGAGATGTTCTCGTCCATCAGCGTGCCACCCACGTCGTTGGCGCCGGCTTGCAGGATACGTCGAGAGCCCTCGACGCCCATCTTCACCCAACTCACCTGGATGTTGTCGATACGCGTCGCGTAGTGCAGGCGCGCGACGGCGTGCATGAGCACCGCCTCTCGGAAAGTGGGACCCTTGCGCGACTTGCCACGCAAGAACAACGGCGTCGCCATGTGCACGAAGGGGAGCGGGACGAACTCGGTGAACCCGCCCGTCTCCTCCTGCAATTCGCGCGTGCGCATGAGGTGCGTGGCCCACGAGTGCGAGTCCTCGACGGCGCCGAACATGATGGTGATGTTCGAGTTCAACCCCACCGTGTGGGCGGCACGGTGCACGTCGAGCCACTGGTCCGAGGAGAGTTTGTCCGGGCACAGGATCCGACGCACTCGATCATCCAGGATCTCGGCCGCCGTGCCCGGTAGGGTCCTGAGGCCGGCCGCCTTGAGTCGCGACAGGTACGTCGTCAGGTCCTGACCCGAACGACGCGCGCCCTCGAAGACCTCGAGGGCGCTGAAGGCGTGAATGTGGATCGAGGGCGCACCCGCCTTGACCGCCGCCACCACGTCCACGTAGTACTCACCGTCGAAATTGGGGTGGATCCCGCCCTGCAGGCAGACCTCGGTGGCCCCGCGCTCGTAGGCCTCGCGCACCCGCTCGGTGATCTCCTCGAGCGTGAGCAAGTACGGGTCGCCGCGGAGGTTGAGCGAGAGGGGACCCTTGGAGAACGCGCAGAACCGGCACTTGAACGTACAGACGTTCGTGTAGTTGATGTTGCGGTTGACGACGAAACTCACCGTGTCGCCGGACCGTTCACGTCGCACGTGGTCGGCGAGCTCGACGATGGCGTTGAAGTCACCGCCGCGCGCGTCGAACAAAGTGACCAGTTCGGCGTGCTCGAATCGGTAACCGGGCTGGTAGCGCTCGAGGATGTGCGTCACCGCGCTCGAGCGCGCCACTGATCGCGGGGGGGGCGGGGGAGCGGCCTCGGCGCCCGAATGCCACTGGTCGTCACGACCGAGACTACCGGCGTCGCTGTGGGCCAACACGTGCGGACGTACCGCGTCGTCGAGGAATCCCTCGCGCGTGACGTGGGCGGGGTAGACAGTCAATCGTGGCGTCAACACGAAGCCCCGGGCGTCGCACTGTGCGGCCAACGTCGCGATAGCCGGCCAGGCCCGTTCGGGATTGACGTGGTCCTTCGTGACCGCGGAGATGCCGCCGAAGTCGTCGATCCCGTACGCCAACAGCCGGGTCGGCTCGTCGCTCAGGTTCGGCGGCGCCTGCAGGTGGATGTCGTCGGGCAACAGCAGTCGGGCGACGGCGATGGTCCAGAAGAACTCCTCGTCCGCCGCGGCCGGCGCGTGGGCCATGGCGGTGTGCGCCTTGGGCAGGAAGTTCTGGATGATCACCTCTTGCACCTGACCGTGACGCGCGTGGCTGGCGGCGATGGCTTCGAGCGTGGTGATCCGTTCCGCGCGGGTCTCGCCGATCCCCACCAAGAGTCCCGTCGTGAAGGGGATCTGCAGCTGACCAGCCGCCTCGAGCGTGGCCAGACGCCTCGCCGGTTCCTTGTCGGGCGAGAGTCGGTGCGCCGCCAAGTCGGCCAGGCTCTCGAGCATCATGCCCTGCGACGCGGCGACGGAGCGCAACTGGCGCAGTTCGAATTCGTAGAGCGCGCCCGCGTTCACGTGGGGCAGTAGTCCGGTCGACTCGAGAACCATCTGAGCGGCAGTCACCACGTAGTCGACGGTCGAGCGATACCCGCGCGCCGCCAGCCACCGCGCGGCCTCGTCGTAGCGCAACTCCGGGCGCTCGCCCAGTGTGAAGAGCGCTTCAGTGGCGCCGACGTCGCGACCCGCATTCGCCACGTCCATCACCTCGTCGAGGCTCATGAAGGGGGCGCTCACGCGAGCGGGCGCCTGCGCAAAGGTGCAATAACCGCACCGGTCACGACACAGATGGGTGAGCGGAATGAACACCTTGGGCGAGTAGGTCACCACGTGTCCGTGCGCGGCGCGCGCACGGGCGAACGCGGCCTCGGCCAACTGCTCCGACGACGTCGTCAACATCTCGTCACCGTCAACGACACCCTCGTGGATCTGCATGGTCTTGATACTACGAGACGTTCGCCAAAGTCGACGCGACACGCCCGCGCCGCTCACCGGCGCGCTCGACGTCAGCGAGTCGCTCGTCCGGTCACGGCGTCGCACCCGACGCGAACTCGACGACGGCGCCAAGGGGCCGCGCCCGCGTGTCGACGCTAGGGTGTGCAATAGTCGGTCAGTGAACGTGCTTCCACCATCGGGCCAGTCAGAGCCACTCGTGCACATCGAGGGTTTCCGGATGGCGTTCGCCCACCACGTCATCATCGAAGACCTCTCCTTCGACATCCACCGCGGTGAGACCTTCGGCTTTCTCGGCAGCAACGGGTCCGGCAAGACGACGACCATCCGTGCGCTGCTCGGCATCTACCAGCCCACCGCGGGCACGATGCACATCGATGGTCGTGTGTTCCGGCCCGAAGACGGCAAGCAACTGGGCTACCTGCCCGAGGAGCGCGGCCTGTACAAGAAGGAGTCGGTGATCGACGTCATGGTGTATTTCGGTCGCCTCAAGGGCCTCACCCGCCAGGCGGCCCGGCGCTGGTCGGTCGACTACCTCGAACGCACCGAACTGGCCGATCGACAGTCGACCCGACTCGACAAACTCTCGAGCGGCCAGCAGCAGAAGGTGCAACTCGGCGTCACCATCATGAACAACCCCGACCTGCTGATCCTCGACGAACCGACCAAGGGTTTCGATCCCGTCAATCGCAATCTTCTGATGGACATCATCGAGGATCAGAAGAAGGCCGGGGCTACGGTGATGATGGTGACCCACCAGATGGAGGAAGTGCAACGACTCTGTGATCGTGTCATCCTTCTCAAGGACGGGCGTGCGGAGGCCTACGGAACGATTAGCGAGATCCAGGACCACTACGGGGGTCGCACCATCCGCCTGCGCTACTCCGGCAGCATCCCGGACTCGCCGCACTACGCGGTGACGCTGCGCGAACGCAATTACGCCGAACTCAAGTTCACCGACGGGAGCGACGAATCGACCATCCTGAAGGAACTCGTCGACGTCGGGGTACGGGTCCGCGAGTTCAGCACCGGCAAACTCTCGCTCGACGAGATCTTCCTACGCGTCTACGGCGGCGAAGGATCCCGGGGGAGGGCGTAATGCACAGCCATAACCTGCGCACGGTCATCAGCTTCGAAGTTCGCCGGACTATCACCAAGAAGCGATTCTGGATCGCCACGCTGATCGTGCCGGTCCTCGTGGGCGTCGTCTTCGCGTTGGTCATCGCCAGCAACAGTGCGACGAACAGCAGTCTGGCCGCGCAGAAGAGTGCGACCTTCACCTTCACCTACTCCGACGCTTCGGGGATCATCAATAAGTCCCTCGTCAAGAAACTCGGCGGCAAGGCGGCGACCAGCGTCTCTGAGGGCATCAGCCAGGTCAGAGACGGTCGCATCGACGCCTTCTTCGCGTACCCGGCCGATCCCACCCGTCACGCGGTGCGCGTCTACGGACGCGACGTCGGGATCTTCAACAACGCCAAGTACTCGACGGTGGCCACGCGGCTCCTGCAGTTGAGCGCCGTCGAGAGGATCGCCTCACCGGAACTCGCCGCCGTCGCCCAGGGAACGGTCCGGGTGACCTCGACCACCTTCGTGAACGGTGTTGAGTCCCCGGGACTCAAGGGCGTCGTCCCGCCGCTCATCTACCTGGTGATCTTCTACATCGTGATCGTGCTGCTGGGTAATCAGATGCTCAACAGCACCCTCGAGGAGAAGGAGAATCGGGTCACCGAGATGATCCTGACCACCGTGGATCCGAACACCCTCATCATCGGCAAGATCCTGTCGTTGTTCACGGCCGGGTTGTTGCAAATGGCGGTCTTCGCGAGTCCGGCGGTCATCGGTTATCTCTTCTTTCGCTCCTCGCTCAACTTGCCCAACTTCGATCTGACGTCGCTGGTCTTCAACGTCTCCTCGATGATCGTCGGGGCATTGATACTCCTCGGCGGATTCACCCTCTTCACCGGCACCCTCGTGGCGATCGGCGCGGTGATGCCCACGGCCAAGGAGGCGGGAGGTTTCTTTGGGGTCATGATGGCGATGCTCTTCATACCCTTCTACATCTCGAGCCTCATCGTCAGCCACCCCAGTGCGCTCATCGTCCAGATCTTCACCTATTTCCCGTATACGGCGCCGGTGACGGGCATGATCCGCAACGCTTTCGGTTCGCTCAACCCGGTGGCGGCCGGGGCCCTCATCGTCGAACAGTTCGTCTTCGGATTCCTCGTGCTGCGC
>JABBOA010000051.1 GCA_019352075.1 Acidobacteriota bacterium | reverse complement strand
CGGACTATTGTTGCTGGTGTCCAATGGCACGGCGGGTCGCGTGGGGGCGGCGGTGTCGGTGGGGTGGGCCGCCATGATCTGGGTGGTCGGCAACGGTGCCGGCGGCGTGTTCGAGTCGACGAGTTCGATCCTCTTCGGCTGGCCCGGTGCCACCTTGTTCTACGCCATCGCGGGGACGTGGCTCGCGCTGTCGCCCGTCAATTTCCCGCAGCGATTCTCGCGCGTGACGCTGCGCCTGGTCGGTGTCATCCTGGGCGTCGCGCTCGTGGTGCAAGTCCTGCCCTCGCGCGGTTTCTGGCGCGGTGGCAACGCCAATGCGTTGACCGTCATGGCCAAGTCCATGGTGCAGACGCCCCAACCCCACTGGTTGGCGGACATCGTCACGATGTTCGGCACGCTGGCCGGCACGATAGGAGGGGGATTCAACCTCATCGTGGTGTTCTGGCTCGCGGCCACCGCGGCGGGCCTATGGGTGGCGCCGGATCGCCGCTGGCGCTGGCCCGTGTGGTCGCTCGTTCTCGGCGCGGTGGTCTTCTGGGTGGGGACCCAGGATGCGGCCATCTTCGGTGGACTGGCGACGGATCTCAACACCCTCATACCCTTGGCCCTGTTGACGGCGTGCGCGTCGCCCGCGGTGGCGCAGCGACCACCATTGCGGCGACGACTGCCGCGAGAACTTCGCTCGAGTTCGGGTGCGGTCATGGCGTCGTTCGCCGCAGGGATGATGGTCTTCGCGGCGACGTCGATGGGATGGGCGACGTTCGCGTCCGCGGAGAACACGCTGTACTTGGCGCAGAACGGACCCGCGTCCGCGGTCGATACGCTGGCCCCGCGCTTCACGGCCACTGACCAGTCGGGCGTCGCCTATCACCTGGGTGAACACGCGGGTCACTACACGCTGCTCACCTTTTTGGACCCCGTGTGTTGGACGGATTGCCCGCTCCTCGCCGGACAGCTCAAAGCGGTGGGTGCGCAGTTCGGACCCCACGCGAAGCTTGATCTCGTGGCCGTGGCCGCGAATCCACGCCACGAGACCATGGCGAACGTCCGAGCGTTCGTGGCCCGCCATGATCTGGGCGGGGTGAAAAATTTTTATTTCGTGACGAGTTCCCTCAAACGACTCTCAGCGATCTGGAACGCGTACGGCATCCAAGTGAGTTCAAGTCCCCGGGCCGTGATGAGCGTTCATTCGGACCTGATGTTCGTCATTACGCCGTCGGGTCACACCCGCTGGATTGTCCCCGATGACCCGATCTTCTCGTCGTCGGGTTTCACCACGTCGAACGGTCAGAGTTCGACCGAGGCCGAACTGGTCTCGCTCCTGCGCCAGACGGGCCTGCGGTAGTTGCGCGGTGGGCCGACCGGTCCACCCCTCTACGAGCTGATCACGTCGAGTGGATCGGCGAGACGATCACGGTGCGCGGTGCGAAGGGTCGGATTGGTCGGTGTGATGCACCTGCGCCAAGTAGTCATTCCACGCCGACAGTCGGGCGTCCGCTTCGGGGGTATCGGCAGGGGGTGGTGACGATGGAGGGGCGTCGTCTCTGAGAAGTTTTCGCCACATGTAGACGGCGTACGCGCCCAACACCGGCCACTCCACGACGTAGGCCCAACTCAACGGGTTTCCCGAGAGGGCACGGGAGAGTTCGATCACGAAGGCGGAAAGGCAGATCGCCTCCGCGACGAATAATCCCAGATGAATCCGCCACGATTGACTTGATTTGTCGACCACGAGTGATACTCTAAAACGATTGTAAGAGGGGCTAGAGATTTCTTATCGTGCTACGAGTCACGTAAGAGATGTCTAAATTGCAATCGAGCAATAGGGGAAAAAGTAACAGGGGCATAAAAGTCGTGCTCACGTGCGTCTTTTGAAAAAGGAGTGTCGTATGTCATTAGCAGGAAGACTGAGTTCAGCCATTGGTCTGTTCCTAGTCGCCGTTGGATTGATTGTATGGAGCCTCTTGGCTTTCCTACATCCCGGCACCAATGGTGGTTACACCAATTACGCCGTCGGACACACACCGGGTTCACCGGTCGACGTGACCATGCAGAGCGTGGGATCCATCGGCCAGGGCTTCGGCAAGCACCCCACCTGGGTGAGCTACTTGCAGAAGGACCCCGCGACGGGACAGTGGATCCACGACACCTCGATGATCCTGCCGGCGGACACGGTCATTCACATGACGGTCCTCAACTACGACTCGGGTAGTCCACTGCGCAACCAGCAGTGGGGCCAGGTGCAGGGGACCATTGGTGGCACCGCCGACTTGAACGGCAAGTCCTTCAAGGTCTACAACTCCTACGCCGGCAACGGCGTCGGTCACACCTTCGCGGTGCCCGGCCTCGACGTGTCGGTGCCGATGGTCGGGGTCAACGGTAACCTCACGAACATTTGCGGACAGGCACCCTGTGGCAATCTGCCGCACAACACGATGACCTTCAGCTTCAAGACGGGTGCACCGGGTAGTTACAACTGGCAGTGCTTCGTACCTTGTGGACTGGGCTACCTGTTCGGTAACGGCGGTCCCATGTCGACATTCAATTACATGGGCGGATTCTTAAGGGTGGTTGCGTAATCATGGCAAATCAAACGAACACAACCGGAACGGTCCATCACCTTCGTCGCATGGCGACGGTGTGGGTCATCCTCTCGGTGATCGGCGACATCCTGTTCTCGATCTTCGTCGCACCGCACGTCCCGCCGGGACGACTGACCGAGACAGCGGCGAAGGACCAGACCGACTTCAACATCCTGTTCGAGATGGCCCTCCCGGTCCTCTTCGGCGTGTGGATCTACCTCGCGTACGCCTTGTACGTGTGGGGGGACAAGCGCAACAAGAACGCGGCTTTCTCGGGTGAAGCCGCCCGGACCAACATGAAGACGCAGGTCTGGTGGATGGTCATCACCAGCGTGACGGTCTTGTTCCTGGCCGGTTTCGGCACCTGGGCCCTCGTAGTGGACCACGGATCGGGTGGTGGTCAGGGTCCCAACCCGGCCTTCGCTCCGGCCGGCGGTCTCAAGGCCGAGACCGCCGCCCTCCTCGGAAAGGCCACGTGGTCCCCGGGGTCGACCAACGTGCTCCCGGTGCAGGTCATTGGCCAGCAGTGGAAGTTCACCTACCGGTACCCGACCTTCGGTGGATTCGAGTCGTCGCAGCTGATCCTCCCCGCCAACACGACGATCGCCTTCAACGTGACGTCCCTCGACGTCATCCACAGCTTCTGGGCCTACGAACTGGGCGTGAAGGCGGACGCGAACCCCCAGGTGAACGACGTGGCCTTCACGACCACGAAGAATCCGGGAAGTTTCATGGTTCGCTGCAGTGAGCTCTGCGGAATCTGGCACGGCTCGATGTTCAACAGCGGTCAAGTCGAATCGCAGACCGCCTTCGAGAACTGGGCCACGACGACCGAGGCCGCGAACGCTGCCAACACGGCCCTGTTGCCGGCCTTCGCCTGGACGTACGTGCCCGACGCCAACGGAGCCGACGGTGGGTACTACCCCACCAACGACCCCTACAGCACGGTCGAAACCTACGGATCGAAGCAGCCCTCGTGATGCCTTCATCTAATTCAACTAGCAATGCTTTTTTCATGACGTGTGTAGAAATGGAGATCTCGCGATGACGATCAGCGACGAGCGCAGTAGTGAAGTAACGGGGCCGGTCTCGGGGCACCCCCACGAGACGAGAAAGCTCTCGTGGACCCAACGCCCCGGATTGTTGTCCCAAAACCTCCTGACGGCCATCGTCTTGGGAGTGATCGGTTACCTGATCGGACACTGGTTCGGTAACTACCTGTCGAGTGGCTACGACTACATCTCCAACAGCGGTCAGAATTCGATCGCCAACACCTTGGCGTTGGCCTTCGGCGTCGTTGGTTGGCTCGGCGGTATCGGTGCCCTCAACTACCCTTTCGCCAAGCTGTTCGGCGTCGACGGGCTCGAAGAGGAGTCTCCGGTAGATAACTGGACGAAGTACTTCCGCTACTCGCTCGACCACAAGGTGGTCGGTCTGCAGTACGTGGTCGGCGTCTTGTTGTTCATGTTCACCGGTGGACTCCTCGCCATGGCGATCCGCACGGAACTCTTGAATCCCACGACGCACTACTTCTCCCCGGACACGTACATCAAGATCGTCTCGGAGCACGGCACCATCATGATGATGATGGCCACGTCGATCATCGTCGGACCGTTGGGCAACTATTTCGTGCCGCTCATGATCGGTTCGCGTCGCATGGCCTTCCCGCGCATCGAGGCCTTGAGCTTCTGGATCTTCACCGCGGGCTACATGGTGATCTTCTCCGCGCTGCCCTACGGAGGGTTCCCGACGGGTTGGACGGGCTACGCGCCGTTGCAGACGCAGTCGGGCCCGGGAATGGTGTCGTACCTGCTGGGCTTCGCGGTGATCGGTACGGGTATGATCCTGGCTGGTTTCAACCAGGCCGTGACGATCATCAACTACCGCGCGCCGGGCATGACGTGGAGCCGGGTCCCGGTCTTCGTGTGGTCGATTCTCGCCACCGCCGCGCTCTTGACCCTGGCCACCCCGGTGCTCTTCGCCGGCGGCCTGTTCGGCCTCCTCGACAAGACGGTGCAGACCGCCTTCTACGTCAACGAGCACGGTGGCAATGCGTACCTGTGGCAGAACCTCTTCTGGTTCTTCGGTCACCCCGAGGTCTACATCATGGCGCTACCGGGCTTCGGCATCGCGGGTGAGTTGTTGCCCGTCTTCTGTCGACGGCCGCTCTTCGCCTACAAGATCTCGTCGGCGGGCATGATTGGTGTGGCGTTGCTATCCTTCTTCGTCTGGCAGCACCACCTCTTCCAGAGTGGCATCAACCCCGACATGCGTCCGCTCTTCATGCTGACCACGGAGCTGATCTCCATTCCGACCGGTTTCATCTACCTGGTGGGCATGGGGACGCTCTATCGAGCGAAGATCCGATTCGAGTTACCGATGCTGTTCGTGCTGGCGTTGTTCTTCAACTTCCTCATCGGTGGCGTCACGGGCGTCTTCTTGTCGGACGTCCCGGTCAACGTGACGGTGCACGGTGGATTCTTCGTCCTCTCGCACTTCCACTACACCATCATGGGCGGACTGCTCTTCGCGTTCATGGCGGGCCTGTACTTCTGGTTGCCCAAGATGACGGGAAGGATGATGAACAAGAAGATCGGCAAGGTTCACTTCTGGCTGATGTTCGTGTTCTTCAACCTGACCTTCTTCCCGATGTTCATCATCGGTCTGCTCGGCCAGCCCCGGCGCGTCTTCACCTACGCGACGAACCTGCAGGGACTGAACGACTTCTCGTCGATCAGTGCCTACATCCTCGGATTCTCGTTCCTGGTGTTCTTCTACAACTTGGTCTACTCCCTGTGGCTCAAGCCCGAAATAGCGCCCGCGAACCCCTGGGAATCGTTGGGACTCGAGTGGCAGACGGCGACACCGATCCCGTCCTACAACTTCGAGCGCATTCCGGTGATCATGACCGAACCGTACCGTTACAGCGAGGAGGGTGCACCGACGTACGCCGACTTCGGGACGAAGGATGCCCCCGATTCATCAACCCCCACCAAGGCCTAGGTCGAAGGAGACACGACAATGAGCAATTCTGTAATCCAATCGGGGACACCGAGTCAGAGTCCTGAGGAGCGCGAGTACGAGATGCGCGCACTCATCAGTTCGATCTGGACCGGGGGTCGACTCTTCATCGGGATCTACACCTTCATGCTGGCGTCGCTGGTGTTCTCGTACTTCTACCTGCGATCGAGCAACAGCGGACAATTGTGGCGCCCGGATCACGTCACGGCACCGCGCGGCTTCGGGTTCGCCATCTTCGGACTCACGCTGGTGACGGGTCTCTTGGCCTACGTCGGTCGTAAGCGTCTGGTGAAGGGTTCCTTCATGGACTTCAGCGTCGCGGCGTGGTTCGGCGTGGGGACCAGTCTGATTGCCTTGGTGCTGCAGATCGTGGAACTCAGCCACCTGAGCTTCTGGCCCGGTTCTAGCGGCTACGCGTCGACGTTCATCGGATTCTCGGTGATGAACATCATGTCCCTGGTGATCAGCACCTACTGGCTGGAGACGACGGTGGCGCGCGGTATGCGCATCCGTAAGGAATTGTCCGGCGAGAACCCCGAGTTCACCAGTCACCCCCGAGCTCGGGCCTTCCGTGCCGACGTGGCGGCGATGTCGTACTTCCTGGTGTTCCTCACCTTGGCTGGCGCACTGTTGTTCGCCATGTTCTACTTGATGTAGTTCGTGATTGACCTTCTAATTTTCTTAGCTAGTTGAAAGAGGTAACCGATAATGTTCGGAACTGACGCATATTTCCCCGCACAGCTGGAGACCCTGGTCATTCCGTTGGCGGTCCTGTTCGGTGTTCTTCTCTGGGGCTTCTTTCAGCGTCACCCCTCAGAATGACCGTCGCGCACGTGGCGAAGCCCCCTAAGGCCTGGGTTCCGGGTCTTAGGGGGCTCTTGTCCGTTACCAGTGTGGTCCTGGTGATCGTGTCGTTGTCGCCTCCCGTGTGGGGATGGTCGTTTCGCTACGGCTTCGTCCAGGCCATCCAGTTCTGCGTCTTCGGCTTCGCCGCGCCCACGTTGTTCGTAGTGGGTGCGCCGTGGCTCGGTCGTCGAAGTCGTGGCGACGTCGCCAACGTGGGGGCCCAGCCCCGGTGGTTTCAGCGGTGGAACGCGCACAGGTTCCGCGAGCGAGCGCAGTTCCGCACCTTGGCCGCGGCCGCGTCGGTCATCGTCGCGACGTTGCTCTGGCGAGCGGCACCGTTCGTGAACGCCCTGGTGCAGCACCACTGGCTCTTGCCCGTTGAGGCGGTGACGCTCGTCGTCCCCATGGTGTTCTTGATGGTCGAGATCGTCGAGTCGCCACCGTTCACGCCCGGAATTTCTCGTCCGTATCGAATCGGCGTCTCGGCGGTGGTGATGTGGTCGGCGTGGGTCGTGGCGTACCTCGCGGGCATGTCGGGTGAATCGTGGTACACCGCGTTCCACCACAGCGCCGGACGGGGTATCTCAGCGAACGCCGATCAGCAGTTGAGCGCCGGTTTCGTGTGGCTACTCACGGCCTCGGTGTTCGTCCCCATCGTGTTCTGGAACTTGGTGCACTGGCTGCAGTCCGAGGAGGACCCCGACGAGGAGATCGTCAAACTCTTCCGTCAGGAGCGCGAACACGGATTCTTCGGTAGCGCGGAGTAGCGCGTCGAGTCAACGCGCGCTTGAGCTCAGGTGCCCGGCAGGCGCGGCAGGCTCGGGACGTTGATGGGCGTCAGGGTCGTTCCCACGAGAGCGGACGCCGCATCGATGTCGTTGACGATGGCCGTGCGGTCGAACGCGAGGGCCGTCTCGAACTGGGCGAGTTTCGTGGTGCGCAGCTCGAAGGGCGTCGACCCGAAGTAATCCCTGATCGCGACAATGGCGCCGACGGCGTCGTAGGTGATCCACTTCACGGTCGCCGCCATGGCACTGTCGACTTTCTTGCCCGCCGCGGTGCGGCTCGGTTGCACGTTGTTGGTCATGTCATAGACCGGTCCACTGGCGAAGGAGCACGCCGTCTGGTCCTCGAGGAGGTAGTTCTTCACCGTCGCGAGGTTGGTCGACGCCAGAGTGTGATTCACCTCTTCGCGGTAGAAATTGAAGCTCTCCTTGAGTGCGAAGACGCAGGTCGCGGTGTCGCCATTGATCTGCTTGATCACGCCATTCTGCTGCGACGCGTCCTCGGCCTTGGAGATCGAATGGGGGAGGTCCGTGACCACCGAGACCGCCACGACGAGGATGATGCCCACCGTGGCCAAGAACCAGGGTCTGCGGTACCAGACGGCGCGCTGGGCCGAGAGCGACGTGGCGGGCATCGAGCCCGGGTCGAACTGGATCTCGTCGGGATCGGTGGGCGTGTGAGTCATTGCATCAGACTAACGGTCTCTCGCTCGATCCCCTGAGCGAACTTCTGGATGAGGGCACCGTTGAGGGAGAAGACGCCGGTCGCGCTCTCGTGCGCGAAAGGGGTCGCCAGCGCCGTGAGTTGCGAGGTCGGATCGACGAAGTACAGCGCGGCGTTGTGGGCGACTTCATTGGCCGTCGCCCCGACCTTGACTTGGATGCCGAATGACGTCCAGACCGCGTCGAGGGCACTGACGGATCCGGTGAGGAAGTGGACGTTGGAGCCCCCCAGCCCGGTGGCCGTGAGGGCCAAGGGGCGGCGGCTGACCCCGTACGAGAAGGGGTCGGTGTTGACGATGTCGACCTCGACGTTGCGCGCCTTCGCCCCGAGGTCGGCCAGGGTGGCGCGCAGTTCGGCCCCCAGGACGGGGCAGATGTCGTTGCAGTTCTTGTTGTAGAAGGTGATGAGCGTGACCTTGCCCCGCGCGGTGGGTGTGATGGTCGCGCCGCGCTGATCGGTCAAGGCGAAATGCGGGACCCGAGCCGAGCCGATGAACCTCAGTCGGATGAAGGCTTGGGACGCCGTGATGGCATTGGGCACGGTGGTGGTGCCCACCAGGGGGATCGTGGTCGGTGTCGTGAATGTGGTGGGGCTACTGGTGGGGAGGCCGACGTTGGCGAAGTAGTGGTCGACCAGTTCACCGCCCACGCCGAGCACCAGCATCGCCGCCACCAGGCCGCGCGTGAATTTCTTGGGGACGCGCCCGATGATGCGTCCCGCACCGGTCTCGGAGGTGAGGCTCAACTCCTGGCGAAAGACGGCTCGGCGCTGGTCATCACTCAGCGCACTGTCACCACGGGTGTTCTCGTCCATACGCACCGACCAGTGTAGTGGGGGTGGCCCGTGCCCACTCGCGGACCTTGTCACGTCGATAGGCTGTCGGTGGTATGGACGAATCTCGCGAAGTCCCCGCCCACTCGTCGGACGCGCGCCTTCGCGGCTCGGAGGCGGTCCGGCTCCACCTCACTCTGGCCCTCGGCCTGGTGTTGTGCGCGGCGGCGTTCTGGTTCGAGCTCAAGCGTGCCCTCGGGGGAAATGCGTTGAGCTGGGCCTACGTCTTTGAGTGGCCCCTGCTGGGAATCTTCGCGGTGTACATGTGGTCGCGTTTCCTACACCCCGGTCGCGAGACCCGCCCCGCGAAGAATGAGAAGGTGCTGGATCCCTCCTTCGACGCGATGCGCGAGCGATGGGAACAGTCCCGTGAGGAATTGGAGCGGGCCCACCAACGAGAACAGGGATCGTCCGACGCCTGATCCCCTCGGGTGTGACTAACCTGCATCCCATGTCGTATGTCACGGGACACTGGTCATTCGATCCGGTCGCCATCGTCATGGTGCTGACCATCGTGGCGCACGAAGTCGGTCTGCGACGCCTGTCGCGTCGCTCACGCTCATCGTCGCAACGGTCGCGGCGCATGCGGTCGCTGCTCTTCTACGCGGGTCTGGCCACCCTCGCCTTGGCCATCATGTCGCCCCTGGATTACTGGTCCGGTGACTACTTCTTCGTCCACATGATCGATCACCTCTTGTTGGCCTTCTTCGCCCCCATCCTCATCGTCCTCGGTGCGCCGTGGGTTCCACTGATGTTCTGCCTGCCCGTCGCGG
The DNA here is from genome assembly GCA_019352075.1 of Acidobacteriota bacterium. Lineage (GTDB taxonomy): Bacteria > Actinomycetota > Acidimicrobiia > Acidimicrobiales > RAAP-2 > RAAP-2. The sequence continues at coordinate 5,256 of JABBOA010000051.1, read as the reverse complement.
CGCGACGCTCCGTCGGCCGGTTCTTCTATCTCTCCACCAACGCCGCGGGTCTGCGCGCCGTGGGACGATTCTTCCGCAGTCCCACCTTCGCCCTGGTGTTCTTCAACTTCGTGATGGTGTTCTGGCACGTCCCCGCGGCCTTCGACGCGGGCGAGTCGAACCAAGTGGTTCACATCTGGCTCATGCACACGAGTTTCCTCGTGGCGGGCGTGTTGTTCTTTCTACAGATCCTGCCGTCGCACCCCTTGAAGCCCTCGCGGGGACCGGTGTGGCAGGGCGGGGCCATTTTGGCGACCAACGCGATCATGACGGTGCTCGCGATGTCGATGAGCCTCATGACCACGTCCAACTGGTACCGGGTGTACGACCACGTGCCGGGCGTGACGATGACGCCCTTCACGGACCAACAGATCGGCGCGGCCATCTTGTGGGTGTGTGGTGACTTCTGGGCCCTGCCCCTACTCGGCGTGGTGATCCGTCGGGCGATCCGCCGAGAGAAGTCGTCGGGCTCCCTCGCCGATCGTCTGTTCCGCTCGCACGAAGAGCAGTTGGAGATCACGCCCGTGGCGAGGACGCGTCGGCCCTCGCGACTGCTAAAATAGCGCGTACCGTCAAGGGGGTCCCGTGAGGCCCTCACGGGAGGAGGCAACAGTGGATGCGCACGCATCGCCGACGTCGCGCGCTCGCGACACCTTCGTTGCCCGTTCTCTGCTTCTCACCGACGACGACGTGCGCCGTGCGGTGCGGCGCATGGCCCACGAAGTGGTCGAGCGGTTGCGCGACACCGAGTCACTGGTGGTGCTGGGCCTGCAGACCGGGGGGGTGCCCTTCGCGCAACTCCTGTCGGCGTCGCTCGCGGACATCACCTCGCACGACGTGGACCAGGGGACCCTGGACGTGTCGTTCTACCGCGACGACCTCGACCGGCGGCCCTTCGTCGCCAGCACCACGTCGCGGGTTCCCGTCGACCTCAATGATCGCGTCGTGGTGTTGGTCGACGACGTCCTCTTCACGGGACGCACGATCCGTTCGGCGCTCAACGCGCTCGCGGATTTCGGACGGCCGCGCGCAGTGCAACTCGCGGTGATGGTCGATCGCGGCCACCGTGAGCTGCCGATTCGCCCGGACTACGTGGGCAAGAACCTGCCGACGTCGCTGAGCGAGGAGATCGTCGCCACCGTCGCGGGCGTATGGATCGGGACACGGACGCCCGCGTGAACCAGGACCACTCGATTCGTGGACGCAATCTCTTGACGCTCGACACGCTGAGCGATCGGGCGATCCTCGAGGTCCTCGACACCGCCGAACTGTTCGTCGAAGTCAATCAGCGCACCATCAAGAAGGTCCCGGCTCTGAAGGGACGAGTGGTGGCGTCGTTGTTCTACGAGGAGTCGACCCGGACCCGGCTGAGCTTCGAGACGGCCGCCAAGCGGCTCTCCGCCGACGTGCTGTCCCTGGCCGTCGCCTCGAGCAGCGTCAAGAAGGGGGAGTCGTTGCGCGACACGATCGCCACCATCGACGCGCTGGGTATCGACGCCGTCGTCTTGCGCCACCAATCCAGTGGCGCGGCCCACCAGGTGGCGGGCTACGTGCCCCACGTGCGGGTCATCAACGCCGGCGACGGACTGCACCAACACCCCACCCAGGGTCTGCTCGACGCCTTCACCGTCCGCCAGGTCCTCGCCGAACGCGCGCACGCGCGGGGGTCCGAGACGGGCACGGAACTCTTCGAGGGACTGCACGTGCTCATCGTCGGCGACATCCGCCATTCGCGGGTCGCGCGCAGCGACGTCGCCGCCTTCGCCGCCCTGGGCGCCGAGGTGCGCGTCGCGGCGCCGGGAACCCTCCTCCCGGCGTCGCTCGAGGGGTGGCCCGTCGAGGTCGTCGATGACTTCGACGAGGGCCTGCAGTGGGCTGACGTGGTCGGGGTGCTACGCCTGCAACGCGAGCGCGGGACCGGCTCGTTCGTGCCGAGCCTGGCGGAGTTCACCCGGACCCACGGCCTGACGGTGGAGCGGGCCCGCCGTCTGCGCCCGGGGGCGATCGTGATGCACCCGGGTCCGATGAACCGCGGCGTGGAGATCGACTCCGCGGTCGCCGACCTGCCCGTGGCCGTGGTCGAACGTCAGGTGAGCAACGGTGTCCCGATCCGCATGGCGGTGTTGTACCTGAGCATCACTGGAGATCCGAAGGAGACCAGATCGTGATCATCGTCCTTCGCCGTGGCCTGGTGGTCGGTCCCTCGTCGACGAGGGTGGCCGACGTCGTGGTGCGCGACGGTCGCGTCGTCGACGTGGCGAGCACCGTCGAGGTCCCGGCCGGCGCGCTGGAGATCGACGTCGAGGGTCGTTGGGTGGGCCCCGGGTTCGTCGACCTGCACACGCACCTGCGCGAGCCCGGTGGCGAAGCCGCCGAGACCATCGAGTCGGGTGCGCGGGCCGCGGCGGTGGGCGGGTACTGCGCGCTGGTGGCCATGCCCAACACCGAACCCGCGCTCGACAACGCGGCGCTGGTGTCCTACGTGCTCGACCAGGGCGCCCAGACGCCGCTCGACATCGCCGTGGCGGGAGCGATCACGCTGGGTCGCGAGGGGCGCCACCTGGCACCGATCGCCGAGTTGGCCGCGCTGGGCGTGCGACTCTTCACCGACGACGGGACCGGAGTGCAGGACGCCGCGGTGATGCGTCGCGCCTTGGAATACGCTCGCCCCCTGGGGGTGCGTCTGGCCCAGCACTGCGAGGACGAATCGCTGGCGAACGCCGGGTCGATGAACGAGGGGGCCGTGAGCAGTCGCCTGGGTCTGGTGGGCCGGCCCGCCCTCGCCGAGGAACTCATGGTGCGACGCGATATCGAATTGGTGCGCCTCACCGGCGCCGCGGTGCACTTCTTGCACCTGTCGACGGCGCGCTCGGTGGCGATGGTGAGCGCGGCGCGACGCGAAGGACTCGACGTGACGTGCGAGGTGGCCCCCCACCACCTGACCCTGGATGAGGGATCGTGCGCCGGATTCGACGCGCACTTCAAGGTCCATCCCCCCCTGCGCACGACCAAGGACGTGGCGGCGCTGCGTCACGCGCTGCGCGAGGGCGAGATCGACGCCGTCGCCACCGATCACGCACCGCACGCGCCCGAGCTCAAGGATCGAGCCTTCGACGAGGCGCCCGCGGGGATGCTGGGCCTCGAACACGCCGCCGCGCTCGCCTACGAGGCGCTCGGCGCGTCGTCGTGCGACCCGGTGCGCTTCTTCGAGGTGATGAGTCGCGGTCCCGCGCGCGTCGCGCGACTTCGCGCCGATGATGATCGCGTGCGCCACGGCGCGCACGGTGGCGCCGTCAGCGCGGGGGAGGACGCCAATCTCGTGGTGTTCGACCCGCGGATCGAATGGACGGCGTCGCGCGACCAGCTGCAGAGTCGCGCGCGCAACACCCCCTACGACGCGCGCCCCCTGCGCGGACGCGTCACCACCACCATCGCCGGCGGTCGGCTGGTCGTTCACGAAGGACAACTGCAATGAATCGCCAACCCGCCACGCTGGTGCTCGCCGACGGCGCCGTCTTCGAAGGGTACGCCGCCGGCTTCTTGCCCGAGAGTGGTGTGTGCGCCGGCGAGTTCGTGTTCAACACCGCCCTCTCGGGCTACCAGGAGGTGATCACCGACCCCAGCTACGCCGGGCAGATCGTCTCCTTCACCTATCCGCACATCGGCAACTACGGCGTGACGCCCCTCGACGAGGAGGCCGCGCGCCCCTGGTGTCGCGGTGTGGTGATGCGCGAACTCACTGCCCAGCGTTCCAACTGGCGCTCGACCGAGGACCTCGAGGACTACCTGCGCCGCCACCGGGTGCCGGCCATCGTCGGCGTCGACACGCGGCGCCTGACCCGACACCTTCGCTCGCACGGGGCCCTGCCCGGCGCCTTCGGACACGCCGATGTCGCCGCGGTCGCCGCCGCGGCGGCGACCGCGCAGGGAACCGACGGACACGACTACGTGGGCGAGGTCACCACCCGCGCCGCCTACTCGCGTGGCGAGGGCGACCTGCACGTGGTGGCCTTCGACTACGGCGTCAAGGAGACGATGGTCGCCCAACTGGCCAGCCGTTTCCGGGTCACGGTGGTGCCCGCGTGGACCACCGCCGAGGAGGTGCGCGCGCGAGAGCCCGACGGCGTCTTCCTCTCCAACGGTCCCGGTGACCCGGCGGCGTTGGGGGCCCAGGTGCACGAGATCGCTGAACTGGTGGGCACGCTGCCGATCTTCGGCATCTGTCTGGGTCACCAGTTGCTCGCCCGCGCCCTGGGCGCGACGACCTTCAAGTTGCCCTTCGGGCACCACGGTTCGAATCACCCCGTGCAGGACCTGGGATCGGGCCGCATCGAGATCACCGCGCAGAACCACAACTACGCGGTCGCGCCCGCGTCGCTCTCGCGCGGCGTGGTGAGCCACGTGAACCTCAACGATGGGGTCATCGAAGGGATCGCCTCGCCCGAGGACCGCTGCTTCTCGGTGCAGTACCACCCCGAAGCCGGACCGGGTCCCCACGACGCGCGCTACCTGTTCGCCCGCTTCGCCCACCTCTTGCGCACCGACCGTCTGGAGCATCTGTAATGCCTCGTCGCACCGACATCTCGAGCATCCTGGTCATCGGTTCGGGGCCCATCGTCATCGGGCAGGCGTGCGAATTCGACTATTCCGGGACCCAGGCCTGCCAAGTGTTGCGCGCCGACGGGTTCAAGGTGATCCTGGTGAATTCCAATCCCGCCACCATCATGACCGACCCGGCCACCGCCGACGTGACCTACGTCGAGCCGCTGGACCCTGACGTCCTCACCGACATCTTGGAGCGCGAGCGCCCCGACGCCCTACTGCCCACGCTGGGCGGACAGACGGCGCTCAACTTGACGATGGAGCTGGTACGTCGCGGGGTGCCCGAGCGACTCGGCGTCGAGGTCATCGGCGCGCGCCCCGAGTCCATCGACACCGCGGAGAACCGCGAACTCTTCAAGGCGGCCATGGCCGACATCGGTCTGGCGGTGCCCGAATCGGGGTTCGCGCACTCGGTCAACGAAGCGCTGGCGATCGCCGAGGGGATCGGCTGGCCCATCATCATCCGTCCGAGCTTCATCCTCGGCGGTGCGGGCACCGGGATCGCCGACAACGCCGAGGACTTCGTCCGACTGGCGCGCGAGGGGCTCGACGCCTCGCCGATCGGCGAGATCCTGGTGGAGAAGTCCATCGCCGGTTGGAAGGAGTTCGAGCTCG
>JABBOA010000050.1 GCA_019352075.1 Acidobacteriota bacterium | reverse complement strand
ATCTCTCCATCGCCAAGATCGCCCTCACGGTGGCCATCTTCCTCGGCGTCCCCCTCGTCGCGGGATTCCTCACGCGCACGTGGGGTGAACGCCTCAAGGGCCGCACCTGGTACGAGACGAGGTTCCTGCCACGACTGGGCCCCTTCGCGCTCTACGGACTGCTCTACACCGTGATCATCCTCTTCGCCCTGCAGGGACACACGATCACCGCGCGTCCCGGCGACGTCGCGCGCATCGCGCTGCCGCTGCTGGCCTACTTCGCGATCATGTGGACGGGCTCCTTCGCCCTCGGGCGCGCCCTCGGCCTGCCCTACGAGCGAACCGCCACCCTGGCCTTCACCGCGGCCGGCAACAACTTCGAACTGGCCATCGCGGTGGCCATCGGGGTGTTCGGCGTCACCAGCGGCGAGGCCCTCGCCGGCGTGGTGGGGCCGTTGATCGAGGTGCCCGTCCTGGTGGCCCTGGTCTACGTCTCGCTCTGGGCCCGCGGTCGATTCTTCACTCCCGCGACCAAGGACACCCCGTGAACCCTCGACCCGAGATCCTCTTCTTGTGCGTGCACAACGCCGGACGCAGCCAGATGGCCGCCGCCTTCGCCCGCGAGCTCGGCGCCGGGCGCGTCGTCATCCACTCCGCCGGCTCGGCGCCGGGCGAGACCCTCAACCCGGCCGTGGTCGCCGCGATGACGGAGCTCGGCCTCGACATCTCGGCCGAGAGCCCGCGCCGGTTGACCGATCAGATGGCGCGTGACGCGGACGTGATCGTCACCATGGGGTGCGGTGACGCCTGCCCCTACTACCCCGGCAAGCGTTACGACGACTGGGAACTCACCGATCCCGCCGGCCAGCCCCTCGACGTCGTGCGCGCGGTGCGCGACGAGATCCACGCTCGCGTGTACGCCCTACTGCGCGAGCTCGGCGCCCTGGCCGAGTAGGTCGAGCACCGCGTCGACGATGTCGGCGCGGTGGCGGAACACCAGGGAGAGATGTCCCTCGCCCGGGTAGACGAGGAGTCGCGAGTGCGCGAGGTGCCGCGCCAACCAGCGGGCGTGACCCAGGGGCACGTTCTCGTCGAGGTCGCCCTGGAAGATCACCACCGGCACCGCGACCGCGTCGACGTCGAAGCCCCACGCAGAGAGGTAGGCGTGGTAGTCGTCGACCAGGCAGCGCAGTCCGAAGGACGTCGTGCGTGCGACCGCGTCGTTCAACTCGGTCATCGCGGGGGTCGACATGGCCGCACGATCGGGTGCGCACCACTCGTTGCCGTGGGTCGGGTCCTCCATCATCGCCAGCAGTTCCTCGACGTCACGTCGCGCGGCGAGGTACTCGGCGACGTCGTCGGCCTTGAGCCCCTCGAAGAAGTCGAGGTCGTCCTGGGCGAAGGGCGCGATCCCCGCGAGCGTGACCACGCCCGCGCAGCGCGGGTCGATCGACGTGGCCAAGGCGTGCGACCCTCCCCCGGACCAGCCCACCGACACGAAGGCGCGCAGTCCCAGGTGATCGGCCAGCTGCGCGACGTCGTGACCGACGTCCACCGTCACGCGATCCACCTTGGGCGAGGAGCGTCCGTAGCCCGATCGATTGAAGGCCACCGCGGGGACACCCCGTCGGGCGAAGTCCTCGAGCCAACTCCCCCACACGCTGAGGTCGGCCAGCGTGCCCTGGTGCAGCACGACCGCGGCGTCGCCGGCGACGTCGTTGGTCGCGTACTCCAGGTCGCGCCCGTCGCGCAGGGTGAGCAGTCGGTACTCCATCAGTGCGCCACAAACTACCGCGCGGGCTACTGGTCGCGTCGGGCCCTCGCGACACCGTCCACCCGCTGGGGCATATTGAGGGGGTTCTCGCCTCTCGGCGTCGGGCGACGAAGCCCGTGCCACAGCCGTCACGACGTTCGAGAACGAATGGCTCTCGTCCACGAAACGTCGCCGTCGACTATTTCAGCGACGGCGACAACGGTGTGGACGAAATGACCTCGCGCGACCCCTCGACGGACGAGACGATGAGATTGACGTCGATTCTTGTCCCTGCAATGTTTGCCCAGGGTAAACACCTCTTCGACGTTCGCCCAATGAGAGACTCTAGAGAATGAAAGTCACGCCCGATTCGGCCCTCTGCGCGTCCCCACGTGCGCCACTCGCCGGGGACGACGTTGAGGGCGACGAGAGTTGGCTCGACCGCTACGGCTGGCCGACGTTCTTCCTGGCCCTGATCGTGGTCACCGGTATGGCGTTCTCGCTGTTCTGGAACCCGCTGTTCTACCATTCGCCCAATTGGGTCACCCCCGCGGACCTGTGGAACACCTATCGGGCGTCGCAGTACGTCGTCTGGGGCGGCGAGGGCCAGATCTACAACAGCCCGGCCGCCTTCCAGACGTTCCCCGGTATCGCGATCCTGCTCTCACCCGTGGCCAAGGTGGCGGGGATGCTGCACCTGTCCGAGAGCTTCGCGATAACCCTGGCGCGGCCCTCGACGTGGTGGCTCCTCGGTCCCGTCCAGCTGGCCCTCGGGGCCACGCTCCTCTTCCCCCTCGACCAATGGGCCCGACGGCTACGGGTGTCGACGCATCGACGCATCGTCCTGCTCGCCCTCGAGGCCGCGTTGATCTGGCCGTCGGTGGCCCTGTGGGGACACCCCGAGGACGCGTTGAGCCTCACCCTGGCGCTCTACGGCCTCCTCGCCGTCCTCGAGCAACGCTGGCTCCGATTCGCCGTGTTCTTCGGCCTCGCGACGCTCATGCAGCCGCTGGTCCTCCTCGTACTCCCCATCTGCCTGGCCTACGTGCCGATCAAGCGCTGGGTGAGCGTCGCGGGCGCGATCGCCTTGCCCAGTGCTCTGGCGTTGCTCGCGCCACTCGTCCAAGAGTGGGGACCCACGTCGCGACTGCTGTTGCGCCAACCGAACTATTTCGCGAACAACCACCCGACGCCGTGGGCGTCACTCGCTCCGGTGATCGAGCCTCGACGCGCCACGATCGTCCACGCCCTCAAGTACGTGAAGCTGCCCAATGGGCACCATCGCGCCATCGAAGTCGCCACCACGGCCCACGCGATGCCCGTCGTCGCCGCGGGGCCGGGGCGCATCGTGGCCATCGTGATCGCGTGCGCCCTGGGATTCGCCGTCAAACGTCTGGCGCCGACCTTGCCCCAGATCGTGTGGTTCGCGTCGCTGTCACTGTCGCTGCGTTGCGTCGTCGAGCCGGTGATGGTCCCCTACTACCTGCTGCCGGGACTAGCGCTGGCGCTCCTGGTCGCGTCGGCGACCTCCAAGGTCCGCTTCACGGTGGTCGCCGTCGCCGCGGGGTCGTGTGCGTTCGCGAGCTACTGGCATCTCGGTGAATGGTCCTACTACCTGTTGATGATCGTCCCTCTCGCCCTCACCCTCTACGTCGCCTGGTCCGCGACATCGACGTCGTCCTCGCACCCTTTCATGACTCGCTGAGCCCCGTATCGGTCAAGTAAGTCCACCGCGACGACTCCCCGGGGCGGCGACGGTCACGGGACCCGACGACGCCGAGCAACGTACTCAATGGCGGGTGGCCCCTCGTCGTCGTTGACGTCCACCACGCGCCACGCAGGGGCTCGACGACGCACCGCGACACGAGTCAGCGTCGTGAGGTGTCACGGACCTCGTAGTGACCCTCGCGGATGCGCCCGCGCCAACTCCCCCAACGCAAGCCGTCGATGGCGTCGATGCCCTCGTCGAGGATGCGCCGGGCCACGATTCCCTTGACCGCTTTGGCGTCGTGCCCCGCCACGCCGTCGCCGCCGGCGCGTCGGAACGTGACGTCGATGACGCGCGACGCCAATCCCTCACGATGATCGATGGCGCCATGGTGCTCCTGGGGCAAGAGATTCACGAAGCGCCCGCCCTCCATCTGCTCGAGCACGTCGGCCAGGGTCGGTCGCCAGAAGGAGGCGACGTTGCCGAGGCCCGGGAGAGCGACCTTCATGGTCAACCGGTAGTCGCTGATCAGGTCGGTGGCACTCGAGAGGCCGTAGAGACCAGAGGGCACGAGGATCCGACGACGTTGGCGGTCCTTGAGTGAGCCGGGGTCCAGGTGCGACCACACCACGCCGCTGTAGCGCTGCCACGCGGGCATCACGGGCGCTCGCCTCTCCACCAGTTGACGCGTGGCGTGCAGGGCCCGCTCGAGCAGCGCGCCGCGAACCTTGAGGACCTTGCTCACCTCATCGCTCGAGGCCTGTGACAACAGTGTCGCCAACGCGTCGCGCACCTTGGCCCTCGAGGCATCGAGGGCCTCGTCGAAGAAGCCCGGTGACGTCGTGTGACGACCGCCGGGCTCCTTGGACTCGGATGGTGGCAGGAGGACGTAGACGACGCTGCTCACGTCCACCACGGTAGTGGTCCTAGGCGGCGAGTGCTCCCGCGTTGAGTCCGCACGACGCCAGGAAGTGACGAACCTTGATGACCTGGTCCTCGGTCAGGTCGCGCGTGCGAGTGGAGCCGAACGAGACGGTCTCACCCTCCACGGTCACCGCCCAATTGCCTCGGTGCGTCTCGTGCACTTCGCCGAATCGACCGAGGAGACAACAGACGTCGATCCATTGGATGTTGTGGTTGAGAGGGTGTCCGAACAACTTCTGGGCGGTGATGCGGTGGTGGTGGTCCAACTTGATCGACATTTGTCTACCCCCTTATGCGGGTCCGGAACGTTTCCGTCCCCACCTGCACTTTTCACCCTCTAGAGGCTCAAGTCAAGGACGGCCACCAACTCGACGTGTTCGGTCATGGGGAACAGGTCGAGTACCCGCAGGTCGCGCAGGCTGTAGGCGGCGCCCAGGGACGCCAGGTCGCGCGCGAACGTGGCCGCGTCACAACTCACGTAGACGAGCCGTCGCGGCGCGCGGCGCACGAGGGCGGTGGCCACACCCTTGGCGAGGCCGCTGCGGGGCGGATCGAGCACGACCACGTCGCGCGCGGCGACGGCGTCGTTGATCGCGCGTGGGGTGACCGACCATTCACGTACCCTCAGGTGACGCAATCCCTCCGCGTTGATGCGCGCGTCGCGCACGGCGTAGGGCGAAGCCTCGACGGCGACGACCTGGCCCGTCGGGCCCACTCGTCGCGCCAGGGGGACCGAGAAGAGCCCCACGCCGCTGAAGAGGTCGACGACGTGATCACCGGCCGACACGTCGGCGAACTCGAGCACGTTGGCCGACAGCGCCTCGGGCGCGTCGCGGTGCGCCTGCCAGAACGACCGTGGCGACACCGAGAAGTGATTACCCGCCACGGCCACGCGCGAATGGGTCGTGGGATCGAGCGGTTCGCCCGTGAGCGAGGTCAGCTCGAAGATCGTGCCGCGTTCGGTGACCCGGCGCACCAGGGCGAAGGGCTCGCCGTCGCCGATGGCGCGCAGTTCGACCTCGTCGGCGTGGCGCCAGCGGGTGGCGAACGCCGCGTCGAACCTCTCGTCGGCCACCTGGCACGAGGACAGGGCCACGAGCGAGTTGGAGCGCGATCGACGCAACGCCAACGCGCCACTCTCATCCACCGCGCAGCGCAGACGGGTCCGGGTGTGCGCCCCCGCCGAGAGCGAGGTCACGCTCACCTCACGCGTGACGCCCGCGATGCGGCGAAGGTGCTCACTGACCAGCGCGGACTTCCAGGAGAGTTGGGCACTGAGGTCCGCGTGTTGCAGGTCACAGCCCCCACAGCCGCCCGGGCGCGCGTAGTAGCAAGGAGGGACCACGCGATCGGCGCTGGCCTCGAGGACCTGCACCGCGTCGGCGCGCGCGAACTTCGAGTTCTCCTCGGTGATGCTCACGCGCACCAGTTCGCCGGGAAGGCTGTGACGCACGAACACGACGCGCCCGTCGCTCAGGTGGCCGACGCCACCGCCGGCGGCGGGACGTTCAATGCGTAGGGTCTCGGGGGCGTCGACGGGGGTACTCACCCGTCCAGCCTAATGAAGTGTCGTCGCGGCGTCCGTCTCGTCACTGGCCAGACCGGCGTGGCGTAGGAACAGCGCGACCAGGCGATCGGCCCGTCGGCGGGCCGCGGGGACCTCACGAGCCGTCTGCGCCAGCAACTCCTCGATGTCGTGGCCGAAGTCGCGCGCGCTGTCGGCGGCCGAGGCCAGCCAATCGCGCAGCTGCGCGTCGTCGATCTCGGGGTGGAACTGCACGCCGACGTTGCGACCCACGGCGAAGGCCTGGACCGCCCGAGGCGACGTCGCCCAGAGTTGCGCGCCCGCGGGCAGCTCCATGCGGTCGAAATGGAACTCGAACCAGGGGCCGGACTCGAGCGCGATCCCGGGCTGCGCCTCGATGGCGTACCAGCCGATCTCGGGCTCCTGCGACGGCGTGACCCGGCCGCCGTGGAACAGGCAGAGCGCCTGGGCGCCGAAGCAGATGCCCAGTACCGGCACGTCGCGCTCGCCGGCCTCGGCGACGACGCCGAGTTCGCGGCCGAACCACGCCTGCTCGACCTCGTGGTCGTAGACGGCGTTCGATGACCCCAGGATCAACAAGACGTCGTAGCCCTGCACCGAGGGAGTGGGCGTCTCCTCACTCATCATCACCACGTCGAGTTCGTAGCCCCGCGCGACGAGGGCCTCACCGATCAGTCCGGCGTGGTCCTCCTCGTGGTGGCGTAGGACGAGGACGCGGCCCATCACGTCAACTGCTCGACGAACGCGTCCCCGTGGGCCTCGAGCACCTGGCCCGCCTGGTGCTCGATCAGACGCTCGAGGTTCGCGAGGGCGAAACGAAGCGTCGCGAGCGACTGCGGCTCGAGGGTCTCGACGCCGTCGTGGTCGAGGAACTTCGCCGGGGCGTTCTCCAGCACGAAGTCGAAACCGGCGACCGTGACGCCACCGCAGTTGCCCCAGATCCGCTTGAGGTCGTTCAAGGAGCGGGTCTCGTTGGTGGGCGAAATGGTCGCCACGGCCGCGTTCATCGGCTTGCCCACGAGGGCGTGGCGTAGCCGCAGCGGGCGACTCGCCCAGTCCAGGGCGTTCTTCACCCGACCGGGCAGCGCGTCGTTGTACTCCGGGGTCGTGAAGAAGACCCCGTCGGCGCGACGTAGCGCGTCGCGGAACTCAGCGACGATGTCCGGCGTGCGCTCGCCCTCGAGGTCGCCGCTGTAGAAGGGCAGTGCCCCGAGGTCGAAGTACGTGGCCTCGTGGCCCTCGGGCAGTTCGTTGGCGGCCACGCGCGCGAGGCGCGCGTTGAGCGAGTCGGCGCGCAACGAACCCACGAGGAAGAGAATGGTTGTCATTTCATCATCCTAAAGTCGGGCGTCGCGTTCCCCGACGCTACGCGCCCGGCAGCGACCACCCCATGCCCTGGGCGATCTCGCGACACGTGGGGCACAACGGGTACTTCTGGGGGTCGCGTCCGGGCACCCAGACCTTGCCGCACAGCGCGGTCACCGCCGAGGAGTTGATGATGCCCTCCACCACGGAATTGCCCACGGGCACGAAATCACCCTTCTTGGGCGTGAAGCCCTCGAGGACGATGTGGGTGAAACGCTCGTGGTCGCCCTCGTCGGTCTGGGTGACCGAGATGACCTCGAGCTCCTGGTCGAGTTGCGTGCTCACCCCGTTCACTTTACCCGGCCATTAGGTTGGGAGACGATGAAACAGCGTCGACGCCGCCGCGCCCTCTCGACGCGCCCGCTGGGCAACGTGGCGGGACATTTCACCAAGGACGGCGGGTCCAAGAAGCGCTACCGGACCCAGGCCGAGGCGAGGAGCGCCGCCCAATTGTCCTGGACGCTCAACGGCGTGGACCTCGAGAGTTACCGGTGCGAGCACTGTCACATGTGGCACATCGGCAAACGTTTCCGCGAGGATTAGCGCGACCACCCCCCACAGGGCAAGATAGAGGGAATCGAAGTGAAAGGTTCTCCCATGTCGGTGCAGGCGTACATCTTGATTCAGTCCGAGATCGGTTCGAGCGAAGCGGTGGTGTTGGCGACCCGCGCCGTCCCCGGCGTCGTCGAGGCCTTCGAGGTGACCGGCCCCTACGACGTCATCGTGCGCTGCAGCGCCGACAGCGTCGACGACCTGGGCAAGTTCATCGTCGGCGCCATCCAGAAGGTGCCGGGCATCACCCGCACCCTGACCTGCCCCGTCGTCAACATCTGACAGACGCCGCGAGCGTCGCTCAGTCCCACCACAGGTCGTGGTTGATCACGCCACGGCCGATCAGGCCGAGTTGCACCTGTGAGGTGCCCTCGACGATGGTCAGCTGGCGAGCGTCGCGGTAGTACATCTCGACGGGATGGTCCTGCATGTACCCGGCCGCGCCGAGCAACTGCACCGCCAGCCCCGAGGTCTTCACGGCGACTTCGGAGGCGTAGTACTTGGCCATCGACAACTGCGCGACGTACTCCTTGGTGAACTTGCCCTGGTCGGCCAGCCACGCCGCGCGGTAGGTGAGCAGTCGCGCGGCCTCGATCTCGGTGGCGCACCGAGCGATCTCCCACTGGATCCCCTGGAAATCGGCGATGTGCTGGCCGAAGGCCGGGCGGTTCTTCGCGTAGTCGGTCGCGTACATCAAGGCACCCTCGGCGAGTCCGATCCCGCGGGCCGCCACGATGGGACGCATGGCGTTGAGTGACTGCATGATGAGGAGGAATCCCCCACCGATGACCTGCGTGGGCGACACCTTCACGTCGTCGAAGACCACGTCGGCGGTGTCGATCCCGCGCACGCCCATCTTGTGATCGACGCGCGGTCGCGACACGCCCGCCTGGTCGGCCTCGACGATGAAGCACCCGATGTCGCGGTGGTGGCGAGAAGAGGGGTCGCCCGTCTTGGCGAAGACCACGAACCAGTCCGCCTGCATCGCCCCCGAGATCCAGCACTTCGCGCCCGTGAGCCGGTAGCCGCCCTCGACATCGGGGTCGGCGACAGCGCGCGTCGTCATGCCGGCGACGTCGGATCCCGCGCCGGGCTCGGAGAGGCAGAAGGAGGACCTCTTGGCCCCCGCGGCGATGTCGGGTAGGTAGCGCCGCTTCTGTTCCTCGGTGCCGGCGATCATGAGTGGTCCGGTCGCCAGGCGCGTCAACAGTAACATGAGTCCGAGCACGTTGGAGTACTTGGTCACCTCCTCGATGGCTACGGTGAGCCCGAGGATGCCCGCTCCCGATCCGCCGTATTCCTCGGGGATGCACAGGCCCAGCAACTCGGCCGCCGCGAACTCCTCGAAGATGTCCTGAGGGTACTCCCCGCTGAGGTCGATCTCGCGGGCGCGGGGTTTGATCTTGTCCTGGGCCAGGCGCCGCACCACCGCCTGCAGGCCCAGCAACTCGTCGTTGAGTTCGAAGTCCATGTCCCCCAAGTTAGCCCGCGGTCACTAGCGCGACCCCAGGGTCGAATTCCCCTGCCCAACGCCTCAGGCGCTCGGGCCTCGGGCGCTCGGGCCCCCGTCCCAGGGGGCCCGCAGAAGCGCGTCGTCCAGCGACGTCGGGGTCTCGAGCAGCACCTTGGAGAGCATCAGGGCGCGGGGCTGGTTGAGCGCCACCAGGCCCGTGACGAGTCCCCGGCGACTGTAGAGTCCCAACCACTGACCCGCGTCGGTCTCCTTGACCCGCCGGACGTCGTCGTCGCGTCGCGGGTGGCCGAGCATCTGGATCTTTCTGCCGTACTGGTCGGACCAGAAGTAGGGGATGAGCCGCCCCGGCTCCTCGCCCGTCGTCCAGTACCGCGCCAGGGCCGCGGCGTGGTCGGTCGCCACCTGCCAGTGCTCGACGCGCACGTGCTCCCCCGCTTCTCCCCCCGACCAGGCGAAGTTCGCCACGTCGCCCACCGCGGCGACGTGCACGGCGCACTGGTGGCGCTCGTCCACCACGACGCCGTTGTCGAGCACCAGTCCAGAACCCTCCAGCCACTCGACGTTGGGCTGCGCCCCGACGCCCACGATCACCGCGCGCGCGGCCAGGCGCGCCCCGTCCTCGAAGACCACCTCGGCGTCACCTTCGTCACCGACGGCCTCGACGCCGGCGATGCGTTGATCGGCGCGCACGTCGATTCCCGCGTCTCCCGGCAGCGACGCCAGCCAGCGCGACACCTCCTCGCCCAGGACGCCCAGGAGGGGTCGCGCCGCCGCCTCGAGCACGACGGGCCGCAGACCCCGCGCGGCGAGCGCCGTGGCCACCTCGGCGCCGATGAAGCCCGCTCCGATGATCGCCACGACCTCGCCGGGATCGAGGGCCGATAGTCGCGTCGTCAGGCGCGCGACGTCGTCGCGGGTGCGCACCTCGAAGAGGGCGTCATGGTGAAACGCGAGGCGACGCGCGCGAGCCCCCGTCGCGATGACCACGTGGGTGCCGGTCACCACCCGTCCGTCGCTCAACGTCACACTGCGTGCGGCGACATCCAGGTGCGTGGCGCCGGCGCCCAGGAGGAGCTCGACGTCGGCGGCGGCCAGCTTCTCGGGCGTGGCGAGGGTGGTGTGCTCGAGAGTCCACTTGCCCGACATCACCTGCTTCGACAGGGGCGGGCGGTCGTAGGGGGAGTGGGGCTCGTCGCCGATCAGGCTGAGTCGTCCGGCGTAGCCGTGGCGACGCAACTCCTCGCACGTGCGCCACCCCGCGAGACCCGCGCCGACGACCACCACGTGGTCCGCGGGCGAGAGTCCGGGCATCAGGCGAAGACCGCCATCCACTCCTCGACACTGCGCGGGGCCAGCACGGCGTTGTGGGCACGCACCTCGCCCAGGGTGGCGAAGGGCTCGGGCGAGTAGAAGTGTCCGGGGTAGAGCAACGTCTCATCGGGCAGATGACCCAGGCGCTCCTGCAGCGAGACGTACATCTCGTGAGGGTTGGAACCGGGCAGGTCGGTGCGCCCGCACCCGTTCACGAACAACGTGTCGCCGCTCACCAGTCGGCCCTCGAAGGACAGGCACTGGCTGCCCGGCGTGTGGCCCGGGGTGTGAACGAGCGTCACCTCGACCCCGCCCACGGTGATGACGTCACCGGGTTCGTGCGCCACGACGGGCGGCACGCCGACGCCGGTCCCCGTGGTCACCCAGTCGACCTCGTAGGACTGGACGTGGATGGGCACGTCCACCCGGGCCGCGATCTCGGCGATGCCCGCCACGGCGTGGCCCATGAGGTTGCCGCCGATGTGATCGGCGTGGTAGTGCGTCGCCACTACTCCCACGAGCCGCAGGTCGTCGGCCGCCAGCAGCGCCAGCAGTTCATCGGGAGAATACGCCGGGTCGACCAGCAGCACCTCACGGGTCTCGGCGTCGCCGATGACGTACGTGAAGTTCACCATCTGGCGCGCGACGGGGTCGTCCGTCGCAAAGTCGCGTCCCGACAGCAGTTGACGCAAATAGAGCCGCTCACTCACCGGTGGCAACCCGTGACAGTCGAGGCGCGAGTTCCTCGACCTTGGCCTTGGTCGCGCTCAGGCGCTCCTCGAGCGATTCGATGATCTGCGTCGCGCGCTCGAGTTTGACGAAGAGGTCGTCGACCGTCACCTCGCCCTCGTCGAAGGACGCCACGATGGCGTTGAGCTCCTCGGCGGCCTCATTCCAGTCACTGCTCATGTCTGTCACCTTTCCTCGTCACCTTTCTTGGTCATCACCGTCGATTCGAAACTGCCGTCGCTGACGCGCACCCGCACCGTCTCGCCGACGCCCACGTCGGTAAGTCGAGCCACCGTCGAACCGTCATCGCGCGTCACGATCGACCAGCCCTGGGCGAGACGTCGCGCGGGGTCGTAGGCCGCCAGGAGCTGTCGACTCGTCGCCAGCGTCGTCGTGGCGCCGTCGAGGAGGTGACGGGTCTGCAGGAGCAGTCGTTCGCGCACGGAGCCCAGGTGGCGCTCCTCGCTGCGCAGGCGGTCGCGCACGGCGAAGATCATCGTGCGTCGGCGCTCGCCGACGAACTCGGTGGCCTCGTCGAGCACCGCCTCGAACGCCACGACGAGACGCTGGGCGGGCTGACGCACGAAGCGCTGGTCCCAGGCCGCGACCCGCGCCACCAACTCCTCGCCCAGCTTGGTCGGCGTGATCGCGCGCGTGTGGGCCACCAGGTCCGCCACCGACTCGTCGCCGGTGTGACCGATGCCGGTCCACACGGGCGTCGCCGCCTGGGCGATCGCGCGCGCCACGCGCTCGTCGTCGAAGCACGCGAGGTCGCCCTTCGATCCCCCACCACGCACGATGGCGATGACGTCGAGCCCCCGCGCGTCGAGTGCGGAAATCGCCACGACGATCTGCGCGGGCGCCTGCTCCCCCTGCACGAGCGTGTTGACCAGGCTCACGTCGAAGCCGTATCCACTGTTGAGGAGCTGTCCCGTGAAGTCGTTGAACCCCTCGGTGCCCGGGCTCGCCACGAGTCCGACGCGAAGGGCGACCGGTGACATGGCGACACGTTTGTTGGTCTCGAGGAGTCCCTCTTCGCCGAGTCGCGCGATCAGTTCCGCGCGACGGCGCGCCACGTCACCCAACAGGCCCTGGGCGTCGATGGCCGTGACCGTGAAGCCGATCTTGCCCTGGGGGGCGTAGACGTCGACGTAGCCGAAGAAGCTGACGACCGCCCCGGGCTTGATGGTGATGCCCTCCTCGGCCAAGCGGCGCTTGAGGGGGGCCCAGACCGACGTCCAGCAGTGTGCGTTGAGGACGGGTCGCTTCGCGTCCGAGGACGCCGAACCTGCGTCGACGAGGTCCACGTAGAGGTGACCCTTCTCGAAGACCTTGGACACCTCGCCGCGCACCCAGCGCGGTTGTCGCCGGCCGAAGGCGGACTCGAGGTGCGCCGTGATCAACTCGTAGAACTGACCCACCTCCAAGATGGGCTCGACCGGGGCGACGTCTTCGATGACCACGATGCGAGGCTAGTAGGCGGCTGCGACGGGCTGGGACGCTTGTCGTGACAATTGTCGTGTGTCAGACTGGTGGCGGATAGTGAGTTGACCGGGTGGCCGCACGACTCGTCAGCGAGGAGTGAGGAAAGTCGGGGCTCCACAGGGCAGGGTGCTCGCGAAACGTGAGTCGCGGTGACGTGCAGGACAGTGCCACAGAGAACAGACCGCCGATGGCCCCGCGAGGGGATCAGGTGAGGGTGAAACGGTGCGGTAAGAGCGCACCAGCGTCTCGGGCGACTGAGGCGGCTCGGCAAACCCCACCCGGAGCAAGGTCAAACATGGGAACGCGGCCCGCAGGTCTCCTTCGAGACATCCCAAGGTAGACCGCTCAGATGGATGGCCACACAGCCTCTTCGGAGGTGGACAGAACCCCGCTTACAGGTCAACTCACTATCCCTACTCCGCGAGCCGACTGCGGTCAGCCGAAGTTCTCGTGCTGCGAGAGGTAGCGGTTCAGTGCGTTGAGCGTGGCCTTGGCGGCCGACACCAGTTCGGTCTCCGCCTGGGCGATGCCGTATCGGTCGGCCTCATTGGCGCACGGACGCAACGTGACGATGACCGGCCATCCCCGTACCGTGGCGACATTGACCGATCCCACCAGGTAGAAGGGGACGTCGAAGTCGAGTTGACGCAGCGCGTCGAGGGTCGCCTCAGCACCGCCGATGAGCGGACCGTTCTCCGAGCGCCCGACTCCGACTCGTCCGTTCACGTTGAGGTGGACCTCGCAGAATCCCTCGTGCGAATTGAACTCGGCGCGCACCAGCGCGACGCGCTCGCCGTCGCCCGTGCCCGAGCGCTTGGGGGCGGCGACCGTCTTCATCTCCTCCACGCTCACGGTGGCGTCGGGGTAGTAGAGGCTCACGATCTGCTTGGCGACCACGCGCACCGGCCCCGCGTCGTCGGTGTGCACGACCAACGAGACGGCTTCCACGTCTCCCTTTTCGCCGTAGCGGAAACCCACGTTCACCACGCCGGGCAGCGCGCGCAGTTCGAGTTCGAAGTCTTCTTCGGTTGGCGAGATCATCGGTGAATGATACCCCGCTTGGCGTAGAGACGAGAGTCGGCGATCCTCGTGAGTTCCATCGGATCGGTGGAGTCACGGGGCGACGTCGCCGTCCCGGTGGTGAATTCGATGCTCTCGCCCGCCTTGATGACGTTCTCGCGGAGGCGTTCGACGAACCCCAGGGCCTCGTGTCCCTCCGCATTGTTCAAGATGACGGCGAACTCGTCGCCGCCGATTCGCGCGGCGACATCGCCTTGACGCACCGAGAGACGTAGCGCGAAGCCGAAGTGACGAAGCAGGCGGTCGCCCGCGTCGTGGCCCGAGCGGTCGTTGACCGCCTTGAAATCCTTCAGGTCGATCAACACGAGTGTGAACGCCCAACCGTAGCGCGCCGAGCGCACCGTCGAATTGGTCAAAGCGATATCGAAGGTGCGCCGATTGGCGATCGTGGTCAGCGCGTCGTGCGCGGCGGTGAAGCGAGCCAGGTGCAGCGACAGCGCCAGTTGGCACGCCGTGCGGACCGCTTCGAGCTCGGCCGCCGGTACCACGTCCGGCTCGCAGTAGACGCCCGGCGCCGCGGCCAGGCGACTGGCGTAGTCCGGATGGACCGACGCCCCCGCGAGGCGGAACGCCTGGGTCGTGAGCGATTCGTGCTCGAGGACCACCACCGCGTCAGTGAGGTCGTAGCGTTTGGCGAGTTGGGCCAACACCGAATAGATGAATCCGATACCGAGTTCGTTGGTCGCCAACTCGTCGATCATCGCGTTGAACAGCCACGGCTCGTGCTGCAGTTCGAGCGGCGATGCGTCCAGCTTCACGTCGGGGTCGAGCATCAGCCGTGCACCACGTGATCGGTGAGGCTCTTTTGACTGCGGAGCGACTCGATCGGGATCGAGTTGTTGCGCAGGATCGTCTCCAGGTCCTTCGGCGGTACGGGTCGCGAGATCAGGTAACCCTGTCCTCGCTGGCAACCGAGGTCCACCAGCTTATCGGCGATGTCGGTCGTCTCGATACCCTCGGCGACCACCTT
>JABBOA010000049.1 GCA_019352075.1 Acidobacteriota bacterium | reverse complement strand
AACGTCATGCGCGCGCTGCGCGACGACGAGCACGTCTCGCTGCTCTACATCACCCACGACCTCGCGAGCGCGCGCTACGTGGCGGACCGCATGATCGTGCTCTACGCCGGACGCATCGTGGAGGAGGGCACGACCGACGAGGTCATCGCCGACCCGTCGCACCCCTACACCCGACTGCTCATGGCCACCGCCCCCGACCCGCGGCTCCCCCTCGCCCACGACACCGACGTCGAGGACCTGGGTGAGCCGCCCAAGGTGATCAACCCGGGCCCCGGCTGCCGATTCGCCCCGCGCTGTCCCCTGGCCATGGACCAGTGCCGCGTCTCGACCCCGGCCATGGTGCAACTCTCGGCCACCAAGCGGGTGGCCTGTTACGCCGTCGAGCAACGTTGAACGTTTCGATGCTGCCCCGACCCCGCGGGGGCGAGGGGCGTGAGGGGACCCTGACCCTGCGCTCACCCCTGCGCGTGAGGTGCGACGACGCGTGGCGCGAGGACCTCGAAGTGTTCGCGACCGACCTGGCCGGCGCGGTGGGCTGGACGGTGCGTCGCGTCGACGACGGCGAGGACTGCGACATCGACGCGCGTCGCGACGGCGGGTGCGGGTCCGAGGGGTACCGCGTGCGCGTGGGCGAGCGCATCGACATCGCCGCGGGCGACGCCGCCGGCTTCTCCTACGCCCTGACGGCGTTGCGCCAGTTGGGCCCCGCGCAGTTGTGGTCGCGTACGCCGAGCGAACTCGCGACGTGGACCCTCGACGCTCTCGACCTGGTCGACGCCCCGTCCTTCGCGTGGCGCGGCGTGCACCTCGACGTCGCACGTCATTTCTTCGACGTGGCCGCGGTGCGGCGACTGATCGACCTGCTCGCGGCGCACCGTCTCAACCACCTGCACCTGCACCTCAACGACGACCAGGGATGGCGCGTCGAGGTCCCGGCGTGGCCCGGGCTGACCACGGTGGGCGCGTGGCGCAGCGGCTCGCCGGTGGGCCACGAGCACGACGACGTGCGTGACGATGTGGCCCACGGGGGCTTCTACAACGCGGCCGACGTCGCCGAGCTGGTGGAGCACGCGCGGCGGCGCCACGTGCGGCTGATCCCCGAGATCGACCTGCCCGGCCACGCCCAGTCGCTGCTGGCGGCCTATCCGCAGTTCGGCAACACCGGCGCACCCCTCGAGGTGTGGACGCACTGGGGGATCTCGCACCACGTCCTCAACGTCGAGGCGGCCACCCTGGAGTTCGCCGACGAGGTCGTGCGCTACGTGGCGGGACTCTTCCCCGACAGCCCCGTGCACATCGGGGGCGACGAATGCCCGAGCGTGCAGTGGGAGCGCAGCGCCGCCGCGCGCGACGTCATGGACCAGCGCGGCTTCGACGACCCGCGACAATTGCAGGGCCTCTTCACCGAGCGCCTCACCCGGTCGTTGCTGGCCGAGGGGCGCGCGGTGCTGGCCTGGGACGAGGTGCTCGACGCCGAGGTGATCCCCGGCACGACCATCTGCGCGTGGCGCAGCGCGCGAAAGGGCGTCGAGGCGGCCGAGCGCGGCTTCGACGTGATCATGGCGCCGATGCAGCACCTCTACTTCGACTGGTTGAGCAGCGACGGGCCCGAGGAACCCGTGGCCGTCGCGCCGTGGCCCTACGTGACGACCTGGGAGAAGGTCTACGGCGTCGCGGTGATCCCCGAGGGCCTGCACCCCGCGCACCACCACCACGTGCGCGGCGCCCAGGCGCAGCTGTGGACCGAGTACATCGACTCGGTGGCGCGCCTGGACTACATGGCCTTCCCACGCTTGTGCGCCTTCAGCGAAGTGGTCTGGGGCACCGGCGGCGACGTCGAGGAGTTCCGGCCCCGTCTCGAGCACCACCTGCGTCGACTCGACGCCATGGGCGTGGCGTATCGCGCCCTCGACCCCGCGCGCGACCGGTGAGGGACCGGTGAGGGACCGGCGCGCGCTCATCGGGGCGCAACTGGGCCCCCCGTCGCCCGAGGTCCTCGACCTCGTGAGATCGATCGATCCCGCGACGATGGGATCGTTGGTGGGCGAATTGTCGTTGCGCCGCGAGGACGTCGAGGAGTTGCGCGACCACTGGGACGTGATCCGAGGCTCCACCCCGTGGTCGTCACTCCTGGCGGCGATGGTCTCGCGCGTGGAACGCGACCGCGGCGACATCGACGCGCCGATCGCCATCTGGGACGACCTGGACGACCACGGCACGAGTGGTCGGCTGATCGGCTTCTACCTCGTCGCCCTCCAGTGCGAGAAGATGCGCGCCGACCACCGTCGCCGCGGGGTCCCCGACGAAGTGAGCGACGCGACGCTGGGGGCCCTCGCGCGCCACGCGCAGACGCATCGGCTCCGCCACGGCACGACCGGGATCGACGCCGCGTGGTGGATGCAGCCGATCCTGCGTGGCGAGATCCTCGAGGTCGGCAGCTTGAAGTTCCACCTCGTGCACCTCGGCGTCGCCACGTTGTCGCCGCGCCCGTGGCTCGACGAAGGTGAGGCCGACGTACTCGGCGAGGGCTTCCGGCGCGGCGACCTCTCGCTGGGGGTGCACATCCCGGCGAGGATCGACCTCTCCCCGGCGGCGCTCGACGCCACGTTCGAGAAGGCCCGCGACGTCCTCGCGCGCGTGTGGCCCTGCACCACGCGACGCCTGGCGACGTGTCAGTCGTGGATGATGGACGATCGCCTCGCGACGGCGTTGGGCGAGAGCAGCAACGTCGTGGGGTTCCAGCGACGGTTCACCCTCATCGACCCCTACGTCGAGGACGTCGAGATGGTGCAGCACTTCGTGCGCGGCAGCGACGAGGGGCCCCTCGACCCGGCGGCGCTGACGCGAGTGCAGCGGGTGGTCTTTGACGTGCTGTCCACCGGCGGACGCTGGCGCAACCGCACCGGATGGCTCGACTTCGACTGACCTCGCCCCGACGCCGGGGTGTTGACTCGATCCCGTAATCTCCCATTTGGTGTGACTTCGAGGCCAATCCGTGTGAAATTTTCTCAAGAGTTGATTGATATGTGTGAAAAATTCACATACTATGTCACTCGTGGATTCCAAGACCCGCCGCTCAACGATCGCCGAGCGCCTACGGATCCAGGGCGAGGCCTCCATCGTGGAGCTCGCGACGATGTTCGGTACCTCGGAGATGACGATTCGCCGCGACCTCGACCTGCTCGAGGCGGAGGGACTCGCACGGCGGGCCCGGGGGGGTGCGATCTCGGTGCAGAGTCGCTCCTTCGAACCGCCGATCCTGTTGCGCGCGGCCCAGTCCTCCGAGGCCAAGCGGGCCATCGGCGCCGCCGCCGCGGCGATGTTGCGCGAGAACGAGACGGTCTTCCTCGATGTGGGCACCACCACCCACGAGATGGCCAAGGCCATCCCCGCGGACCTGCCCATCACCGCGATCACCAGTTCCCTGCTGATCGCCATGGAACTCTCGACCAAGCCCGCCGTCAAGACCATCGTCACCGGTGGGGTGATTCGCCAGGGCGAGATGAGTCTGATCGGTCCGCGCGCGCAGGTCTCGTTCGCTGACCTCAACTTCGACGCGCTCTTCATGGGGGTGGCGGGCATCAGCCACGCCAAGGGACTCACCGAGTACAACCTCGACGACGCCGACGTGAAGCGCGCGGCCATGGCCAACGGCCGGCGCGTCATCGTGCTGGCCGACGGGTCCAAGATCGGTCGAGTGGCGCTGGTGACCTTCGCCCCGATCCACCTCGTCGACGTGCTCGTCACCGACGCCGCCGCCGTGCACCCGGGCGTGCGCCATATCCGCGAACAAGACGTCGACGTCCTGCACGTCGCGTCACCAGAGAAGGAGTCCTTGTGATGTCGCGATTCCGCACCATCTTCCCCGGGGTCGACAAGCCCCTCATCGCCATGGCGCACGTGCCCCCGCTACCGGGGACACCGCTCTATGACGTCGCCGCCGGCGTCGAGGGCCTGATCGACCACGTGAAACGCGACACCGCGGTGCTGCTCGAGGGCGGCTTCGACGCCGTGCTCTTCTGCAACGAGGGCGACCGGCCCTACCAGCTGCAGGCAGGACTCGAGGCCTCGGCGGTCATGACCCGCGTGGCCAGCGAGTGCAAGCCCGACGACCGACCCTTCGGCGTGGACTATCTCTGGGACGCCCAGTGCGCGATGGCCATCGCGGTGGGCGCCGGGGCCTCGTTCATGCGAGAGGTGATCAACGGCTCGTGGGAGTCCGATATGGGTCCCTGGCACCCCGACGCCGCCAAGTTGCTACGCGACCGGCGCAACTTCGGTCGTGACGACCTGGCGATCTTCGCCAACATCACCCCGGAGTTCGCCTCGCCGATCGGTAGGCGTACGGCGGCGCAGATGGCCCACTCGACCGTGGTCTCGAGCCTGGCCGACGTCATCCTGGTCTCGGGTCCCATGGCGGGCGCCGAGCCCGACGTCCAGACGGTAGCCGACGTGCGCGACGCCGTGGACCCGAGCGTGCCCGTGCTGCTCAACACCGGTGCCAAGGCCGCCACGATCGCGCAGTACCTCAAGTTCGCCGACGGGTGCATCGTGGGCTCGGACCTGAAGCGCGACGGCTACACCTGGAACGAGGTCGATCCCGAGCGCGTCAAGCGCTTCATCGACGCGGCGCGCAGTGCCTGAATCGGGCCCGCTCCTCCTCGGCATCGACCTGGGCTCCTCGGGGGTGAAGGCAACGTTGGTCAGCCCCGAGCGCGGCATCGTGGCGAGCACTTCGTGCGACGTGGCCCTCTACAGCGACCACCCGGGATGGGCCGAGGCCGATCCCGCAGAATGGTGGACCGCGACGTGCGAGGTGATCGCGCGGCTCCTCGCCGAGAGCGGTTGCGCGCCCCGCGACGTCGTGGCGCTCGCGGTGTCGGGCATGGTGCCCGCAGTGGTCGTCTGCGACGAGCGGGGAGTGCCGCTACGTCGGGCCATCTTGCAGAACGACGCGCGCGCCACGGGTGAGATCCGTGAACTCCAGCGCGCCCTGGAACACCTCGACCTCCTGCGCCTGACCGGTTCGGTCCTGTCGCAACAATCCGTCTCCCCGACGGTGCTGTGGCTGGCGCGAAGCGAGCCAGCGGTATGGTCCCGCACGGTGAGCGTGCAGGGTTCGTACGACTGGCTCGCTCGTCAGTTCGGTGCCGAGGCCCACGTGGAGCAGAACTGGGCGCTCGAGAGCGGTCTCTACGACCTCGAGCTACGACCCCTCAACCCGGTGCCCGCGGCCACCCAGATCGACTGGCCCGCGTTCTTGCCGGTGCGCCGACCCGGATCGATCGTCGGTGAGGTGTCCGCCGCCGCCGCCGCCGCGAGCGGTCTGTCGGCCGGTACCACCATCGTGGTGGGGGGCGCCGACCACGTGCTCTCGGCCTACGGGGCGGGCCTGGTGAAGTCGGGTGACGCCCTGATCAAACTGGGGGGAGCGGGGGACATCCTCGCGGTCTCGAAGAAGGTCTTCGTGGACCGGCGTCTCTACCTCGACGCCCACCCCATTCCTGGTTCGTGGCTACCCAACGGCTGCATGGCGACCAGCGGGTCCGTGCTGCGCTGGGAGCAGGCGCTCTTCGGGGGCGTCGCCCTCGACACGCTCGACGACGAGGCGCGCGTGTCACGGCCGGGCGCGTTGGTGTCGCTGCCGTACTTCTTGGGCGAGAAGACCCCGTTGCACGACCCCGACCTTCGCGGGGTCATCGCCGGGCTGCACCTGGGGACGACGCGGGGCGATCTGCACCGATCCTTCCTGGAGGGCATCGCCTACGGCTTCAAGGCGCACGTGGACGTCTTCGCCGAGGGCGGTCTCGAACTGGGCAACGTGCGCGTCACCAATGGCGGTTCGCGCTCGCGCCTGTGGCGCGAGATCCTGGCCGACGTCCTGCACCGCGATCTCGTCTCCATCGTGAACCACCCGGGCGCCTCCTACGGGGCGGCCGTCATCGCCGGCATCGGCACCGGGATGATCCACGACTGGACCTACGTGACCGGTGCGCTCGAGAAGGGCGAGGTCATCTCACCGCGCCCGGAGAACATCGCCGTGTACGAGGAGCGCTTCCAGCAGTTCCTCCAACTGGGCGCGGCGTCCGCCCCCGTCTCACACTCGCTCGCAAGGAGTCCACTATGACACAATCCCTCGCCGTCGTCACCGGAGCCGGATCGGGCATCGGCGCGGCCATCGCCACCGAGCTGGGTCGTCGCGGCTATCACGTGGTGGCCACCGACATCGACCCGGCGGCCGCCCAGGTCACGGCGCGCGACATCGCCCGCGCCGAGGCGCTCGCCCTGGACGTCACCGATCCCGCGGCGTGCGACGCGCTGGTCGCTCGGGTCGTCGACGACCACGGACGACTCGACGTGTGGGTGTCCAACGCCGGCATCTCCAAGATGCAACGGTTCGTCGACGTCGCGCCCGCGGACTTGGCGCGGACGTTCGAGGTCAACACCTACGGCGTCTTCTACGGCGGGCAGTCCGCGGCGCGCGCCATGATCGCCCTGGGCACCGCGGGTCGCATCATCAACACCGCGTCGATGGCGGCCAAGCAGGGGCGGGTGCCGTTCCTGGCCGACTACGTCGCCAGCAAGTTCGCGGTGCTCGGGCTGACCCAGGCGATGGCCTTCGAGTTGGCGCCGCACGGCATCCGCGTGAACTCGGTGTGTCCGGGCTTCGTCGCCACCCCCATGCAGAGCCGCGAACTCGCTTGGGAGGCGGCACTGCGCGGCACCGATGCCGAGACCGTCCAACGGATGTGGATCGCGGACACGCCCCTGGCGAGGTTGCAGACCCCCGAGGACGTGGCCAAGGTGGTGGCGTTCCTCGCGTCAGAGGACGCCGAGTTCATCACCGGCGAGTCCATCTCGGTCAACGGTGGCGCCTTCATGGACTGAGCGGTCCACTGGCGCCATCGTCGTGACGTGGTGGAAATACTCCGTCTACCTGGGCAGCGTCGTTCTCGGCCTACGCATCGTCCTCGAGGACAACGTGCACATCCCCTCGGGCGTGAGTCGCGTCATCGAGAATCGTCGCGATCGGGCGCACGCACCGAGGGGGCGACGCTTTCTAGGATGGACTCATGGACTTGGAGTTGAGGAATCGCACCATCGTGATCACGGGGGGCACCGACGGCCTTGGTCTGTCCCTCGCGCGACTGCTGATCGACGAGGGCGCCGACGTGGCCGTCTGTGGCCGCGACGAGCAACGCCTGGCGGCGGCGCAAGAGTCGCTGGGCCCGCGCGCGCTGTGCGTGCAGGCCGACGTCACGCGCGCCAGTGACTGCGACCTGTTCCTCGAGACGACCCTCGCACGTTTCGGCCGACTCGACGGCGTCGTGAACAACGCCGGTCGCGCCGCCTCGTCGAGCGTCGCGTCCTCGACCGACGAGGCGTGGCGCGAGGACTACGAGCTCAAGGTGATGGCGGCGCTGCGGATCTCGCGCGCTTCGCTGACCCACCTGCGGGTGAACGGGGGGGCGATCCTCAACGTGCTCGCGGTCTCCGCGCGAACGCCGTCGGCGGGTTCGACGCCCACGTCGGTGTCGCGCGCGGCGGGACTGGCCTTCACCAAGTCGCTGGCCAACGAGGTGGGCCCGCTGGGGATCCGGGTCAATGCTCTGCTCGTCGGGCTCATCGAGTCGGGACAGTGGGTTCGCCGCGCCGCGGCCATCGACCAGCCCCTCGACGAGTTCTACGCGCAGTCCGCCAGGAGTGCCGCCATCCCGCTGGGGCGCTTCGGCCGGTCGAGCGAGTTCGCCGACGTGGCGGCCTTTCTCCTCTCGCCCCGCGCGAGTTTCGTCACGGGGGTGGGCATCAGCCTGGACGGCGGCATGTCGCCGGTCATCTGACAGCCCTCGCCCCACCCTCGGGGGGCGTGTGAGGTGCTTCACGAGAGACTCGCGAGTGTGAGCTACGCCAGCGTGACCCAGCCGTAGGTGACGCACAGGCCCAGCGCGTTGATGAGCACGAAACTGACGATCAGGACACCGACGGTCACCGTCGTGGCGACGCTACGGCGTGATCGCGTGGGGGAGGGCATGTACCACCCGGGCAGGAGCCCGGACTCGTCGCCACGCACGCCCCAGGGCGCTCGGTGGTGATCGAATTGCGGGTGCGGATCGGCACTCAGGGCGAGGGCGGTGAGTTCCTCGTCGGTGATCCATCCTCGCGCGTCGTCGTCATCCATGGTCATCCCTTCGCGGTGGCGCTGCGTCCACCCGGTCGATGAGCAGCGAGTGTTCACGAGCCGGACCTCAGTCCGCGATGTCGCGAAGTCCCGCGTCGAGGAACTTCTGACGCAACCCGAACAGGTCGAGGGTGCTCTCGCCGGCGGCGAGCAATTTGCGCTGCGCGTGCTCGCGGGCCTCGCGCACCCGACATTCGGCGATGACGTCGAGCGTGTCCTCGCGCGCGACGACCACCACACCGTCGTCGTCGGCGACGACGACGTCACCCGGGGTCACGGGGACCCCGGCGCACACCAGGGGCACCTGCACGTTGCCGGGGGTCTCCTTGACGGTGCCGCGCGCACTGATGGCACTGGACCAGACCGCGAAACCCATCGCCGTGAGCTCGCTCACGTCGCGCACCCCGGCGTCGATGACCAGCCCGACGACCCCTCGAGCGACCATGTGGGTCGCGAGCAACTCCCCGAAGTAACCGTCGTCACAGGGGCTGGTGGGTGCGACGACCATGAAGTCGCCCGCTCGAGCGACGTCGCCGGCGACGTGGATCGATGAGTTGTCGCCGGGCGTGACCTCACAGGTGAGTGCGGTGCCCGCGATGCGCCGACCGCGCACCAGCGGGCGCAGGCGCGCCTGCATCAGCCCGGCGCGGTCCTGGGCTTCGTGGATGGTGGCGACCGAGAAAGTGGCGAGGGCGCGAACGTGGGAGGGATCGGCTCTCTGGGTGGTGCGATCGACGACGGCCACGGTGCTCCTTTGGATCGACTCGTGAGCGCCACCGCTCGGCGTCACGCGACGAGAAAGCTGCGTTGTCAGTGATGCTACTCCCGTGACCCCGCACCCGCGTGCAGCATCTATCCTGAAGGACCGTGAGGATAACGGCGTGAACGAGTCGACCCCGCGCGCGCGCATCCTCGTCATCTCACTCGGTGGCACCATCGCGTCCACGTCCAGTGACGACAACGAGGGTGTGGTCCCGCGACTCGGCGCTCGCGAGCTGATCGCCGCGGTGCCGACGTTGCCCGAGGTCGCGGACGTCGAGTCCCTCGCCTTTCGCCAGGTGCCCTCGGGCGACCTCACCCTGCACGACGTGGTGGCCCTCGCTCGACGTATCGACGAAGCGGTCGACCAGGGGATGGACGGCGTCGTAGTGACCCAGGGCACCGACACCATCGAGGAGACGTCCTTCGCCCTCGACCTGCTGGTCGACCGTGCGGTACCCGTGGTGGTCACGGGGGCGATGCGCAACCCCACCCTCGCGAGCCCCGACGGTCCGGGCAACCTGTTGGCCGCCGTCAGGGTCGCCGCATCGCCGCACGCGCGCGGCCTGGGCTGCGTCGTCGTGGTGAACGATGAGGTGCACGCCGCGCGCTTCGTGCGCAAGACCCACTCGTCGAGCCTGGCGACGTTCCAGTCGCCCGGCGCCGGGCCGCTGGGCCGCGTGAGCGAGGAGAACGTCCGCATCGCGCTGCGCTGTCGTCCCCTGGCCCACCTGCGTCTGGACGCCGACGTCGACGTCGTGCCGGAGGTGGCTCTGGTGAGTTGCGCCCTCGGCGACGACGGGCGTCTCGTGGGGGCGCTGGGCGACTTGGACTACCGCGGCGCGGTCATCGACGGATTCGGGGGAGGTCACGTGCCGGCCTCGATGGTGGACGCCCTCGAGGAGCTGCGCCAGACCATGCCCGTCGTGCTCTGCACGCGCACCGGCGCCGGCGAGGTGCTCGCCCACACGTACGGCTTCGCGGGGTCGGAGTCGGACCTCCTGGCGCGCGGACTCCTCAGCGGCGGCGCGCTCGACGGGCGAAAGGCGCGCGTCGCACTCTCTCTGGCACTGGCCGCGTCACACGCCAGCGCCGACGCGGCGACGCTCTTCGCGAAAGTCCGTGACTCCCTCAGTGGCGCCTAGTTCTGGGCGGCCTTTTGCAGGTTCGTCTCGACGGCACCGAGGTGGCGCATCATCGCCTCGCGTGCGGCGCGACCGTCCCGGTTGACCAGCGCCCGGGCGATCTCGCGGTGTTGGGCACCGTAGTGGGCGCGACGCTCATCGGTGTCGCTGCGCCGCTTCAGGCTGCCCCACGTCACCGATAGGCGGGCCTCGGCGATGAAGTGATACATGTTCTCGATCAAGGGATTGTGCGACGCGCGAACGAAAGCCTGGTGCAGCGCGAGGTCCCAGCGTTCGAACTCGTCGAAGTTCGTCGCGTTGTCGCCGCCGACCAGACAGCGTTCGATCTCCTCGAAATCACTGGCGGTGGCGTTCTCGACCGTGGCCGCCAGGGCCGCGGGCTCGATGAGCAGACGCGCCGACATCACGTCGGCGGGACTCACGTTGCCCACCACCGACGCCACGCGCGCGGTTCCCACCTCCACGCCGAGGACCGCGTGGGGGTCGCGCCGCAGGAAAGTGCCGCGTCCCACTTCTCGCGAGACCACGCCCTCACTCTCGAGGAGGGCCATCGCGTTGCGGATGGTGGTCCGCGAGAGCCGCAGCGCCTGGGCCAGTTCACGTTCGGTGGGCAACCGGTGGCCGCTCTGCAGTCCGGTGTGGGTGGCCGTCATCAGAATGTTGTCGGCCACGTCTCTTAACTGGTCGTTCGAAACCGTGGTCACACCCGACCTCCCTCTGCGTCGACTCGCGGTCCCAGCGACCCCGTCCTCGGTGGTCGGGTGCTCACACTATAGCGACCAATCCCACCAATAAGATGAATCTACCACGAATCGTCATCAATAATTCACCCTTAGTGATTGACAACCCACGAATTAGGCCTTATAGTTCGCACCTACTACATTGACCAATTCAACCAATTTGGTTGATAATCTACGGAGGGTGACGAATGAGGTTTGCGACGATCAGGACCTCCCGGGGCCTCCGCTTGCACGTCAAGGGCGGCGAGGGGTACGTCGACCTGGCTGACGCCACGGGTAACGAGACCCTGGCGACGTTGAACGGACTCGCCGCCAGCGGCGGCGACGCACTCGAGGCGGCGCGCGCGGCGGCGACGCAGTCGGGCCAGGCCTACGAGGGCACCGACTTCGGTCCGCTCACCCCGAACCCGCCGCGGATCCTGTGCCTGGGGGTCAACTACGCCGACCACGCGATCGAGGGCGGGCGCGCCGTGCCGACGTGGCCCGAGTCCTTCGTGCGGGGCGCGGGTAGCGTGATCGGCGCCTACGACGATCTGGTCAAGCCCGCGCTGAGCTCGCGCCTGGACTACGAGGCGGAACTGGCCATCATCATCGGTCGGGGTGGTCGCTACATCAAGGCCGAGGACGCCTATGACGCCATTTTGGGCTACTCGGTGATGAACGACGGCTCGGCACGCGAGTGGCAGCGCGCCGCCACGCAATGGACGCCGGGCAAGAACTTCGAGGGGACGATGCCCATCGGTCCCGAGCTCGTCACCAACGACGAGGTCGACGTCACCGACCTCTCGATCCGCTCCCTCCTCAATGGCGACGTGATGCAGGACTCTCGCACCTCGCACATGATCGTCAGCGTGAGCCGGGCGGTGGAGTACTTCTCGTCATTCACCACGTTGCGTCCAGGCGACGTGATCGCGAGCGGGACGCCGGGGGGCGTCGGGTTCGCGCGCACGCCGCCGGTGTGGCTCACCCCGGGGGACACCATCGAGGTGGTCATCGAAGGGATCGGGGCGATCGCCAACAAGGTGGTGGCCGAGGAGGGGGCACCGGCGGACTGGCCGTGGATGCCCTTGAAGGCGGACACGACGTCGTTCTGAGTCCGCAACTTCTGCTGTATGCAGTGAGCAGTGAGCAGTGAGCAGTGAGCAGTGCCTAAACAACTAGGGGGGGAACACATGAATGGAAAGTTATTGACCTGGTCGGTTAGCCCGGCCGCGCGAATGCGTAAGAAGATGGCGCTGTTGGTGGCCGTGCTGGCACTCGTTGCCGCCACCGTAGGGCTACCAGGAACCGCGGCGCACGCCAGTGCTCAACCGCACGCGTCCTCGCTGCCCGCATTGACGATTCCGGTGGTGGCGCCGTTCACGGGCGTTGACGCGGCACTCGGTCCGAAGTACGCCGTGGCGTGCCTCGCCGCGACACAGGAGATCAATCGAGTCGGCGGCGTGTTGGGCCACCAGATGAACTGCAAGACGGTGGACACCCGCGGTGACCCCGCGGATGCCGTTCCCGCGGTTGGCCAGATGTACGCGACCACCAAGAACATCGCCTTCGTCATTGGTTGCACTTCGGACGAGGCCTCGACGGTCGTGCCGGTTTTCGGCTCGAACAAGACGGTGTCGTTCTGCATGACCGGTGAGTCGGAGTTCGACGCGGTCAAGTTCCCGTACTTCTTCCGTCTCGTCCCACCGGACGCCGCTGACGCGGTGGCGATGGTGGCGATCGCGAAGAACAAGGGCTACAAGAAGATCGCGCTGGCCTTCGGTAACGACGCGGGCTCGCAGACCTTCGTGGCCCCCGCGGAGGCGGCCATCGCCAAGGCCGGCCACATGACCATCGTCTCCAACCAGACGCTCGACATTGCGGCCACCACCTTCCAGTCGGAGGCGCAGGCCATCGTCTCGGCGAAGCCCCAAGTCATCTTGATGGAAGCGCTGGGTGCCGCGGGTGTGGCGCTGCTGAGTGAGGTCTATCAGCTCAACGGGAAGAAGATGATTCCGGTCATCGGCACGTCGGCGATGATCGACCCGACGTTCTTCTCGGGCATGGTCAAGGCCGTCGGTACGCAGAACTTCATCAAGAACTTCAACGCGGACAACGTGATCGCCACCGGCAACACCCCGGCGTACCCGTTGTTCGCCAAATTGGTGATGGCGCAGTCGGGCAAGGTCAACGGCGTGGGCAACTACTCCACGTTGCTGCAGGCCACCGGAACGGTGCACCTCTACGACGCCATCAACATCGCGGCGCTAGCCATGGTGATGTCGGGCTCGACGTCGGGTGCGGTCTTCAAGAACGACATCTTGGCGATCACCGCGGGCGCTCCTGGTGCCAAGGTGGTCACGTCGTACGCGGCGGGCGTCGCGGCCCTCAAGGCCCACAAGAAGATCAAGTACCTGGGAGTGGGTGGCACGTATCACTTCGACGCGTACCACACGGCCTTCGGGGCCTTTGAGGACGCCCGCTACACCGCTTCGGGCTCGTCGTACAACGCCGGGACCCTGAGCCCCGCGTTGCTCAATAGCCTGAAGGCGTTCTAGCCCACGGCGGATGTGACCACGGTGACAACGACGTCGCCGTGGTCACCTCGCCGCCGACACGCACTGCGCGACTCGTTCGCGCTTCGAGGTTGGTCGCAGCACCGTCTATTCGCAGAATAACTCTCGATTCGTAAAGGAACATCGATCTCCCTTGAGCGTCTTCATGTCATCTTTCGGGTTCGGCCTGATAACGGCGGCGGTCCTCGCCATCGCCACGGTCGGCTTCACCATGCAGTTCGCGGTTACCAACGTGTTGAACCTGGCGTACGGGTCCATCATGATCAACAGTGCTTTCGTGTCGTACTTCGTCAATCAGCACGGCGTGACGGCGTGGGTCGCGCTCCTCGGTGGCGTGGTGACCGGCGCCGTCGCGTCGTGGCTGCTGAATCAATTCGTCTACACCCCGTTTCAGAAGCGCAACCTGGCCCCGATCACCGTGGTGATCGTGTCGCTCGGCATCGACTTGATCGGGACCTTCGGGTTGCAGGCCATCGTCGGCGGTGGGTACGTGTCCTTCACTCAGAACCAGGGAACGGAGTACCACTTCGCGGGACTTCTCCTTTCGAGCCTGCAATTGGTCATCATCGGGATCTGCGTCGCCGTGCTCGTGGGAGTGCACGGACTCCTCAAGTACACCCGACTGGGCAAGGCCATGCGGGCGACCTCCGCGAACAAGAACCTGGCTCGTAACTCGGGAATCAAGACGCAATTCATCATCTCGACGACGTGGCTCATCTCGGGCGCCCTGTGCGGCCTTGCGGGAACCATTTTCGCCATGAACGCGGGGGTCTTCGAGGCCACCAGCGCCCAGCAGTACATCGTGTTGCTGCTCGCGGCAATGTTCCTCGGAGGTCCCGGTGAGCCATACGGTGCCATGTTTGGCGCGATCACCATTGGACTTGCGACCGAGATCAGCGCCGCCTACATCACTCCTGACTACAAAGACGTCGTCGCGTTCGTGGTACTGATCGCGATGTTGATGTTCCGTCCATTTGGAATCTTCGGAAGCGAGAAGACAAACTAATGCCCAGTTACGCCTATTACGTAGCAATCATCTTGGTGTACGCGGCGGTCGACGCCATGGCGTGCATGGGTCTGAATCTGGAGTTCGGCGTCGCCGGCATCTCGAATTTCGGCTACATCATCTTTCAGGCGGCGGGCGCCTACGTGGCTGCGGTCCTCTCGATGCCCAACGCCGCCTCGGCGAATGGTGGCTTCCAGAAGTACGTACTGGGCTGGCACCTTCCGTGGCCGTTCCCCTGGATCGGTGCGGCCCTCGCGGGCGGTCTGTTGGCCATCCCCTTCGCCTTCATCGTGGGCAAGCGTCTGCGAGGAGACTTCGCCGCAGTGGGCCTACTGGTCTCGGCGGTACTACTCAATCTCCTGGCGAACAACTACGTCCCGCTCTTCAACGGGGCGGCAGGAATCTCGCTGGTGCCCGCTCCCTTCCAAAGTCACTTCAACCCTCAGAGTCTGGGCTACCAATTCTCCTACGGTATCGTCTCGATTCTTCTCACGATTGGCGTCTATTTCCTCGTCACGCGCATCACCGAGTCGCCCTACGGTCGCTCGCTGCGCGCCATGCGTGACAACGACATCGTGGCCGACTCGCTGGGCAAGGACTTGCGCGGGCAACGTATGAGCGTGTTGATCGTCGGT
>JABBOA010000048.1 GCA_019352075.1 Acidobacteriota bacterium | reverse complement strand
AAGGAAATTTTCGGGGGTCCGATGTGAAAAGTCTGCAGCTATCCACTCACCGCGATCTGAGCAAGTCCGATTTCGAAGGTCAGAACGCGACGATTGCCTTGTCGGGCTCCGTAACCACTCTGAGACTACAAGAGCCTCCTGTAATACACTGCGGATTCTTCGTAGCCGATGGCTTTGTAAAACGGAGCCGCTCGACGCGTTGCAAGGGCAATCAATTTGGCGTCTCGTTCTCTCGCCCATACTTCAAAGGCTCGCTCTAGCGCAAGACCGATTCCCTTGAGTCGCGACGTGTCGCTGACAAACATTTCTTCGATCCACGCAACGGCACCGTTCGCAAAAAAGGCGTCATGCACAAATCCCAACAAGTAGCCGTTAATGACACCGTCCTCGTCCGTCGAGACGAGAATCCGGGCGCCTTCATCTTCACTAAGCCGATTGAAGATCTCACCAAACGAATCGTCGTCAAGAGTGAACGATGTGGCCAGAGACCGAGCCAGTGATCTGACGGAAGAAGAATCGTCAACCTCAGCGGAGCGAATGGAAATGCCACTGGTGCTCACGGACGGAATCTAGTAAATCCAGTATCGGAAGTTCCAACTTGGGAACCCTGTCTTGAAGGAAATGCCCGCTCGCGCTGTCGATTCTGGGGCAAATGCTGAGATAAGCCAATTCTCGGAGAATTGGAAAATTCACTTGTCAGCAAGATAGGGTCGTCAAATCTAGAGGAGCGACCGGCCTGAGAAGTCGGTTGAGTTGAACTGATGGTCGACGTTGGCACGCACCCACCCCTCGTCCGAGGTGCGGATGGAGGTTGGCCAATTCAGCATTTCATCGAGATCCCATGATGGGTTTTGGGCGTTCCACGGGCGTTAGTGGGCGTTAGTTGGGCGTTAATTGGCGGACTTTCGCGGTTTCCCGCGGTCACTGCCGGTCAATCAAAATCGTTGAAATCATTGGGCTTTCGCCCGATTTTCTTTGCAGTCCCAACGGGATTCGAACCCGTGCCTCCACCTTGAGAGGGTGATGTCCTAGGCCACTAGACGATGGGACCATGAAGAGAGCCCGTGTGGAATCACGAACTCTCTTCGCTCGGGGGCAAGGACTCGAACCCTGAATAACTGGACCAGAACCAGTTGTGTTGCCAATTACACCACCCCCGAAGGGTTCGACAATCTTATCCGAGCCGACCGCTTACCCGCCAAACGGGAGTGAAATATGGTTCGCCGTCGTCCAGGAACTCAGTCGACCGTAGCCAATGAGGCGACCCACACCGACGGCCAAGGTCTCCTTGAGATAGAAGCGCCAGAGCGAGTGCTTAATCGTCGGCGAGTTCTCCACGGGTGAGGGCACCGGATAGAGGCCCTGGGCCGAGGCGTTGGCCATCGCCCGGTATTCGTGGAAGGGATCAGTCACGGTGATCACGTTGTAGAAGAAATGAGCCTTCAGTTGACTGGCCACCGATCGCACGTTCTGCCAGGTGTCGTCCCCACCGCCCACAATGATTCGCGCCTTCGGCACGCCATGGGCCTCGAGGTACGTCGCGGACACCCCGGCCTCGGTGAATTTGTCACCGGGCCGATTCCCCCCGGTGACCGCGAACCAGGATGCGCGTCCCGCTCGGTAGACGGCGAGCGCCTCGTCCAGGCGGGCCCTGAGCTCGTGCGACGGCTTACCATTGTCCTCCGCCGTGCCAAAGACGAGGATCGCCTGCGCGGGCGAGGTCGAATGCGTGCGGCCGGTCAGCCAGATCTGCACGAAAGTGACCGCGAAATACACGACGACGATCGTCAAGATCGTCGTCACGATCTTGACGAATAGTCGCAGTGGCGCGAAGATCAGTCCGAACATCGTGCCAAAGCCGACTCGAGTCGTTCGATCACTCGGCCGCGACCGAGTATCTCCAGCGACTCGAAGAGTGGCGGTCCCACCAAGGAGCCGGTGACCGCGCAACGGATCGGTGCCTGCGCCTTACGTAGGTTCATCGACGCTGCTGCGCCCAGTTCGACGACGGCGGCGTGGAGCTCGTTCGACCCCCAGGGGATGTCCACGAATCGTCGTACGGTCGCGGCCAACAGCTCGCGGCCGAGGGGGTCTGACACCACCACCTTCTCGAACGCGGCCTCATCCATGACCACGTCATCGAGGAAGAAGAATGCGACCATCGGAGCCACCTCACCCAGGACCGCAACGCGCTCTTGCACGAGTGGCGCCACGCGGGCGAACACGCTCGCGTCGAACTCACTCGACGACCACGGCACCTCGCGATCAGTGGGCTGCCAATCACTCGCCCACGGGGTGACCCAGGGCGCGCACGCGGCGATGAAATCGTCACTCGACATCGCCCGAAGGTATTCCCCGTTCATGTGGCGCAATTTCTTCACATCGAAGAAGGCGGGGGAATGAGAAACGTCCTCGAGCCGGAACTGTTCGATGATGGTGGAGAGTGGGACGATCTCCTGATTCCCACGCGGACTCCAGCCCAGGAGCGCTAAGTAGTTCACGAAGGCGGGTGCGACGTAGCCCTGATCGCGATACGACTCGGTCGCGACCGGGTCCTTGCGCTTGGAGAGCTTCTTTCGCTGCTCGTTGACCAGCAGGGGCAAGTGCGCGTACACCGGCAGTGCCACCTCGACGTCGGAGGCGTCGTTGAGAGCACGCCACAACATCATCTGCTTGGGGGCGTTCGGCAGATGCTCCTCGCCGCGAATGACGTGGGTGATGGCGTCGCGGCGATCGTCGGTGACGTTGGCCAACGCGTAGAGCACCGCACCGGACGACTTCGCCACCACGAAATCATCGATGGTCGCGTTGGCGAACTCGACGTCACCGCGAATGAGGTCGTGGACCGTGGTGACGCCCTCCCGTGGCGTCTTGAATCGCAGTGCGGTCCTCGTGGTGCGCGACAAGCCGCGTTCACGGCAGTATCCGTCGTAACCCGGCGTCTTGTTGTCGCCCTTTCGTGCTTGTACGTCCTCGGCCGTGCAGTCACAGAAGTAGAGGTAGCCCGCGTTCAACAAGTCCTGGGCGGCGCCGGCGTGCGCCGCGTGGTTGTCGCTCTGGCGAAAGGGCCCCTCGTCGAGGTCGAGGCCGAGCCAGGCCATCGCCGTGATGATGCCGTCGACCCACTCCTCACGATTGCGGTCGGCGTCGGTGTCCTCGATGCGCAGGATGAAGCAGCCGTCGGCGGACTGGCGCGCGAGGAGCCAATTGAACAGGGCCGACCGCGCCGAACCCACGTGGAAGTAACCGGTGGGCGATGGTGCGAATCGGACCCGGGGTCCGTGGGGCACCTATTCCTCGATCGCGATAGCGCCGTTGGGACAACTCGCTGCCGCTTCGCGAACGCGTTCGGCGAATTCCTCCCCCGGCTGATCGTTCAAGACGTAGAGATAACCGTCTTCGCGTACCTCGAAGACCTCGGGCACGATGCTCATGCACACCGCGTTGCTCGAGCACAGGTCAAAATCGACAGTGACTTTCATGGGTCCACCTTAGTTCTCACCAACTCGGTACCGTGGGGGTGCGCGCCGACGGCGCCGCCGCCGACGTCTGTCTATGCTGGCGAACGTTCAAAGGACGCTGATGAAACAACGGGAACTAGGTGCGCTTCGAGTGTCGGAAGTCGGGGTCGGATGCAATAATTTCGGCGCTCGACTGGATCAGGACGCCACCACCGCAGTGGTGTGGGCCGCCTTGGATGCGGGGGTGAACTTCTTCGATACCGCCGATATCTACGGCGACCAGAAATCCGAGGTCCAACTGGGCGTGGCCCTCGGCTCGCGTCGCGACGAGGCCGTCATCGCGACGAAGTTCGGGATGCTGCACGACAAGAGCGGGGTCTGCGCTACCCCTGAGTACGTGCGCGAAGCGTGCGATCAGTCGCTACGGCGTCTGGGCACCGACGTCATCGACCTCTATCAGTTGCACTTCCCCGACGACGCGACCCCGATCGCTGAAACGGTGGGCGCCTTGCAGGAATTGGTCGCACAGGGCAAGGTTCGCGAGATCGGCTGCTCGAACTTCAACGCCGCCCAGCTGCGCGAGGCGGCGCTCGCCGCCGGTGACGGCCCACGCTTCATCTCGGTACAGAGTCAGTTCTCCTTGCTCGATCGGTCCCCCGAGAACGACGGCGTACTGCGGGCCTGCGACGAGCTCTCCATGGGCTTCCTCCCCTTCTACCCCTTGGCCAACGGCCTGCTCACCGGCAAGGTGCGCCCGGGCGAACCCATCCCCGAGGGTACGCGGCTCTCCCTGATGCCCGAGGATCGCAAGGCCCACTGGCTCGGCGACACGCTGCGCGCCCGCGTCGATGCACTGATCGAGTTCGCGGACGACCAGGACGAGTCGATGCTCGCCTTCGCCTTCTCATGGCTGCTCGCTCACCCCGCCGTGTCGTCGGTCATCGCGGGGGCGTCCAACGCCGAACAGGTGCTCGCCAACGCCCACGCGGTGAGCGAACTCTCCGCGGCCCAACTCCAACGGCTCAGCGAACTGACGGCGGCGCCTGATACGTTCAGGGACTAACTGGACTTGACCGCAGCCACGATCTTGGTCAACGTGTCCTTGGCGTCACCGAAGATCAGGGTCGTCTTGGGGTTGTAGAGCAGTTCGTTCTCGATACCCGCGAAGCCCGGGCGCATCGATCGCTTGAGGAAGAGCACGTTCTCCGCCAGGTCGGCGTTGATGATGGGCATACCGAAGATGGGCGAACTCTTGTCGTCCTTGGCCGCCGGATTGACCGTATCGTTGGCGCCCACCACGAGAGCCACGTCGGCCGTCTGCAGTTCGGAGTTCGCCTCGTCGAGTTCCATCAACTGTTCGTAGGGCACATTGGCCTCGGCCAGGAGCACGTTCATGTGTCCCGGCATGCGACCCGCGACCGGGTGGATCGCGTAGAACACCTCGATACCCTTGCCTTCGAGTTCCTCCGCGAGTTCGCGCAAGACGTGTTGTGCCTGGGCGACGGCGAGGCCGTACCCGGGGATGATCGCCACGCGACTGGCGAAACTCAGCAGTACGCCAGCGTCCTCGGGCGAGCCCGAACGAACGGGGCGCGCGTCGGGACCTGCGCCGCCGCTCGCGGTGACGACCGAGCCGAACGCCGAGAACAACACGTTCGACAGACTGCGACCCATGGCCTTACTCATCAGGCGCGTCAGCAGGATTCCCGAGGCCCCCACGAGCGTCCCCGCCACGATGAGCAGGTTCGAACCCAGCGTGAAACCCGACGCCGCTACGGCCAGACCGGTGAAAGAGTTGAGCAGCGAGATGAGCACGGGGACGTCCGCACCACCGATGGGCAGGACGAAGGCGATGCCGAGCACGAACGACAGCGCGAGCAGGGCCCACAGCAGCGCCGTCTGCCCGGTGGCCAGGATGATCACGATCAGCACCAACCCGGCGGCCCCCATCACCCCGTTAATCACCTGCTGACCCGGATACGTCACGGGACGACCGGTCATCAGCTCCTGCAGCTTGGCGAAGGCGATGGCCGATCCCGAGAACGACACCGTCCCGATCAGGACGCCGAGGAGTACCTCCAGCGTCACGTAGGTCGCTGGATGCGTCGAGTGGATGCGGACGAACTCGGTGATCGACACCAGCGACGCCGCGCCACCACCCACGCCGTTGAAGATGGCGACCAATTGGGGCATGGCGGTCATGCGCACGTAGCGTGCGGTGGGTACCGCGATCACCACGCCGATGACCATCGCGACCACGATGAGTGACACGTGGTAGAGACTGTGGCCGTCCACCTGCTTGAAGAAGGTGGCCACGATGGCGATGAGCATGCCCGCCG
The DNA here is from genome assembly GCA_019352075.1 of Acidobacteriota bacterium. Lineage (GTDB taxonomy): Bacteria > Actinomycetota > Acidimicrobiia > Acidimicrobiales > RAAP-2 > RAAP-2. The sequence continues at coordinate 9,320 of JABBOA010000048.1, read as the reverse complement.
CGGCGACCCCGTTGCCCAGGCGAGCGCGCTTCGGACTCCCGAGTCCTTTGAGGGCCAGGATGAAAGTCGTCGCCGAGACCAGGTAGAGCAGGTCGATGAGGGTTCCGCGACTCACGACGCCACCTCGTCACTCTTCGCGCGGGGCGTCTTGGGTTTGGCCTTGAACATCTCGAGCATGCGGTCGGTCACCACGAAGCCGCCCACGACGTTCAGCGTGGCCAGCAGGACGGCGAGGAAGCCGAGCACCGTCTCCAAAGTGCTGTTGGCGGAGCCGAGGACCAGCATGGCGCCCACCAGGATCACCCCGTGAATCGCGTTGGAACCACTCATCAAGGGGGTGTGCAGAATGCTGGGAACCTTCGCGATGATCTCGATACCGACGAAGATCGTCAACATCAAGACGGTCGCGTACTGCAGAAGTGCGTTACCCATTACTCGTTCTCCTTCGGAGCACTAATCGCTACCCGGGTCACGCCCAGGGCTTCTGCGGTGGCGGCGTGGTTGACCTGGCCTTCGCGGGACACGGTGACACCGACCACCACTTCATCGGACCAGTCGGGGGCGAGCTCACCCTTCGCCCCGAAGAGGGCGAGGAGTTTGAGAACGTTGTTGGCGTACATGAACGAGGCCGATGCTCCCATCTGTGCGGGGAGGTTCGCCAGACCCACGATGCGCACACCGTGGTGCTCGACGACGTCCCCGGCCACCGTGAGTTCACAGTTGCCACCGCCGTCGGCGGCCATGTCGATGACGAGCGACCCCTCGCCCATCGCCTCGACCATGGCGGTGCTCAGCAGGATCGGTGCCTTGCGACCCGGTACGGCGGCCGTGGTGATGACGATGTCGGCGTTGGCGACCTCGCTGAGGAGTGCGGCCTGTTGCTGAGCGCGCTCCTCGGCGGTGAGTTCACGCGCGTAACCGCCGGCGGCGTCGGCCGTCACCGCGAGTTTGACGAAGACGGCCCCCGCGGACTCCGCCTCCTCCTTCGCCGCAGAACGAACGTCGTAGGCGCGCACCTTCGCCCCCAGTCGCTTCGCGGTCGCGATGGCTTGCAGACCGGCGACGCCGACGCCCATGACCAGTACCTTCGCCGGACGGATGGTGCCCGCGGCGGTCGTGAGGAGCGGGAAGAAACGATCGAAGTACGTCGCCCCCGCGAGGGCGGCCCGGTACCCCGAGACCGTTGCCTGCGAGGACAACGCGTCCATGTATTGCGCGCGTGAGATCCGCGGTAACAAGTCGAAGGAGAGGACCGTGAGGCGCCGGTCGTTCATCGCGCGCACCACGTCGAGGGCGAGCAACGGCGACAGGAACGAGAGATGCGTCGATCCCTCGGGCAACGCGGCCACCTCCTCGAGCGTCGGCGGGTTCACCCGGAGATTGACGTCACCCGCGGGAGAGTCCACGATGGAGGCTCCTACCAGGGTGTAGGCCTCGTCGCTGAAGTGCGCCAGGGCACCGGCACCGCGCTGGACCTCGACGGTCCAGCCGTCGGCGACCAGCGCCTTGACCGCGTCTGGGGTCAGGGCGACTCGGGTCTCGCCCGTGCGCGACTCTCGGAAGAGAGAAATTTTCATGATTTAGTTTTAGCAGGCACCATCTCCTCAGCCCGGAGGGACTTTCGCACCTTTCTTGCCAAAAGCGTGCGAATTGCTCCCGAGCGACGATTGAATTAGAAACAGAACATGGAACTGACCTACGTCACGGTCGATTCGCCCGTCGGTCCGTGGACCGTGGCGGGCGCCGCCGACGGCGTCACGAAGGTGTTCATGCCACACGAGTTCAGGGTGACGCCATCGCGACGACCGGATCGACCCGTCGACGACGCCGCGCGTCAGCTCGAAGAGTACTTCCGGGGCGAACGGCGCACCTTCGACGTGACCCTGGCGGAGCCGACGGCCACCGATTTCCAGCGAGACGTGTGGCGGGTCTTGCGAACTCTGCCCTACGGCACGGTCGCCACGTACGGCCACGTCGCGGCACTGACGGGGCGTCCACGGGCCGCGCGGGCGGTGGGCAACGCCAACCACGCCAATCCCTGGCCCGTTCTCCTGCCGTGCCACCGGGTGGTCGCGAGCGACGGGATCGGTGGCTACGGCGGGGGCGATCTCCTCAAACGCTTCCTGCTCGCCCTCGAGGGCGTGGTCTACGACGAAGAGTCGCGACCCTCGAAGCCCCCGAGCGACCGTACGCGCGCCGGAACCTCGGTCGTCGTCACGCCGTGACGCAAGACCCGTAGGGCCACCCAGGTCAGTATGAGGGCCGAGGGTACCTCCACGAGACCCGCCAGGACGATCCCTTGGACCTGGTCGCCGCGACGCGCCGTCGTCACATCGAACCACGCGTCGATCATCAGGAGTGTCGCGGCGGACGTGGCGAAGACCACCATCAGGTTGGTGCGTCGCCACCCCGCCCAGGCCGTGCCCGCCAGCATGATGATCTGAGCGACGTCGAGACCGACCCACGCGACGTCCCAGTGATTGGCGACGTAGTGACGCGGTAGATCGATGCCCACGTAGACGGTCCACACCCCTTCGGCGAGCGCGCCCAGGATCAAGAGTCGCAGGAGCGACCACCGAATCACGTTGACGGTGTTTTCCTTCATGCGCCTCGCCTCGCTTGCGCGGCACCGCGTCGGCACCCGTGGACCGCTTCCAGCCTAATAACGCCGAAGTCGGATACGCATCGTCGAACCCGTCGTCACCTTGATGAAACACGCTTCTCCCCCGTGGCGCTGGGCGATCTCGGCGACGATCGGCAACCCGAGACCAGTGCCGCCCGCCGTGCGCGACCGCGCGGCGTCGGTGCGCACGAAGCGTTGGAACATTCGCTCGGAATCCGCCACGTCGACGCCGGTGCCGTCGTCGTGCACGCAGATCTCGGCCATCGGTCCGACGTAGCGCGTCGAGAACGAGACTTCCTCATTGGCGAACCGCAGGGCGTTGTCCACCACGTTGCGCACGAGTCGACTGAGCATCGCCGGGTCACCCCAGACGCGCACCGGCTGTACTCCGGACGTGGAGATTCGTAGGGTGGTCATCAGGCGCACGCGACGCGCCTCCTCGTGCAGGATGTCGTCGAGGTCCACCTCCTCACGACGCATCACTTCGCGGCGCTCGTCGCTGCGCGCCAGGAAAAAGAGGTCGTCGACCAGCGAGTCGATGCGTCGGCCTTCGCGTCGGATCGTCTCGGTGAACTCCGCCCAGTCGGTATCGTCGAGGTGATTCGACGCACGGTCCACGGTGGCGAGCAGGGTGGTGAGTGGGCTGCGCAGTTCGTGCGACGCGTTGGAGACGAACTCCTGTTGGACCCGAGTGCTCGTCTGCAATCGGTCCAACATCGCGTTTAAGGTACGCGCCATCCGTGACACCTCATCGTCGCCACCCGTCTCGGGCACTCGCTCGCTCAGGTCGTTGGCGGCGATGGTGGCCACGCGACGGCGAATCGCCTCCATCGGTCGCAGGGTCAGCCCCACCGCGAACCACACGACGAAGGCCACGATGAGAAGCAGCACGGAGATGGCCAAGGAGAGGACGACGAGCAAGAGGTGATTGGCCTGGGCGATCGACTGACCGTCGATGAACCCCACGACGAGTCCTAGCCCGCGGCCGGTCGCGATGGTCTGTGCCTGGCCGAGAGCCAACTGACCCTGGAGGGGACTGTCCTTGACCCAGGCCAATTGGTGGACCAGGTAGCCGTTGGGGGCATTGACGCTCGCCACCTCGTGCGAGATCACCGGGTACTTGTAGATCTCACCGCTGGCCGCCCACACCGCGTTGTCCGCCAGATTCGTCACCTGGATCACGACATTGTCCTGGGACTTGAGTTTGAGGGGTCGCGCACCGGGCACGATGTCGCGGGCGTCGCCCACCTGGATCCGAGCCATCGCCTGGGTGATCCGGCTCGACGCCTCCGCGGTCGTGGAGTGTCGATAGAAGACGACGATGACCGCGCCGGTCGCGACGAGCACCAGCGCGATGACGAGGACGAAGATCAGGGTGAGTCGCGCACGAATCGATAAGTCGCGGCGCTTCATTCCCCGCTCGAGAACTCGTAGCCGACGCCTCGCACGGTCTTGATGCGAGAGATCGCGCCCTTCACGTCGAGCTTGCGGCGAAGGTATCCCACGTAGACCTCGACCACATTGGGGTCCCCGTCAAAATCGCTACCCCACACGACGTCGAGAATCTCGGCCTTCGTGACGGTACGGTCCACGTTCTCCATGAGGTATTCGATCACGCGGAACTCGCGCGTCGTGAGTTTGGCCTCGGCGCCCGCCGCGGAGATCTGACGATTGACGGTGTCGAGCACGACGTCGCCCACGACGACCTTTCGACTCTGGCCACGCTCGAAGCGACGAAGCAGCGCGTTGATCCGCGCCGAGAGGATCGACCACTCGAAGGGCTTGCGTAAGAAGTCGTCGGCCCCCACGTCCAGACCTTCGATCTCGTCCAGGTCGCCGTTCTTGGCGGTCAACATGAGCAGGGGCGTATGGATACCCGCGCTGCGGATGTCGGCGCACACACTGAAGCCGTTGCGCTTGGGCAGCATGAGGTCGAGCACGATGATGTCGAAAGGTGTCTCCAGGGCCGCCGACAGGCCCGACTGACCATCGTGTCGCTGCTCGACGATGAAACCTTCGTCACCCAGTAGATCGGCGATGGCCTGGGCCAACGCCTCGTCGTCCTCGACCACCAGCACTCGGCGCGGTACGTCGCTCATTGCAGGTAGAGGTTACCGTTCGCCGACCCCACCACGGTGAGGGGGGTGAGGCCGTGGGGGGCCGGTCCCGAGACGACTTGTCCCGTCGCGACCTCGAACTGCGACCCGTGACAAGGACAGAGCATCAACGGCGCTCCCGGGGTGTAGCCCACCCGACAGCCGGCGTGGGGGCACACCGCGTCGTAGGCCACGAACGTGCCCTTGTTGAGTTGAAAGACGATGCCCGGGTCCCCCGACGAGGGGATGGTGAAGGTGGCCGCCGATCCGACGGGTACCGCGCTGGCGGGACCGAGCAGCGTGCCCTTCGCGCCACCCGCGCTCGAGTTCGAACCCGACGAAGGCAGTGTCGTGGGCGTGGCGGCCTTCTGGCCCGAGGTGGCGCTGGCCTCCAGGTGGCCGGTCGCGGTGGTGAGCAACCCCGTGACCGCGGCAGCGCCGGCCACCACGGCGACCGCGGTCGAGCCGATGACCACGGAACGGCGATCGAAGGTCTTGATGGCGACGGAAGAGACCTGGGGTGCTCGCGAATCCAGGACGGGGCATTGGTCGGCCGCGCAGGGCCGGTTCGACAGTGCGCGGCAGTGACCCTTGTCGAAGTTTCCGCAAAAGGCCTGTACGTTCTCGAAGGGTACCGCCACCAGAGGTAACTTGACCAGTCCCGACTGCGCGGCCGCCCGACGCGTGATGAGGGCATCCGCGCTGAGGCGCGAGCCGCCCCCCGCGATGATGAGGGGCATCCACGCGAAGAGGAAGACGATGTCCGCACCGGTGAAGTAGGGCGACGAATGGAAACTCACCGCGAGGAAGAGGTTGAAGCTGAGGAACGCCCCCGCGATGGCGGCGATGCGCGTCTTGAGGCCGAGCAGCGTGCCGATCCCGATGGCCAGTTCCCCGTACGCGATCACCCATCCGATGATCACCGCGTGAGGGATCATGGCGTGCAGCAGGGAATGGATCGGGCTGAAGCGCGCGGCCCCGGTCATCTGCGCTTGAATCGACGTGGGCGACTTGGCCGAGAAGAACGCCGGATTCGCCAACTTCTGGAGCCCCGCGAAGGCGAAGGTCGCGCCGAGGAACAGCCGCAGGGGGAGCAGAGCCCACTCCGCCAAGGCCCACCCTCGAGGGGGGACCACCGGGGCGGGCCGGCGGGGAGAAGGTGTGGGACGCGCCATCTCCGGATTCTAAACTGGGGTTAAATTAGTCCGCGCCCTTCGCGGCGTGTCGGTAAGGATGGCCAGGTGATTAGCGCTTCCATCATCTCGTACGTCCTGCACGAACTGCACTCGCTCCCGGCACTCTTGGTCTACGGACTCGTCGTCTTGCTGGTCTTCGGCGAAGCCGCTCTCTTCGTCGGCTTCGTGCTGCCCGGCGAGACGACCGTACTCGTGGCCGGGGTCGTCGCGAGCCAGGGCAACATCAATATCGACGTCCTGTGCATCCTCGTCGTCCTGGCCGCGGTGGTCGGGGACTCGGTGGGTTACGCCGTCGGGCATCACTTCGGTGACCGACTGCTGTCGATCCGCCTCCTACAGCGTCACCGCGAAGAGCTCGACGCGGCTCTCGCCGGAATGCAAAAACGTGGCCCCGTCTATGTCTTCCTCGGTCGCTTCACCGCCTTCTTGCGCGCGGTGATGCCCGGGCTCGCGGGGATCAGTCGGATGCACTACCGGCGATTCCTGGTCGCGAACGCCCTGGGCGGATTGGTCTGGGGCATCGCATTCAGTCTGCTGGGCTACTTCGGAGGGTCACAACTGTCCAAGATCGAGAAGTACTCGGGGTGGGCCTCCCTCGCGCTCGGGGCCCTCCTGGTGCTCAGCGTGCTCGGCGTGTACTACCTGCGGCGGATCTCGCGGCGGCGGCGGTCCCAACACGAGTCCCCGTTGCCCTAGGCTCGCCGCAGGACCGGCGCCAGGTCGCGACCGACCGGCACCCACCGATCGCCGCGGCGCGCGACGATACCGCGCGCACTCGCCAAGGGTCCGACACCTCGCACCAGCGATTTCACGTGGACCTCATCCACCCCCGCGACGGGGGCGCTCGACACCTCGTCGAGTTCGACGGCGGCGCTGGTGACGAAGGCGACACCGTCGTCCCCCGCGACCGCGCGGGCGATCTCGTCAAGGTTGCGCGACGCGCTACGCGCGTCCTCTCGCGCCCCGCGGCGCCACGGTGGACCGGCACCTTCGTCGAGGAATCCCTGCGTCAGTGACCCACGCGCGGCGAAGACGCTCCAGCTGTCGGCGCTCAGACTGCTCGTGAGCCAGTTCACGTAATCCGTGGCGACGGGGACCACCCAGGGCATCAACCACGCCTCCTGCCCCAGCCACGCCGGCCACGCCGCGTCGATCGCCGCCACGTTGACGAACAGTCCACGGTCCCTCGCGTGGGCGATCACCTCGGCGTAGCGCGACACGGCGGCTTCGTCGCGGTAGCCGCGGCGTGGCTCGAGACGCGCCCACGAGACCTCGAGACTGACCCCCGCCAGTTGCAGATCGCCGGCGAGATCGAGCACCACCTCGTAGTTCTCCCACAGCCCCTCCGCCGTTCCGGGGCCGCGCCGACGTCCGAGCGCCAGCGCGGGGCGATAGCACGTCGCGGGCTGGTAACGACCGTCCAGCCCACCTTCGCACGCGTACGCGCTCACAGAAACGAGGGTTCGAACCGGGTGGGGCACCCGACGAGTTTCGCACGTGGCGACTCGTCCAGTAGCGTGTGGCGCGTACCCGCCGGACGCCGGCGAGATTCACGAAGGCGAGGAGACCATGGCCGAGGAGCTACTGCGTCAGCGCGAGGGACACGTCGAGGTGTTGACCATTAATCGGCCCGAGGCGCGCAACGCGATCAACCTCGCGACGGCCCGGGCGTTGAGCGCGGCACTGGACGAATGCGCCCTCGACGATGACGTCTGGGTCGTGATCCTCACCGCGGCGGGCGATAGGGCCTTCAGCGCCGGGATGGACCTGAAGGCTTTCGCCCAGGGTGAGTTTCCTGCCACTGAACAGGGATTTGGCGGCTTGACCGAACGTCACTTCCCCAAGCCCCTCATTTGTGCCGCGAACGGCTCGGCCTTCGCGGGGGGTCTGGAGATGTTGCTGAGCTGCGATCTCGTCGTGGCCGCTGATCACGCGGTCTTCGCCATCCCCGAGGTGCAGCGTGGCCTCATCGCGGGGGCGGGGGGACTCATCCGCCTCCCGCGGCGCGTGGCGCGTGCGGTCGCTCTCGAAATGGCCCTGACCGGCGAGCCCGTCACGGCGACGCGAGCGTACGACCTCGGCCTCGTCAATCGCGTCGTCCCCTCTGATCAGGTTCTAGGAACCGCGATGGCCATGGCGCAGCAGATCTGCGCCAACGCCCCCCTGGCGGTACGTACGTCCAAGCGCGTCCTGCTCGCGGCCACCGATCTGGACGAAGCCGACGCGTGGGACCTCAACAATGAGGCTTTCGCCGTGATCGCCACGAGTTCCGACGCCCTCGAAGGAGCGATCTCCTTCGCCGAGAAACGTCCCGCCCAGTGGCGGGGTCAGTAGGCGTGTTCGCCGTACTCGCATCCGCCCCCACCGTCGTACGCCTCAGCCTGCACGTGCTGGGCGCCAGCGTGTGGCTGGGCGGCCAACTCGTCGTGGCCGGACTGCTCCCGACCTTGCGTTCCATGGGCGAGGACGCGCCGCGCAAGGTGGCGGCGGCCTTCGCTCGCGTGAGTTGGCCCGCGTTCTGGCTGCTCGTCATCACCGGCCTGTGGAATTACGCGGCCGTCCACGGCGCATCGCAATCTTCGGCCTGGAACGCGGTCTTTCTCATCAAGATGCTGTGCGTGGTAGCGGCCGGGATCGGGGCGTACTTGCACACCCGCGCCACCACCCCTCGAAGGCGCGGGGTGTTCGCGGGGGTGGGCGCCCTCGCGACCGTGGCCGCCATGGTCCTCGGTGTCGCTCTCGCGGGTTAGTGCCAGCGGTACACGATCGCTGAGCGCGGCCGCGAAGGACGCCCTGGCCCACAGGGCGGCGTGGGCCGCGGCGATCCCCGCCATGCGGTGAGCGAGAACGATGTGGGTCTGATCACCGGTGCTTGCGCCACCGCGAGGGCACCGAGGATAAAGCCCGGGATCAGGGAATTGATGTGTTGGAGGCGTTCCCCGGCGAACCAGCGGGCCGCCACGAGGTATCCCACCAACCTGATCAGGTAACACGACGTGCTCGTGGTGATCAGCACCGTCCAGGACGACACGGCGCTCACGCGGGCCAGCCCGCCACCACGACCACGGCCACCGTCGCGATGATGGGTGAGCGCAGGCAGTAACGGCGTCGTGACCAGTGAGAACAAGGCAGTTCCGACGACAATCACCCGGACCCGCCCGTCCGTCGGTCGGGGTCAGAGCGGTCCGAGGAACGCCGCCGCGGTCAGCTCGCTCCGACCGGCGCCCACGATAAGCGCGGCGCGGAGGGCGTCGCGCAGGGTGCGACGAGCGACGTGAATCATGGGTGAGATCTGCCCCAGGCCGCTGCTCGTGGTGCTCGAACGCCCGAGAATCCGGGGGGCTACTCTGGGGTCACGACGCGATAGAGGAGTTCACCGTGTTAGTCGCAGCACTTGATGGAGTT
>JABBOA010000047.1 GCA_019352075.1 Acidobacteriota bacterium | reverse complement strand
GGTGGCGTGCGCCAGCACCGGCAACTGCGCCTTCGGCGGACAATACCTCGACAAGTCGGGCAAGTATCAAGGATTCCTCGACAACGTCGTCAACGGCGTCGTGCAACGTGCGCAAATGCTCGCCCTGCCCGCGGGAGCCCTGCAGGCCGGTCACAATGGGGGCGTCGTGAGCCTCAGCTGTCCCCAGGTGGGCACCTGCGTCGCGGGGGCGGCGTACATGAACGCCGCCCACGCGTACGTCGCGTACCTGGTCGGTGAGACCCACAACGTCTGGTCCCCCGGCATCTCGGTCACCATGCCCAATGGCTCGCAGACCGTCGGCGTGGCCGGGGGGATCTACTCGGTGGACTGCTTCAGCGCCTCCTCGTGCCAGGTGTCCGGCAGCTACGCCTCGAGCGCGTCGCGCTACGACGGATTCACGCTGGTCACCAAGCCCTAGCGCGCTCCGCCGGGCCCCCGCGGCCCCCCCCGACCCAGCGGAGGCACGGACGGCCGAGTTTCATCTCCAGCGCACCGTCTCGTCGCCGCGACGTCACCTCGGCGTAACCCTGGTTCCGTAGGGTGGCGCCATGGCACGCCTCTCGCTCGTCTCCCCCCCTGATCGGGTGCGGAGTCGTGCCATCACTCGCGTGGACGCGTGGTGAGCGCCGTGGTGGACGCGGACGGTCGCCCGAGTGTCCTGGTGGTGGAGGACGAGGAGAGCTACCAAGACGCCCTGGCGGTGGGCCTGAGCGCCGAGGGTTTCGTGGTGACCGGGGCCACGACCCTCGCCGACGCCCGAGGGATCCTCGTGCGCTCCACGCCCGACATCATCTTGCTCGACCTGATGCTGCCCGACGGCTCGGGCATCGATTTCTGCCGCGAGGTCTATCACTCCAGCCGCATCCCGGTCATCATGGTCACCGCACGCACCAGCGAGGTGGACGTCGTGTTGGGCCTCGAGATCGGGGCGGCCGACTACGTGACCAAGCCATATCGACTACGCGAGCTGGTCGCGCGGATGCGCGCGATCCTGCGTCGCCCCGCCACCGCCACCGACGACGATTTCATCGCCTTCGGTGAACTCAAGATGGACTTCGTGCGCCGCTCGGTGACGCGCGACGGCGCGGAGATCGATCTGAGTCGCAAGGAGTACGACCTCCTCGCCCTCTTCGCCACCCACCTCGGGCAGGTGGTGACCCGCGAGTTGTGCCTCGACACCCTGTGGTGGGGCATGCAACTCTCGGACACGCGCACCCTCGACACCCACGTCAAGCGCCTACGCCAGAAGATCGAGGTCGACCCCACGCAACCGCGCCACCTCGTCACGATTCGTGGCGTGGGATTCCGCCTCGACGGGTGAGGCGAACCCCTAGTTTGGAGGTATGCGCCCCGGTGACCACGCCCCCGACTTCACCCTCCCGGAGCACGACGGGTCGGATTTCTCGCTGCGCGACGCTCTGGTCCGCGGCCCCGTCGTGCTCTTCTTCTATCCCGCCGCGCTGTCGCGTGGTTGCACCAAGGAGTCGTGCCACTTTCGTGACCTGGCCGCGGAGTTCGCCGCGTACGGTGCCCAGCGCGTCGGCATCTCGATGGACGACGTCGAGCGCCAAGCCCGGTTCGCCGAGAAGAACTCCCTGGACTACCCACTGCTCGCCGACCACGGGGGCACGGTCGCCGCACTGTACGGCGTCAAGCGCAGCATCGACGCGCTACGCGTCAAGCGCACCACCTTCGTCATCGACCCCGATCAGACCATCCTCGAGGTGATCGCCAGCGAACTCTCGATGGACGCGCACGCCGATCGCGCGCTGCGGGCCCTGTCAGCGCGCCACTGAGGAGCGCGCCAACAGCGCGGTCGCGGGGTCTTCGAGGAAGCGACCGATGTGCGCCAGTACGCGTGAGGCCAGTGCGCCGTCGATCTGACGGTGGTCGAAGGTCATCGAGATCTCCACCACGTGACGCGCGACGACGACGTCGTCGACGATCCAGGGGGCCTTGGCGACCTGGCCGACGCACACGATCGCCCCGGTGCCCGGAGGCAGGATGGCCATCGCTCCGTCGACGCCGAAGGGCCCGACGTTCGTGATCGTGATCGTCGTCGCGGCCATCTCGGCCGGTGACGTGGTCGCATCGCGGGCCTTCTCGACGAGAGCGGTCAACTGCCGGGCCATCGCCGCGAGATCGAGTTGGTCGGCGTCCTTGATGTTGGGCACCACCAGTCCGCGAGGCGTGTCGGCGGCGATGCCGAGGTTGACGTATCGCCGTAGGACGACCTCGTTGTTCGGCGCATCGAAGCTCGAGTTGATACCCGGGAAGTGTCGCGCCGCGTCACAGACCGCCAACGCCACGATGGTCAACGCCGACAGTCGCACGCCAGCGAAGTTCGGGTGCCCCTTGAGGGCGTTGAGCAAGTCGACCGTCTTGGTCGCGTCCACGCGTGTCCACACCGACGCCTGGGGCTGGTGGGTGGTGCTCTCGACCATGGCCTCCGCCATCGACTTGAGCACGCCCTTGACCGCGATGCGCTCCTCGCGTGGCCCTTCGGACCACGGCGCGATCTCGCGACCGACGAACCGGCTCGTCGCGCGCGTGGGCGCGGACGTCGCCGCGGGAGCCGAGGGGGTCGCGGACGACGTGCGACGATCGCGGGCACGCTCGACGTCCTCACGCGTGACGATCCCCTCGCGTCCGGTGCCGCTCAGCGTCGCCAACTCGACGCCGAGTTGCTTCGCGAGCAACCGCACCGGTGGAGTGGTCCGCACCGGTGCCCCCACGAGTCGGTCGGTCGGCCTCTCCTGCGCTGCGGGTGGGGGGGAGGGTACGAGGTCACCGCCGCGACGACGACGGCGCGGCTTGACGGGTTCCTCGTGGGCGACGCCGTAACCGATCAGGACCGGCTCACGTCGTTGCTCGTCGGCCACGTCGTGGACCACCTGCTTCTCGTTGGCGTGCGGCGCCCGTTCGCCCCCCACGTCGAAGGACACCAGCGGCTCATCGACGGCCACGGTGTCGCCGACCTCGGCGTGCAACGTGGTGACCACCCCCGCGAAGGGACTGGGCAGTTCGACGACGGCCTTGGCGGTCTCGACGTCCACCAGCGGCTGATTCAGCGTGACCACGTCACCGACGGCGACCTTCCACGTGACGATCTCGGCCTCGATGAGGCCTTCGCCGACGTCGGGCAGGAGGAAGACTTCGGTACTCAACCTTCGAAGTCCATCACTCGGTCCACCGCGTCGAGGATACGCCCCACCGACGGGCGGTACTCCTCCTCGATGCGCGCCGGTGGATACGGGACGTGGTAGCCGGCGACGCGCAGACCGGGGGCCCGTAGGGAGTAGAAGCACCGCTCGGTGAGTTCAGCGACGATCTCAGAACTGATCGACGCCGTGCGCGGCGCCTCTTGGACCGCGATCAATCGACCGGTCTTCTGCACCGACGCGACGAGCGTGGGAAAGTCGATGGGCGCGATACCGCGCAGGTCGATGACCTCGAGCGAGACGCCCTCGGCCTGCGCGGTCTCGGCCGCGCGCAACATCGTCTTGACGCTCGATCCGTAGCCGACCACCGTCACGTCGGTCCCCACACGGCGCACCACGGCGTCGTAGAGGCCCTGCGGCGGATTCTCCAGGTCGACCTCGCCCTTCTCCCAGTAGCGGCTCTTGGGCTCGCAGAAGATGATGGGGTCGTCGCTCTCGATCGATTGCTGGATCATCCAGTAGGCGTCGTTGGGCGTCGAGCACGAGACCACGCGCAGGCCCGGCGTGTGCGCGAAATAGGCTTCGGGGCTCTCCGAATGGTGCTCGATGGCCCCGATGCCCCCCTGGAACGGCAACCGAATGACCAGACCCATCGTGTAGACGCCATCGGAGCGCTTTTGCAGTTTGGCCACCTGACTGACGATCTGGTCGAAGGCCGGGAAGACGAATCCGTCGAACTGCATCTCGCACACCGCGCGGTAGCCGCGAATGGCCAGGCCGACCGCGGTGCCCACGATGGCCGATTCCGCCAGGGGCGTGTCGACCACGCGGTCCTGGCCGAAGTCCTTCTGCAGTCCGTCGGTGATGCGAAAGACGCCGCCGAGCTTGCCGATGTCCTCGCCCATCAAGAGGACCTTGGGGTCGCGCTCCATGGCTCGCCGCAGGCCTTCGTTGAGGGCCTTGGCCATGGTCATCGTGGTCGTGGTCATCAGTGCGCACCCTCCTGCGCCAACAATGCGGCCATCTCGCGGCGTCCCTCCTCCACGAGGGGGTGGGGCTCGGCGTAGACGTGGTCGAACATCGACAACGGGTCGGGACGCCCCATGGCCAACACGTCGTCGCGCAACTTCAGGGCGAAGGCCTCGGCCTCCTCCGCGACGGCCTCGAAGGACGCGGGCCGCGTCTGGTATTCGCGCACCAGGAGCGCCTTGATCCGTTCGATCGGGTCGCGATGCTTCCACACCTCGACTTCGGCGTCGACGCGATACCGCGTGGGGTCGTCGGAGGTGGTGTGCGCACCCATGCGATAGGTGTAGGCCTCGATCATCGTCGGACCGCCGCCCGCCCGCGCGTTCTCCAGGGCGGCCCGGGTCACTTCGTAGCAGGCCAGTAGGTCGTTGCCGTCGACGCGCACCCCGGGGAAACCGAATCCCCGGGCGCGACGAAAGAGGGGCACCCTGGACTGGGTCGATGACGGCGTCGAGATGCCGAACTGGTTGTTCTGGCAGAAGAAGACCACCGGGGTGTTGAAGGAGGAGGCCCAGACGAACGCCTCGAGGACGTCACCCTGGCTCGAGGCGCCGTCGCCGAAGAACGTCAGCACCGCTTCGTCCGCCCCGTCACGCTGAATCCCCATGGCGTAGCCCACGGCGTTGAGCACTTGATTGCCGAGGACGATGGTGGGGACGTGATGGCGATACTTCTGAGGGTCCCACCCACCGGTACTCACGGCGCGAAAGAGTCGCAGCACGTCCTCCGGGGGGACACCGCGACACCACGCGATGCCGTGTTCGCGATACGTCGGGAAGGTGAAATCCATGGGCGCGAGCGCGCGTCCCGCGCCGATCTGGGCGCCCTCTTGCCCCTGGATCGGCGCCCACAGCGCGAGTTGCCCCTGACGCTGGAGGGACGTCGATTCATTGCAGAGTCGCCGGACGATCACCATGTCGCGATACATCGAGAGAATCTGCTCGCCCGTCAAGGTACTCGCGTAGTCCGGGTGAGTGACCCGCTCGCCCTCCGGCGTCAACAACTGGACTAGCTCCTCGTCGATCATCAACGCTCCTTCGAGTCCGCTCCCAAAACACCCTAGTCCCGCCCGTGTGAGGGTGCCTCGTCCACCCTGAATGGGCGTTCCGCGAGGGCGTCATCGCCTTTCGCCCTCGTGATCAAGCGATCATCCTCCCGGCGCGGCGACGGGTGTGAGCCTCCCCCGCCCGCTCGAGAACCCAACGTCCTCGAGTCCTTCGATGGGCCAGGGTGCCCGCGAGGAGCTGGTGCGCACGTCCTCGCTCGCAGCGTTTGTGGGGCACGTCGCACGTCGCGGTCGCCATCGGCAACGTCGTCGGCGTGGGGCTCTCTTCGGGCACCGCGAGCGGTGCCGGTGCCTAGCGCGAGCGCAACGCCACCCGCGACACCCGGCCATCGGTCACGGCGGCCAACTGACCGCACGCCGCGTCGATGGAGCGTCCGCGGGTACGACGCACGGTCGCATTGACGCCCAACGCCACGAGTCCGTCGCGGAACTCGCTCACCCGGGCCAGTCGTGAACCTCGCACGAGGTAACCCGGGGTCGGATTGAGGGGAATGAGGTTCACGTGCGCGCGCAGGTCCCCGGCGTACTCGGCGAGTTCGTGCATCGCCCGATCGGTGTCGTTCACGCCGTCGATGAGGGCCCATTCGAAGCTGAGCCGACGTGACGTCGTCGCCAGCCACGTCTCGCAGGCCTCACGCAGTCGCTCGAGGGGGTAGCGCCGGTTGAGGGGGACGAGTTCGTTGCGCGTCGTGTTGTTCGCGGCGTGCAGGCTCACCGCCAGTGTGAGGGGCAAGCCCTCGTCGGCCAGTCGCTCGATGGCGGGCGCCACGCCGACGGTGGAGACGGTGAGGTGGCGCGCCGACATCGAGCGATACTCGTGGAGTCGCTTCACCACGGCCACCGTCACGCGATAGTTGGCCAGTGGTTCGCCCATCCCCATGAAGACCACGTTGGACAGTCGCCGCGGCGCGGCGGCGCGCGCCGCGAACATCACTTGTTCGATCACTTCGCCCACGCTGAGCTGGCGGGTGAAACCCGCTTGCCCGGTGGCGCAGAACGTGCAGCCCATCGCGCAGCCGGCCTGGGAGGAGACGCACACGGTGACGCGATCGGCGTAACTCATCAGCACGGTCTCGATGGTCGCGCCGTCGTGGAGTCGGAACACCCACTTGCGCGTCGCGCCCAGGTCGCTGGCGACCTCGTTGGCCACCTCGATCGCGGGCGCGAACTGCGCGGACAGCCGTTGGCGCAGGGCCTGGGGCACGGTGGTGATGTCGCCCAGCGACCGTCCCTCCTCCCAGAGACCGTGCCAGAGCTGATCCACGCGGTACCGCGGCTCTCCCGTCAGCAACGACGCCAGGTCGGCGACGTCGAGGTCGTAGATTGAAGGCACCCCACCACGCTAGGGCACGCCCGCGGACCTGCGTCACCACGGGGCGTGGGTGCGCCCGGGGGCCAATCTCTGCTTGACTCGACGTTACGCGTCTGATCAAAGGAGTGCCATGCAACTTGAGAACACCTCTGCCCTCGTCACCGGTGGGGCGTCGGGCCTCGGTGAAGCGACCGTCCGCGCGCTCGCCGCACGCGGCGCGCGCGTCGTCGTCGTCGACCTCAACGAACAACGCGGCCACGACGTCGCCACCTCGGTCGACGGTCGCTTCGTCGCCTGCGACGTCACCGACACCGAGCAGGTCATCGCGGCCATCGCGGCCGCCACGGCCCTCGCGCCGCTGCGCAGCGTGGTCAACTGCGCGGGCATCGCGTGGGCCCAGCGCACGGTCGGCAAGGACGGGGAGTACGCGTCCGCCCACGACCTCGACCTCTACCGCAAGATCGTCGAGGTCAACCTCATCGGCACCTTCAACGTCTGTCGGCTCGGCGCGACCGCCATGGGACACAACGAGCCCGACGACGACGGTGGTCGAGGGGCCATCGTGAACACCGCCTCCGTCGCGGCGCGCGACGGCCAGATCGGCCAGGCGGCCTACTCCTCGTCCAAGGGGGGCATCGTCGGTCTCACGCTCCCCCTGGCGCGCGACCTCGCCGCCATCGGCGTGCGGGCCAATTGCGTCCTGCCGGGTCTGATCGACACTCCCATCTACGACTTCGCTCCCGACGCCGAAGGCTTCAAGGCCACGTTGGCCCAAGGGGTCCTCTTCCCCAAGCGCCTCGGACGACCCGCCGAGTTCGCCTCCCTGGTGATCGAACTCTTGACCAACAGCTACATGAACGCCGAGTGCGTGCGCCTCGACGCCGGCGTGCGGCTCCCGCCCAAGTGAGTCACCCCACGATGTCGCGGCGCACGTAGCGGCGCAGACCCAGGGCGCCGATGCCCACGCCCACCAGGCTCACCCACGCCAGACCCGCCACGTCGACCGGCTGGACCGGTACCGCGCGCAAGTAGTGGAAGGGGTCGATCGCCAGCGACCACGTGGGCCACTTGAGGATCGGACCGAGCGCCTGCACCACGTAGGCCACGACGATGAGTACCGAACCCACGGTGAAGGCCGCTCGCGGGACGGCGCCGACCAGGAGTAGCGCCACACCGACGAAGAACGGCACCAGACCCAGTGAACTCAACGTCGCCTGGGCCACGGTGCCCAACGACATCGGCGTGCCACTGATCCTCACCCCCAGCCACATGGCGACGGTGGTCGCCGTCACCGCCACCGCCACCGCCAGGATCGCACTCATCACCACGCTCGCGAGCCAGGTCAGGCGGCGCGGTCCCGTGCCCAGCGCCACGTCGAGGCGGCCCCGGATCTCGTCGCTGGCCGCCGAGGCGATCCACGTGAACACCAGGTAGGTGAAGGCCACCGACAGCGCCACCGTCGTGAGGGCGACGAAACCCACCCCGGTCACCATCGCCCCGTAGCCGAATCGATCCAACAGCGCCACGTACCCCGGGTCGGTCGCGGCCAGGGAGACCAGCGCGTGCGTCAGGTACCCCAGGATTCCCCCGAAGAGGGCCAGGGCGAGCGTCCACCACCGCCAGACACTGGCGCGTTCACGCCACGCGAACGACCAGGACGATCCCAGGAGTCGCGGCCGGGGCGGCGCCGAGTCCGGGTGGGTCCACAGGGCCCCCCCGACGTCGCGGTGTCGCTGCAGGACCGTGACCGCTCCCGCGGCGAGCGCCGGACCGGCGAGCGCCGGCCACAACGCGAGCGGGTCGAGATGTTGGAAGGCGCCGATCTTCTCCACCCAGCCGAAGAACGTCAGGTCGCGCAGCCACTCGTTGGCGAGCGTCGCGTCGGCCACCATGCGCACGAAGAAGGCCAGTACGATCACCGCCAGCGCGCCTTGGCTGGCGCTACGCCGGGGCGCGACGAACTGCGCCGCGACGAGACCCACGGCCGCCCCCGACCAGCCCGTCGCCGTGACGCCCAGGGCGAAGTAGGCGGAACCGGTGACGTCCTGAGCACCCGCGAGCAGGACGAGGAAGGACACCACCGCGACGACGACGACCGCCTCGGCCAGCACCACGATCGTGGTGCGCAGTACCGACGCCCGCTCGCGACGCCCGATCACCAGGACGTCCCAAGAGCCGTCGTCCTCGTGCGCCCGGGTGAGTCGCGTGGCGCTCAGGGCCGCCCACACCGCCACCATCAACAACAAGAAGGCGCCCATCTTCCACACGACGAAGATCCCGCCGGTGTCGAGCGTGTCGACCCGGCCGTACATCGCGGCGATCGCCGGGTTCTTCACCAGGGGCATGAGCGCGAGCATGCCCAACGCCCCCCCACTCGTCACGAACGACCGCAGTCCGATCTCGATCACGGCGCCGACGAGAACGGCGACGATGAGCGCGCTGTAGCGGATATCGCGCCAGACGACCGCGTGCACGGTGGTGAGGGGTCGACTCACGACACGTTCGATTCGTCGTAGAAGCTCAAGAAGATCTCCTCGAGCGACGACTCGCGGCCGTGGACCGCCGTCACGTTCCGGGTGGCCAGCGCGGCGAAGAAGGCGCCGGGGGGGCCGACCACTCGCACCCTCGCACCGTCAGGGAGTGATTCCACGTGGGTGACGCCCTCGATCGCGTCGAGGCCATCCGCGTCCCCGGTCACGTCGAACTCCACCCCGACGCGGGTACGCAGTTGCGCGACGTCGGCCACCGTGAAGAGTTGGCCGGACCTGATCATCGCCACCCGACTACAGAGGTGTTCCACTTCGCTGAGCATGTGCGAACTGAGCAGGATCGCCTGACCCCGCTCGCGCGCCTCGCCGACGCATTCGCGAAAGACCCGGTCCATCAGGGGATCCAGCCCCGACGTCGGCTCGTCCAACAACAGCACCTCGGCGCGGGTGGCGAAAGCGCCGATCAGCGCGACTTTCTGCCGGTTACCCTTGGAGTAGGCCCGCATGCGTTTGCGCGGGTCCAGTTCGAAGCGCTCGATGAGTTGCGCGGTGTAGGCGGCGTCGCTGTCACCGTGCAACGCGGCGAGCAACGTCAAGGTGTCGGCGCCGGTGAGTTGGGGCCACAGCGACACGTCGCCCGCGACGTAGGCCACCTTCGCACGGGCTTCGTCGGATCCCGCCGGGTGTCCGAGCACCGCGATGGTCCCCGACGTCGGTCGCAACAGCCCGAGGGCCAGGCGCAACGTGGTGGACTTGCCAGCTCCGTTGGGTCCCAGGAAACCGAGGACTTCGCCCGCGCGCAGCTCGAGGGACACGTGGTCCACCGCACGAGTACTGCCGTAGTCCTTCACGAGGTCCTTGATGTCCAGAGCGAGTGTCGTCACGAGACGAAGTTACCGTGCCACTCCTCGGGTCCCGCGACCACCACGCCTAGGGGATGGCGATATCGTTCGGCACGCCGTCAACGTCGCCGTCGAGATCGACCACCGCGTCATCCTTGATCGGTGACACCAGAGTCCAGTGATGGCCCACGGGGCAGTACTGCACGCGCCACCATCCGAGCCGCAGTGCCTTGAGCGACACGCCCGGAATCCAGATGGTGCGAAAGACGTGGCCCGACGAACAACGCACCAGTTGGCGTGCCCCCATGCCCGAATACCCACGGCGCCGCATGACGTAGGTCGCCACGACGTAGAAGCCGATCACCGCGAGTCCCAACTTGCATCGCGCCGACGGCGACATCTTGCCTCTTGACATTGTGCGCCTCACCTTTCGTCCTCCGCCCGCTCGTGCAGTGCCCGACACCGCAGAGAGGTGCGGCGTCGACACGACGTTACACACCCGACCCCCGCGTCTCGGCGCGCCCGTCTCGTTAGGACCGTCCTCGCGCTCGCGCGACACGCTCGCGCGACACCCATCATGGCGCGGCGACCACGGTGTCACGGCTCGGCCCCCAGAGTCGAAGGTCACCCGACAGCTGACGGGTGCCGAGCGCGACGGACTCGGGCGTCGTGACCTTCTCCTCTACCTCGCGCCGGGGGTAAGGGCCAGGATGGACCCGGGTCGATGGGAGGCTGGTCGATGGAATTCTTACGTTGGTTCGAGAACATCCGCGTGACGGACGCCGCTCTGGTGGGGGGCAAGGGCGCCAACCTCGGTGAACTCACCTTCGCCCACCTGCCAGTCCCCCCGGGGTTCGTCGTGACCTCCGAGGCGTACCGCTACGCCATCGATCAGGCCGGTCTCGCGGCGAAGCTCTCCCAGGTGCTCGAGGCAGTCGACACCACCACGACCGCCGACCTGACCCGCGCCGCGAACGAAGCGCAGGGTCTGATCAAGGGACTCACGATGCCCCCCGACCTGGCCACCGAGATCCTCGCCTCCTACCACCGGTTGGGCGACGCCGTGCGCGTCGCGGTGCGTTCCTCGGGGACCGGCGAGGACGCCGACGACACCTCCTTCGCGGGCATGAACGTCACCTTCACCAACGTGGCCGGTGACGACGATCTCCTGCGCAGCGTCATCGGTTGTTGGGCTTCGCTCTACGGGGGGCGGGTGATGTCGTACCGCGCGACGCGCGACGTGGGTGACGTGCCGGCCATGGGAGTGGTGGTGATGGAGATGATCGCCTCGGAGCGCTCCGGCGTGATGTTCACCGCCGACCCCTCGACGGGTGACACCAGCAAGATCGTGATCGACGCCGCATTCGGTCAAGGCGAGGTCGTGGTCAGCGGAGAGGTGGAGCCCGACACCTACATCCTCGCCAAATCGGGTCCCACTCTGGTGAGCGTGCGCGTCGGCACCAAGGAATTCAAACTGGTCCGCGGTCCCGACGGCCACGACCTCCACGTCGACCTGAGTCGCGACGAGGGGAGTCGACGCGTCCTGAGCGACGACGAGGCCGTTGAACTGGCGCGGCTCGGCCTGGCCACCGAGGCGCACTACGGTTCCCCCCAGGACACCGAATGGGCCATCGCGGACGGTCACCAGTACCTGGTGCAGTCGCGGCCCATCACCACGCTGGGTACCAACGCACCCGGCGCGGACGTGGGACGGCTATTGGTGCAGGGTCTGGCGGCGTCGGCCGGGCGCGCGTCGGGCGCGGTGCGGATCCTGCAGTCCGCCGACCAGGGCGACCAGCTTCTCTCCGGTGAGATTCTGGTGGCCAAGATGACGAGTCCCGACTGGGTACCCACGATGCGACGCGCGAGCGCCCTCATCACCGATGGCGGCGGCATCACCTGCCACGCGGCCATCGTGTCGCGCGAACTGGGCGTGCCGTGCGTGGTCGGTTCGCGCAACGCCACGACGGTGCTGCGCACCGGCGAGATCGTCACGGTGGACGGCGCCGAAGGGAACGTCTACGAGGGGGACGTCGTGCGACCACTCGCGCCGACGCCCACCACCCCCGGCGCGACGGTCGCCGTCTCCTCCTCGGCACCCGCACCTGTCTCGCTACCCCTAGCGACCAGGATCTACGCCAATCTGGCCTTCGCGGAGCACGCCGAGGAAGTCGCCGCCATGGACGTCGACGGCGTGGGTCTGTTGCGCGCCGAGTTCATGGTCACCGACGCCCTGGCCGGGGTGCACCCCAAGCTGCTCATTGAACGAGGCGAGCAAAAGCGATTCATCGACACCATGTCGGCGTCGCTGCTGCGCATCACCAGAGCCTTCGGATCGAGGCCCGTGGTCTATCGCAGCATCGACTTTCGCAGCAACGAATTCTCGAACCTCGAGGGCGGTTCGCGCTTCGAACCCGTCGAGGAGAATCCGATGATCGGTTACCGAGGTTGCTATCGCTACGTCCGTGACCCCGAGGTGTTCCGACTCGAACTCGAGGTACTCGCCAAGGTCTACGAGGAGACGCCGAACCTCACCTTGATGATCCCCTTCGTGAGGACCCCGTGGGAACTCGAGGCGTGCCTCGACATCGTGGCCACTAGCCCCGTCGCGGGGGAGTTGCCCGTGTGGGTGATGGCCGAAGTCCCCTCCGTGGCGTTTCGGATCCCGGAATACGCCGCGATGGGCATTTCGGGCGTCTCCATCGGTAGCAACGACTTGACCCAACTCACCTTGGGCGTCGACCGCGATTCGCAGACCTGCGCCGACTTGTTCGACGAATCCGACGACGCCGTCCTCGACGCGATTGGCCGCATCATCGACCAGTGCCACCGTGTGGGCATCACGTCGTCACTGTGCGGCCAGGCACCCTCGAACCACCCAGAGTTCGCCGAGCGCCTGGTACGCCTGGGCATCACGTCGATCTCGGTGAACCCCGACGCCCTCGACGCGGCACGACGGTCAGTCGCTCGCGCGGAGTGGCGACTACTCCTGGAGTCGGCCGACCCCGTGCATCGCGGTCGCCACGAACCGGCCACCGAACGAGCAAAGTCGTGATCCATGCCGTGACGCTACGGCAATACTGCCCGCGCACCACTCCGTCGCGCATCTGCGCCGGGGCGACCTGATCGGCCAACACGGTTCGTCCGCTCAGAGGATGGAGGACTCCTGCGCACGGGAGTCGCGCCCGCGCGCAGAACGGACCGTGGATCGAGCCCGGCTCGCGGGCACGGGCCCTCTCGTAAGGTGACGACACCCGCGACGCCAATGCCCCGACGGTCATGAGTGCCCCCGACCGCCGTTCGCGGTCCCTCGGTCCCTTGGTCCCTCGGGCCTGCGGCGTACGGGGGTGCGGGCGTGCCACCCTTCTCGTCGCGACGCGCGGCGAACGTGGTGACCAGTTGAGGCGAAGCGACGTAGGGGTCGTCGACGTCGCTCGCGTCGATATCGTTCGCGCCGCCCGACTCCCCCTCACGGCGCACCGAGCACCGCGTCACGACCCCGGGGCCGGCCAGTGCGACCACGCTCGCTCGTCTCACGGTCGCTGACTCGACGGGGCGTTCACGCGGTGAGGTCGCGACGTTCGAAGAGACGCACCGCCGCCGCCAGGAGCGCTCCGATGAACACGACCAACACTCCCAGGTGCCCATAGTGAAAGCCCGTGGTGAGGGGATCGCCTCCGAGCGCGTGATACCACAGCGACGCCCACTCGAAGGACTTCAGTGCCGCGACCAGCTGGGCCAACGCACTCAAGAGATACATGGCGATCACCACCGCGGCCGACACCCCGCGCGCCGCGCCGCGCGCGCCGGTCGCCGCCCCCCACGCCAGGGCGAAAGTTCCGCCAAACAGGGCGAACAGTGCGGTGCCGAGCACCGCGGCCGAGAGTTGTCGCCAGCCCAGGTGCAGTTCGAACAGTGGGCCGGCCAGACCCAGCAACAGCTCGAGGACGAGGCTCAGCACGATGACACCAGTAGCGAGCGCGAGCCACTTCTCCAGCACCACGCGGCGCCGCGAGATCGGATTGGCGAGCAACAAGTCGATGGTGCGGCGCTCCTCCTCGCCCGCGAGGAGGTCCGACCCCTGGAGGATCGCGTAGATCGTGACCAGCAGGGGCGCCATGAAGGAGAACACTTCGGTGCGCAAGTAGCCGGGGCCAGTGGTGTAATCCGAGATGTCGAACAGCTTGCGCAAGGCCTCGGGGTAGGCGTCGATCAACTTCGAGAAGGACGTGTTGGCGTGAATCGTCGGATACATCGCGAGCATCACGAGACAGAAGAACGCGATGCCGCTGACCCAGCCAACGATTCCTCGGCGCTGCTCGAAGAGCGAGCGGTCGTACAGCGAACCCAACTCCGCGCGCGTCACGCGCGCCCTACTCACGCGATGCTCCATAGAAGCGCATGAAGAGCTCCTCGAGCGTGGGTTCTCGGATCGACAAGTCGTCGAGCGCGTGTCGCGCGAGCAATGCGACGATCGGATTGAGATCCCCGGCGACCTCCAGATGCAGCGTCCGGCCGTCGACCCGATGCGAGCGGACGCCCGCCAGCGCGAGGAACGCCTCGACCTCAGTCGGCTCACGGAACCGTGCTTCGACGAGATGGGCCGAGCGCTGCTGGAGTTGAGCCACCGACTCGACCGCGATCAGACGACCATCACGGATCAACCCGACGCGATCGGCCATCTCGCCCACTTCGGAGAGCACGTGCGACGAGAGCAAGACCGTGCGCCCCTCTTTCGCCGCGCGACGCGCCTCGCCCTGCACCATTCGTTGCACCAAGGGGTCCAGTCCCGACGTCGGTTCGTCGAGCACGAGGATTTCGGGATCGCCCATCATCGCCGCCACCAAGCCGACCTTCTGACGATTGCCGCGCGACAGCGACCTCACTGGCCGGTCGACGTCGAGATCGAAGGCCTCGACGTAGTGTTGCACCCTGGACCAGTCGATCCCGCCGCGAAGATGGGCGAAGTGCGTCAGGATCTGGCGGGCGTTCAGTCGCTCGTAGAGGGCGAGCTCCCCGGGCAGATAACCGAGTCGACGTCGGATCGCGACGCCATCGGCGCGCGCGTCGAGACCGAAGACGCTGATGCGACCGGACGAAGGACGAATCAGGTCGAGAATGAGGCGAATCGTCGTGGTCTTGCCCGCACCATTGGGTCCGAGGAAACCGAAGACTTCTCCGACCTTGATCTCGAGGCTGAGATCATGGAT
>JABBOA010000046.1:12179-15691 GCA_019352075.1 Acidobacteriota bacterium | reverse complement strand
CATGTCGCGCGGCCAACTGAGGGTGTACCTGGGCCTGGCGCCGGGCGTGGGCAAGACCTACAAGATGCTCGACGAGGGCTGGCGCAGGCGCCAACGCGGCGCCGACGTGGTCGCCGGCTACGTCGAGACCCATCAGCGCCCCCTCACCGAGGCGCAGTTGCGCGACATCGAGTTGATCCCTCGCCGGCGCTACGAGTACCGCGGAGCGACCTTGGAGGAGATGGATCTCGAGGCCGTACTCGCGCGTCGTCCCCAAGTCGCCCTGGTGGACGAACTGGCGCACACCAACGCGCCGGGAAGCCGGCACGAGAAGCGTTGGCAGGACGTCGAGGACCTCCTCGACGCGGGCATCGACGTCATCACCACGGTCAACATCCAGCACCTCGAATCCGTCAACGACGTCGTCGAGAAGATCACGGGCATCGCGCAGCGCGAGACGGTCCCGGACTTCGTCGTGCGCCGCGCCGAGCAGATCGAACTCGTGGACATCACGCCTGAGGCTCTGCGACGTCGCATGGCGCACGGCAACATCTACCCGGCCGACAAGATCGATGCGTCGCTGTCCAACTTCTTTCGCTCGGGCAACCTCACGGCGCTGCGCGAACTGTCGCTCCTGTGGTTGGCCGATCGCGTCGAGGATTCTCTGCAGAGCTACCTCGACGCCCACGGCATCAAGGCCACGTGGGAGACCCGTGAGCGCCTGATCGTGGCCGTCGCCGGCAATGACGCCGACGAGATCCTCCTGCGCCGCGCCGCGCGGATGGCTTCGCGCAACCACGCCGAGATCGTCGCGGTGCACGTGATCGACTCCGGCGCCATGCGCAGTCGCGACTCCGACACGACGTTGGCGCGCGGACTCATCGAGGAGTTCGAAGGGACGTTCCACGAGGTGATCGACGAAGATGTCGCCAACGCCCTGGTGGCCTTCGCGCGCGCCGAACGTGGCACACAGGTCATCTTGGGTTCGAGCCGTACGAAGCGGTCCTGGCGACTACCCGGTGGGGTCATCGAGAAGGTCCTGCGCCAGGCGCGCGACCTCGACGTGCACATCATCGCGGTCAGCACCGAACGCGGTCCGCGAACGGCCCGGCGTCGTCGCAAGGCGTCGTTCTCGTGGCCCCAGACCCTGCGCTACCTGGCGCTCACCGGCGTCACGCTCCCGTTGTTGACGTGGGTGATGAGCCAGATTCGCACCGGGGCCTCGCTCTCGACGGTGTTCCTGGTGTACCTCATCGCGGTGCTGGCCCTATCTGCGGGAGGCGGCGTGGTGGTCGGCGCCGTGGCCGCGTTGGGGGCCTCGGGACTGGAGAACTACTTCTTCGTTCCTCCTCGCCACACGTTCTCGGTGGCGCGACTCGACGACGCCGTGGCGATCGTGGCCTACTTGGTCTTCGCGATCGGTGCGAGCATGGCGATGAACCGCTTCCGTCGGCGAACCGATGATGCGCGACGTGCCCGCGCCGAGGCCGAGTTGCTGTCCGAGGCCGTCGATACGGTGACCACTTCGCGCGAGGATCTGATGCCCCTGCTCGACACGCTACGGGTGACGTACGCGGTCGCGATGGTGGCCCTGATGCGCGCCAACGAGGACGGACGCCAGGTGCCCGAACTGGTGAGCGGTGACCCGGCGGGCACCTCGGGCGACACGATCGACTTCCGGGTGGATGATGAGACGCAGCTGCGTCTCAGCGCCGTGGAACTCGACAATCAGGACCGCCAACTCATCAGGGCCTTCTGTGGTCGCCTGGGCGCCGCCCTGCACTCGCAGCAACTGATGATCGAGGCCGAAGCGATGCGCACCCGCGCCGAGACCGATGCGCTGCGCATCGGTCTCCTGCGATCGGTGGCCCACGACCTGAAGCCACCGTTGGCGACCATCGAAGCCAACGTCGTGTCGCTTCGCGCCTCGCGGACCCAGGTCCAACAACAGGCCTCGTTGGGCGCCATCTCGCGTGAAGTCGACAACCTCACGCGACTGGTGACCAATCTGCTCGATTCGGGTCGTCTCGAGACCAAGATGATCTCGCCGCGCCGTTGGCGCACGTCGCTGCGTGAAGTGGTGAGCAACGCGCGCAGCCTGGTCGACACCAAGGGTCGACGAGTGGAGGTCGACTTCTCTCGCGATCTAGCGACCATCGTCACGGATCCCGACCTCCTCGAGCGCGTCGTCATCAACCTCTTGACCAACGCCTGCGCCTTCAGCCCCCTGGACCAGGCCATCCGCGTCAGCGCCGGTTGCACCGCGGGTGAGGTCGAACTGCTGGTGATCGACCGCGGTCCGGGAACCCGCGATCCGCGCCGGCGCCTCCCGACGACCACGGGGACGTCGGAGGACACCGGAGCCGAAGAGGACCTCGGGCTCTTGGTGGCCGTTGGATTCGTCCGGGTCCTCGGAGGAGAACTACGCTTCGAGGACACCCCCGGCGGAGGACTCACCGCCGTGGTGTCGCTGGCCAGGGATTCGCCCGGCGAGGTCGTCAGTGCGCCGACCGATTGAGTGCCTTCGATCCGCGGTGTGTCGGCGCCGCGCCATCGCGCACGGCGTTCGACGCGACCGCGTGATTATGCGACCACGGCGTTGGCGAGAACGTGTAACGCCGTGAGCCACGACTCTTCGTTGATCGAGAGTGAATGCTCGCCGTCCAGGGCGATCTGACCGAAGAACAAGGCGTACCAGATGCGTGCGAAGGCCACTGCCGTCATCCCCTCGGCCAGCAGTCCCTTGTCCTCGAGGGGTTGCACGATGTCCACGATCTTGTCGCTGGCCTCGGCCTTGGCCTTGGCGATGCCCTCGGACGCGGTCGAATTGTGATGGGCGAAGGAGATGCCGTCGATGCGCAGGAGTCGCTGTTCGTCGCGCGCGGGGTCTTGCGCGTCGACGATCATCTTGTCCAGGGCGACGCGCAGCCCGGTCGCGGTGTTGACGTCGCGTAGGGGAGTGGTAAAGATCTCGGCCTGGCCCAGGAGCACCTGTTCGAATCGGTAGACGATCGTCGCGGCGATGAGGTCCTCACGGTCGGTGAAGTAGCTGTAGAGCAGGGCGACCGAGATGTCCGCCTCGGAGGCCACGCGCTTGACGCGAAACAAGGTGAGTCCATTGCGCTCGATCTCCAGCGCGGCTGATTCCAGGATACGGCTCCGCGTCGTCACTCCCTCCAGCCTATCGAGAACGCCCTCGAAGCTCATAGGCGCGAAGCCCAATCGGTCTCGTGCAGCAGTTGCGCCAGGCGCGCCAGGAATCTTGCGGCGTACGCGCCGTCGATGGCGCGGTGGTCGAAGGTGAGCGCCACCAGGCCGATTGAGTGAATAGCGATCGCCTCGGATCCGTCGGGTCCGTTGACGACGACCGGCTTGCGCGTCACGCCGTCGGTGGACAGGATCGCCACCTGGGGCTGATTGATCACGGCACCGGTGATGAGCGTGCCGTAGGGGCCCGGATTGGTGATGGTGAAGGTCCCGCCGCTCATGTCGTCGACGCCGAGCGACTTGGCGCGCGCACGCGTGGCGAGGTC
>JABBOA010000046.1:0-11890 GCA_019352075.1 Acidobacteriota bacterium | reverse complement strand
ACCATCAACGTGTGCGCGGACGTGGCCTTGGAGCGCACCATGTGCTCGGCGGTGAGCTTCCTGATCTTGGTGAAGGCGATGACCTCGTCGCCTTCAGAAACGGGGGGCGTGCCGCGGTGTCGAGCGGCCAGTTCCACGTCGCGCCGCGTGATCCGTCCGTCGGGCCCGGTACCCACGACCTCGTTGACGTCGAGGTGGAGTTCACCCAGGAGTCGGCGCACCACCGGGGAGAGGGGCGCGACGTTACCCGGGGGGCTCGACGTCGCGTCCCTCGCCACCGCTGCGGCGGCCAACACGTCGTCTTTGGTGATGCGTCCACCCGGCCCCGTACCCGCGACGTCACTGGCCAGCAAGGAGTTCTCCGCCAGGAGGCGACGCACGACGGGCGAGAGACGCGCACTGGCGTCTGACGCCACCAGCGAGGGCGGACTCGACGGGGCGCCACCGCGATCCGCGCCGGTACTCACGGTCGCGCCCGCGGCCGCGATCGTCGACGGTGTCGCGTCGTCGCCCGCGATCACGGCCAGCCGAGTGCCGACGTCGACGGTGACGCCCTCGGGGACGAGGATCTCACTCACGACGCCGGTCGCCTGTGCGGGGATCTCGGTGTCGACCTTGTCGGTGGACACCTCGAAGAGGGGTTCGCCGCGGGTCACGGCGTCACCCACGTTCTTGAACCACTTGGTGACGGTGCCCTCGGCGACCGTCTCCCCGAGTTGGGGCATGAAAACGTCGGCCATTTCGATACTCTCTTCTTCTCTAGCGGGTGCGCGAAAGCGATCCGGGGGCGTGAAGCTGCCGGGCCATCCAGTCCGCACTATAGGGACGATGGTGGGAGACGACGTTCGCGCAGCCGTGGTTGGCGTCCTCGAGCAACAACAATTCGGAAGGACCGGTGCTCTCCTCGACGAGGCGTTGCGCGTCGGTCCAGGGAAAGAGACGGTCGCGCCGGCCCATGATGACCAGCAGTGGCGTGTTGATCCGCGTCGCGAGACCCTCGAGGTTCAAGTCGAACGCGCGTCGCCGGGCCTCGGCGGCGTCGGCGCTGTGCGAACGCACTTCGAAGGCGCGACGAGTGAGCGGATTGAGGTTGTCCCACGTGGCGCCCAAGGAATAGGGCCCCGAGAGCGATACGGTCGCGCGGATCGGTAGGTCGCTGG
Organism: Acidobacteriota bacterium; assembly: GCA_019352075.1. Taxonomy (GTDB): domain Bacteria; phylum Actinomycetota; class Acidimicrobiia; order Acidimicrobiales; family RAAP-2; genus RAAP-2. The sequence goes on along the minus strand of JABBOA010000046.1, from coordinate 10,730 downwards.
CGGCGAGGCGCGCGGCGTAGTAGCCGCCGAGGCTCACGCCCCAGACACCGATGCGCGCGGGGTCGACCTCGGGCAGGGTCTGCAGGTGCGAGATGACGGCGTCACCGACCCCGTCCCAGTCGGGTCGGATGGGCAAGGTCCATTCGACCTCGCCTTGGCCCGGGCCGTCCAGGGCGAAGGTCGCCAGACCACGGTCCAAGAAGGATCGTTCGACGTCACGGAACTCCTCCTTGGTGGAGTCGAGGCCGGCGATGAGCAGTACGGTCGGGTGCGGCCCGGGTGCGTCGGGCACGCGCAAGACGCCGACCAGTCGAGTCCCGTCGAAGTCGATCTGTTCGCGACGCGCGGCCGGCGAGAGGAGGGGAAGGGCACGCGTGAGGGCGGTCACGGCGCGCTCGTGGGCCGCGCGAGCCTGCCCGGGGTCGTGGACGAAGAGGAACTTCGCGAAGTGGAAGTACGTGGCCGCGCGGGCGAAATGTTCACCCGCCGAGAGGTGGCGGTCGTCGTTGAGTGCCGACTCGGCGAGATCCAGATGGATCTGGGCACCGCGGGACCAGCCCTCGCACCAATCGTCCCACGACGCGAGCGATGACGTGATTCTCGCGAAGTCGCTCGCGTCGACGCCGTTGGCGGTGAAGCGTGGTGCCCAGTTGGTGATGGCCGTCTCGAGTAATGCGTCGTCCATGAGGCCCCCCTCGGTTCGGCACTGACGTCCCGAAATGGTAACGGCCCTTTTCCCGACCTGACTAGGGTGCCATTCGTTAATTCTTTTTACGCGGGTGTAAAGATTTCATGGTGTCGTAACTTGACGCTCCAGGGGGGCGTCGTTACTGTTGGCCAATCGTTCATCGAGCGGTCGCTAGTCGTTGTGCGCCCGTGGGGGGCTGACGCGGTGAAATCCATGCAGTGGGGGGAAATATGAAGAAGCTCGGTAATTTGTGGCGCACCGTGGGCGTCACGTCGGTGGCGGCGTCAACGATGTTGATGATGGCCAACGCGTCCGGTGCGGCGCCCAAGTCGCACGCGCTGGCGCCCATCAAGATTGGAATTTCGCTGTCGCTGTCCGGTGACTTCTCCGCGGACGGCATTGCTTTTGACCAGGGGTACAAGCTCTGGGCCGCCGACGTGAACGCGCACGGGGGACTCTTGGGACACCAGGTCCAACTCGATGTGGTCTCCGACGCATCGAGTCCGACGCAGGTGGTCACCAACTACCAGAAACTGATCACCAACGACCACGTGGCGCTCACTTTCGGTCCCTTCTCGTCGTTGTTGAGTCTGCCGGCGGCCAAGATCGCTGCGCGGTACGGTTACGCCATGATCGAGGGCGCCGGTGGGGCCCCGTCGGTGTTCCAAGCCGGCCTCAACAACCTCTTTGACGTGTCGCTGCCCGTGAAGGACTCATTGGTGCCGTTCGCGAAGTGGATCGCGGCGCTGCCCAAGGGCAAGCGTCCGGCGAACGCGGCGTATGTGACCACGAACGACGCGTTCACCGAGCCCCAGATCCCCGTGGCGCAGAGCATCATGAAGGCGGCCGGAATCAAGACGGCCTACTACTCGGTGTTCCCGTCCGAGACGACCGACTACACCCCGATCGCGGACGCGGTGGCCGCGGCCAAGGCCCAGGTCGTCGTGTTGGGATCGGTCGACGTCCCGACGGTGTCCTCCTTCATGCAGGCGTTCGAACAGGCGCACTACAACCCCAAGGTCTTCATTGCGACCGGCGGACCCGACCAGGGCACCACCTTCGCCAAGGCCGTGGGAATCAAGAACGCCAACGGCGTGATGGTGCCCAACGGCTGGTACGGCGGCGCGACCACACCGGGAGCGCAGGCCATGGTGGCGGAGTACGTCAAGAAGTACGGCGGCACAGCGGCGACCATCAGCGCTGACGTGGCGGAGGCCTACTCGGTCGGACAGATCACTGCGCAAGCGGTCAAGGCGACGGGTGGCTTCAATAACGCGAAGATCATCAAGTACCTGCACTCGGGCGTGGTGCTCTCCAGCGTTCAAGGTCCCGTCAAGTTCGACAAGTTGGGCGAGAACAACGAGGGAACGGCGTTCACCTTCCAGTGGCAGGGCAGCAACTTCGTTCAGGTGAACCCCGTGTCGTCCAAGGCGTCCAAGCCGGTGCTGTTCCCCAAGCCGGTGTGGGGTAAGTAATTAATGAATTCCTCAGCGCTCATCCACGCACTGGTCGACGGTGTGTTGACCGGCTCGGTCTACGCCTTGATGGCGACCGGATTGACCCTGGTCTTTGGAGTCATGGACATCATCAACCTGGCCCAGGGGATCCTCGTGATCCTCGGCGCCTACCTGAGCTACACCTTGTCCGTGCACTTCGGCGTCGACCTGTTCGTCGGATTGCTGATCACGATCCCCACCCTCTTCGTGGTGGGGATCGTGATCGAGCGCTTGTTCGTTGCACGACTCAAGGGTCCGGAACGGACGGCCATGTCGATCCTGGTCACCTACGCGATCTCCCTGGTGATCGAGGGCATCTTGAATGAGGTGTACTCGATCAATCAGGTCCAACTGCAGGCCTGGTACGTCAACCGTTCGTTCCCGATCTTTGGGATCTATCTTCCCTACATCTACCTCCTGGGATTCATCTTGGCGGCCGCGCTCCTGGGCTCGCTGTACTACATGCTCTATCGCACGAGATTCGGGGCGAGTATTCGCGCGTCGCTGTCGGACCAGACGGCGGCGGCGCTGGTGGGGATTGACACGAAGCGCGTCGCGACGATCTGCTTCGGGATCGGGGTGGCCGTCACCGCGGCGGGCGGCATGATCTACGGTGCGACGAACGCCTTCAACGCCTCATCGAGTTACGACTTGATCTCGCGCCTCTTGACCATCATTGTCCTCGGGGGCATGGGTAGTCTGGGCGGCGCCCTCGTCGCGGGGATCTTGATGGTCATGCTCCAAGACATCGTGGCCGTCGTGTGGTCGCCCATCTGGTCGTCCATGTCGTTCTTCGTCGTCCTGGTTATCGTCTTGTCCCTGCGACCTCAGGGACTCTTCGGCAAGCAGTCAGCACGGGTGGCGTGATGAAGCTCCGACAGAGTGCGTGGTGGGCCCTCGGTCTGGTCATCTTTGCCCTTTTCCCCGTCGTGGTGACCAATCCCTTCTACACGACCATCGGCATCTTCACCGTCATATATATGGGGTGCGCCACGTCGTGGAACATGTTCTCGGGCTACTCCGGCTACGTGTCACTGGGCACCGCCATCTTCTACGGCTGCGGGGCGTACACGATGGCCTTGGTGTCGATCCACGGCCACATTCCGGGCGGCGCCGAACAGTTCTGGGTAGTGCCGTTAGGGGGGCTCGTGGCGATGGCGATCGCCGTCCCGCTGGGTGCGGTGGCGTTGAGGGTGCGCCGCCACACCTTCGTGGTGATCACGATCGCGTTCTTCTTCGTCTTCCAGTTGGCGGCCATCAACGCGAATTTCACGGGAGGACCAGCCGGATTGTCGTTGGAGCTGATCCCCTGGCAGGGGGACGCCTACAACACGCCGTTCTACTACGTCGCCCTGGCCATCCTCGTTTTCTCGGTCGTCCTGTCGGCGCTGGTGCGACGGTCGCGCTTCGGACTGCAACTCCTCGCCATTCGCGACGACGAGGACCGTGCACTCGGACTCGGCGTGAAGGTGAAGGCCGTCAAGTTGACGGGGTACACGATGTCGGCGTTCGTGGTGGGCATGGCCGGAGCGCTCTACGCCATGTTCCTCGGCCAGATATACCCGCAGTTCGTGTTCGACCCGGTCTTTGACGTCACCATCGCCCTGATGGCCTTCCTCGGTGGGTTCGGAACCCTTCTCGGTCCGCTGGTGGGGGGGCTCATCCTCGAGTCGAGCCAACAGTGGTTGACCGCGAACTACTCGAACGGCTCGTTGTACCTGATTCTCTTCGGCGCGCTCTTCTTGATCGTGGTGCTCTTCATGCCCCAGGGCATTGTCGTCAAGGTCAAGGAAGTCTGGTCGAAGCGCACGTCGACGGGGTCGGACGCGACGCAGGCTCCCCTCGCGACGCTCGGCAGTGAGTCCCTATGAGCGCGCTGCTCGAGGCCAAAGGGATCAGTCGGGCCTTCGGGGGCCTGCGCGCCCTCAATGGGTGCTCGCTGCACGTCGAGCGCGGTTCGATCACCGGATTGATCGGACCGAACGGCTCGGGCAAGACCACACTCTTCAACGTCATCACGGGCTACGTGAAACCCGAGGCGGGGACCGTCTCCTTCGACGGCAAGGACATCACGGGCGCACGCCCCAACGCCGTCTTCGCCTTGGGCGTGGGACGAACGTTCCAGTTGACCCGTATCTTCTCTCGCATCAGCGTGGTCGAGAACATGCTGGTGGCCACCCAACGCGAGGAGAGCTGGCTCCGTGGACTGACGCGTTCGAAGTCGTCGAAGACTGAACTCGACGCGGCGATGGAATGGCTCGACTTCGTGGGTCTCGCGCGCCTGGCCAGCCTGCCGGCCGGTTCGTTGTCGTACGGACAGCGAAAGCTACTCGAATTGGCCTACGTGCTGGTGGCCGACCCCGACGTCATCTTGCTGGACGAACCCGCGGGCGGTGTCAATCTGACCCTGATCAACGAGATTGGCGAGAAGATCCGTACGCTCAACAAGTCGGGGAAGACCTTCTTGATCGTGGAGCACAACATGGAGTTCGTGATGAACCTGTGTGACACGGTGACCGTCATGCACCAGGGCTGCGATCTGGTCTCGGGGCGCCCCGAGGAAGTCCGCAACAACCCTCTGGTCCTCGACGCGTACCTCGGTGGCGGCGATGACGAGGTCGTGGAGGAGTTGAGCCATGGCTGACAACCCTTTCGTCCGATTCGAGGGCGTGGTCGCGGGATACGGCGGCGGTGACGTCTTGAAGGGCGTCACTTTCGACGTCGCCCACGGCGGTGTCACGTGCATCGTTGGCCCCAACGGGTCGGGTAAGTCCACTTTGCTCAAGACCGTGAGCGGCCTGGTCAAGCCGCGGCTCGGCTCGATCCACTTCAAGGGTCACAATCTGGTCGGTATGTCACCGCGCGAGATCCTTCGTCTGGGCGTGGTGCAGGTGCCTCAGAACCACAGTCTCTTCCGTGAAATGACGGTCGAGCAGAACGTGGAGTTGGGCGCCTTCCTCGTGAAGGATCGATCCGTCATCGCCCAGCGCCTGCGGGCCATTCGCGAGAGCTTCCCCATCGTGGCCGAGCGGGCCCACGACAAGGCCGGGGCGCTCTCGGGCGGTCAGCAACGTCTGGTGGAGTTTGCGCGCTGCCTCATGCTCGAACCCGAGTTGGTGGTGCTCGACGAGCCCTCGATGGGGCTTGACCCCAAGACGCTGCACGTGATGTTCGACACCATCAAGATGATGAATTCCCTCGGGCGAACGGTGCTTCTCGTCGAGCAGAACGCCCGTCAGGCGCTCAAGATGAGTCACCACGGTGTCGTGCTGGAGAACGGACAGGTACGACTGTCGGGCACGGGCACCGAGGTCCTGCACAATCCCGACATCGCCGCCCTGTACCTGGGTGGCAGCGTCGCCACCCGCGCCACTCACTGACATGGGAAATGTCATTACTTTTTTGGAGGTTGACCGATGATTGATTCTGCCACTGCGCGCACGCTCGGATGGGTCGGCGCGGGTCGGATGGGTGCGGCGATGGCGACACGCCTGATCGAAGCCGGCAACGACGTGAGCGTCACGAACCGGACCCGCGCCAAGGCCGAAGCACTCGGCGCCACGGTGGTCGACGACCCGGTCGACCTGGCCGATCGGGATGTGGTCTTCATCATGGTGTCGGCGAACGCGGACCTGCTGGAGGTCACCACGGGCCCGCGAGGCGTGTTGTCGGACCCCGCGCACGCGCCGCGCGTGCTGATCGACTGTTCGACCGTCTCCACCGAGACGTCGGCCGTCGTGCGCGCGGCGGCGACGGCGCGCGGGACTCAGTTCTTGGCGGCGCCGGTGAGCGGCAACCCCAAGGTGGTCAAGTCCGGCGGTCTGACCATGGCGATCTCGGGCCCCGAAGCGGCCTTCGCCGAGGTCGAACCGTACCTGCGCCAGATCGGCAAGGGCGTCACCTACGTGGGTGACGACGAGGTCGCCCGCCTGGTCAAGATCTGTCACAACATGATGCTGGGCATCGTCACTCAGGCCATGGCCGAGATCACCGTGTTGGCCGAGAAGGGCGGCGTGAAGCGCTCGGCGTGGCTGGACTTCTTGAACAACTCCGTGATGGGCTCGGTCTTCACCCGTTACAAGACGCCCGCCTTCGTCAACCTGGACTTCACCCCGACGTTCACCCCCGTCCTGTTGCGCAAGGACTTCGATCTGGGCATGCACGCGGCCTACGAACACGACGTGCCCATGCCCCTGTCGGCGTTGTGCACGGAATTGGTCAAGGTGACCGCCGGGGCGGGTCACGCCGCGGACGACTTCGCCGTCTTGTTGCTCGAGGCGGCGCGCGGTGCGGGTGTGGAACTGGTGGCGGAGAATATCGTGGTCGACGACGGATTGGGGGGCTGAGCCAATGGAGGGTTTTGGACCGGTCATGAACACCCCCGGACACATGGGGGTCGATTTCGAGACGCGGGTCGACTTCGATCGCTTGCGCAACTATCGCTTGGCTCGCGCGCGCGAGGTCCTAGACCGGAGCGAGTTCGGCGCGCTCTTGTTGTTCGACTTCTACAACATCCGTTACGTGTCGGGGACGTGGGTCGGCGGAGCGCTCGGTGACAAGATGACGCGCTACTGTCTCTTGACGCGCGGCGGCGAGCCGATCGTCTGGGACTTCGGTTCGGCCGCGCGGCACCACAAGCTCTTCGCGCCGTGGCTCGAACCCGACAATTGCCGCGCCGGCATGCTCGGACTCCGCGGAGCGATTGCGCCGCGCGCGGGCCTGTTCGAGTCGGCGGTCAAGGAGATCGTCGGCCTGTTGGCCGACGCGGGCGTGGCCGATCAGCCCATCGGCCTCGACATCGTGGAGTTGCCCTTCTTGTTCGAGTTGCAAAGGGCCGGGATCGACGTGCGCGACGCGCAACAGACCATGCTCGACGCTCGCGTCATCAAGAACCAGGACGAGCTGATGCTGCTCAGTCAGGCCGCGGCCATGGTCGACGGCGTCTACCAGGACATCTTCGAAGCGCTGAAGCCCGGCGTGCGCGAGAACGAGATCGTCGCACTGGCCAACAAGCGTCTCTACGAAATGGGCTCGGACCAGGTCGAGGCGATCAACTCAGTCTCGGGCGAGCGCTGCAACCCCCATCCGCACAATTTCACCGACCGCATCATCCGGCCGGGGGACCAGGCGTTCTTCGACATCATCCACTCCTACAACGGTTATCGCACGTGTTATTACCGCACCATGTCGGTCGGCTCCTCGACCGCCGTGCAGCGTGACGCCTACACCAAGGCGCGCGAGTGGATGGACAACGCCATCGACCTCGTCAAGCCGGGCGTGGGCACCGACGTCATCGCCAGGTCCTGGCCGGCCGCGACGGAGTTCGGCTTCCCCAACGAGATGGCCGCCTTCGGACTGCAGTTCGGTCACGGTCTCGGCCTCGGGCTGCACGAACGTCCGGTCATCTCGCGGCTGAATTCGCTCACCGATCCGATCGAACTCGAGGTGGGTATGGTCTTCGCGCTCGAGACGTACTGCCCCGCGACCGACGGCATCTCGGCGGCGCGTATCGAGGAGGAGATCGTGGTCACCGCGAGTGGACCAGCGATCCTGACGAAGTTTCCCGCCCAAGAACTCATGATTGCCAACAAGTACTAGGAGTGACAATGACCACCACCACGAGCCCCGACCTGGACCTGGACGCCAAACTCGAGTTGTACCGCATGCAGGTGGGCCTGCGTCAGTTCGAGAAGCGCGCCTACGACCTCTTCCTCGAGAACTACGTCAAGGGCACCAGTCACCTGTCGCTGGGGCAAGAGGCCATCGCGGCCGGATTCGCGGCGGCGATGCGCCCCGACGACTACACGTTCGCCACCTATCGTGGTCACGCGCACACGCTGGCGCGTGGTGTGCCGATGACCCCGGTCCTGGCGGAGCTCATGGGGCGTACCAACGGTCTGATGGCCGGCAAGGGCGGTTCCATGCACCTCACCAGCGTGGAGCACGGGGTGATGGGCTCCTACGCCATCATCGGCGCACACCTGCCCATCGCCTGCGGCGCGGCGTGGAGCGCGCAGTACCGCGGGACCGAACAGGTCGCGGTGTGCTTCTTCGGCGACGGTTCCACGAACATCGGTGCGTTCCACGAAGCGCTCAACTTCGCGGCGATCTGGAAGTTGCCGGTGGTCTTCGTGTGCGAGAACAACCTCTGGATGGAGTACACGCGCACCACCGAGATCACGGCCGTGCCCAATCCGGCGGCGGACCGGGCCAGTGCCTACGGTCTCGAATCGATCATCGTCGACGGTAATGACGTGGACGCCGTCTACGCGGTGGCCACCACGGCGATCGAGCGCGCCCGCGCCGGCGAGGGGCCCAGTCTGATCGAGGCTCTCACGTATCGCCACGGAGGCCACTCGCGCGCCGACCCGGGTAAGTATCGACCCGACGACGAGGTCGCCGAATGGCTGGCCAAGGACCCTATTCCCATGTACCACGCTCGACTTCTGGGCGAAGGGGCCACCGAGGCCCAGCTGGTGGAGATCGAGCTCTCCGTGGCCGCCGAGGTCGATCGGGCCACGGAAGAGGCGAAGGCCGGCCCCACCCCGGGTGCCGACTTGTTGATGAAGGACGTTTGGGCTGATGGAGGCTCCGCATGGCGCAATTGACTTTCCGTGAAGCGATCTCTCGGGGCATCGCTCAAGAGATGCGTCGTGACGAGACGGTGCTCGCCATCGGTGAGGACATCGGGGCGGCGGGTGGAGTCTTCAAGGGCACCGTCGGGCTCTTCGAGGAGTTCGGGCCCGTGCGCGTGCGCGACACCCCCATCTCCGAGCAGGCCATCCTGGGCGCCGCGATGGGTGCCGCCATGACCGGGCTCAAGCCGATCGCCGAGATCATGTTCTCGGACTTCTTCGCCGTGTGTTGGGATATCGTCGTCAATCAGATCGCGAAGTCGCGCTACATGACCAACGGCCAGATGACCTTTCCCCTGGTCATCCGTTCGGGTAACGGAGGAGGGTTGCGCTTCGGGGCCCAACACTCCCAGAGCGTCGAGAACTGGGCGATGATGGTGCCCGGACTCAAGGTCGTCGTGCCCTCCAACGCGCTGGACGTGATCGGACTCATGGCGGCCGCCGTGCGCGACCCCGATCCGGTCATCTTCCTCGAAGCCAAGTCGCTCTACGCCTCGAAGATGGACGTCCCCGAGGGTGACATCGTCGATACCCTGGGCAGCGCCAAGGTGCTACGCCAGGGCAGCGACGCCACCCTGGTGTCCCTCGGTGCCATGGTGCCGAGGGCGCTCAAGGCCGCCGAGGAACTCGCTGCGGCGGGCATCGACTGCACCGTCGTCGACGTTCGTTCGTTGGTCCCGCTCGACACGGCGACGATTATGCGCGAGGTGACGGCCACCGGTCGACTCTTCACCGTCGAGGAGAACCCGCGTCTGTGTGGTTGGGGCGGCGAACTCAGTTCGATCGTCGCTGAGGAGGCCTTCTACGACCTCGATGGCCCCATCGTGCGCATCACGACACCCCACATCCCCTTGCCGGCGGCGGACGCCCTCGAGGACATGGCGATACCCTCCGTCGAGCGCATCGTCGCCACCGTCGCGACCTCGATGGGCGCCTAGATCCCCGCGTGACGGTCGCGGCCCTCGAACGATCGGCGGATGACGGGCCGGAATGTGCGTCGGGCCACCACGATCATGGGGCGTTGGGGCGTTGGGGCGTTCGGGCGCATGGTGAGATGAGCGGCGCGGCGACGTGAGGGACGACCGATGGTCGCGGCGCCGGTGACCGAGGTACGCGGACGCGCGAGGGTCGTGGCCGAGCCGGTGAGCGTGCCGGAGTACCGCGACAGCGCGGCGGTCGTCTCGCGGGCGCCAGGCGGTGACGACGGCCGGGGCCGCTCACTGACCCGCTCACGTGGGCCCGTGGTCGTCCACCACGGCGAAGAGTCGACGGGTGAGCGGCCATCGGCCATCGGCGAGCCGCGAACGCTGCGCCACGCCGGAACACGCCTCGCCGCGAGGGAGAGGGTACGTTGAGTAGGTCCACTTCGTTCAGCCCCGCGCAGCAGGTCATCCTCGACCAGGAGTACCCGCGCTTCAGCGATGCGGAGATGCGACGGCGTCGTCAGGCGGTCGAGGAGGCGATGCACGAGGCTGACGTCGATCACCTCCTGGTGCACGCAATCGGTGGCCGCGGCGGCGCGCTCGGGTGGCTGACGCAGTGGGTGGTCACGAACGAAGCGCAACTGGTCGTCAGTCCGGCGCAGCGCCACCGTCTTTTCGTGCAGCACTTCAACCACGTGCCGCTGGCCACGCACATGGCGCGCGAAGCCCACGTCGAATGGGGCGGGCCGTCGACGATCACGCGGGCGATCGAGGAGCTTCGCCGGCGCAGGGCTCGACCGGGTCGCGTCGGTGTGATGGGTCCGCTGCCGCTGGCCTATGCGCGCGAGTTGGAAGGAGAGTTCGGTCCAGCGATCGACCTGTCGGGCGCCTACGCCCGTCTTCGTTGGGTCAAGTCACCAGAAGAACTCGTCTGGTTCGAACTCGCGGCGGCGATGGGCGATCTGGCGATCGCGGCCCTCGATGAGCA
>JABBOA010000045.1:1475-16019 GCA_019352075.1 Acidobacteriota bacterium | reverse complement strand
GAGACCCTGGCGTGGATGGCGGCACAGGGCATGCGCTCCTTCGAGATGGGTGAGGTGGTCGCGCGCGGTCTCGACGCCGTGTTGGACGAAGCACTGTCGATCGCGAGCGATGACTGCGATGCGGTCTTTCTGTCCGTCGACGTGGACGTCGTCGACCCGGGCTCCGCTCCCGGCACGGGTACGCCCGAACCGGGCGGCCTCACCAGTCGCCAGCTGCTCGACGCGGTCCGACGCATCGCCATGGAGGCCCCGCTGGCCGGGATGGACGTGGTGGAGGTGTCACCACCGTACGACCACGCCGACATCACGGCGTACTTGGGCAATCGGGTCGTTCTCGAGGCCCTGGGGGGTATGGCGTGGCGGGCCCAGCGCCAGCGCGGCGAGGCCGTGCGGCGGCCCGAGCAGCCGTTGTTGGACCGCCACTAGGCGTTGTTGGTCCCCGACTGGCCGTGGAGGCACCACTCGTCGGGGGCGACGAGGTCGTGGATCGACGCGGGCCCCCACGATCCCGGGGCGTAGGGTTCGATGGGCGGCGGGTCGGCGAGCATGGGCGCGGCCACTTCCCACAGTCGTTCGATGCCGTCGGAACGCGTGAACAGTGAGCGATTACCCAGCATGGCCTCCAGGATCAGGTGTTCGTACGCCTCGAGGTGGCCCGACTCGCGGTAGGCGTCACGATAGTGGAAGTGCATCTGCGCCGGCTCGAGGTGCATACGGGGTCCGGGCTCCTTCGTGAGGAAGTGCGCGTGGATCGAGCCGGGGTCGGCGAAGTCGACCACCAGCTTGTTCCCCCGCCACTGCGGGGTGTTGCGCCCGGTGGGAAAGAGCCGCATGACGGGTTCGTCGAAGCCGATGGTGATGACCTGTCGGCTCTCGGCCATGTTCTTGCCCGTGCGCAGGTAGAACGGGACGTCCTTCCAGCGGGTGTTCTCGACCTCCGCACGCACCGCGACGAAGGTCTCGGTCGTGGAGTCGGGGGCCACTCCCTCTTCGCGGCGATAGCCCTCGTACTGCCCACGCACGGTCATTGACGGGTCGATGGGGCGCAGGGTCTGAAAGACCTTGTGCACCTCGTCGCGCAGCGGGCCCGCCTCGAAGCTGGTGGGCTGTTCCATGGCCAAGAAGCCCAATACCTGGAAGAGGTGACTCACCACCATGTCGCGAAAGGCGCCCGTCTCCTCGTAGAAAGCCCCGCGTCCCTCGACCGATAGCGTCTCGGGCACGTCGATTTGCACGAAGCGCACGTGGTCACGGTTCCACAGGGGCTCGAACAGTCGATTGGCGAAACGCAGCGCGAGGATGTTGTCGATGGATTCCTTGCCGAGGAAGTGGTCGATGCGAAAGACCTGGGTCTCCTCGAAGTTCGACTTGATGACGCGGTTGAGTTCGCGCGCCGAGTCGAGGTCGACGCCAAAGGGCTTCTCGCAGATGATCCGTGAGTCGGCGTTGAGCCCGGAACGCTCGAGGAGGGTGATGAGGTCGGTCGTGGCGGTGGGGGGGACGGCGAGGTGGAACAGGCGTCGGACCGTGCCCCCGATCTCGCTCTCGGCCTGGTGAACGGTACGCGCGAAGGCGTCGGGCGCGTCCAGATCGGTCACCGCGAAGGTGAGCGACTCGCGAAAACGGTCCCAGACGTCGCCCTCGGGAGGGCTCGAGCCGAACGAGAGGACCGCCGCTCGGGCGAGTTCACGGAACGCCTCGTCCGAGAGGGCCGAGGACGCCCGCGACGAGCCGATGATGCGGTAGCGAGCGGGCATCAGGCCGACGCGGGCCAAGTGGAATAGCCCCGGGATGATCTTGCGCGCGGCCAGGTCGCCGGTGGCGCCGAAGAGCACGAACACGTGGTTGTCCGGGGTCACGAACTCGTCGTGGATGGTCGGGGTAGTCACGGGGTGCCTCCTAGGCGCAGGCGTTGACATTCGTCGCCACGCCCCACGATCACCTCGTCGACCAGGGATGGGGAAAAGAGCCCGTGCGCAACGACGCCCGGCACGTCCGACAGGCGCGCACTCAGTGCCGCCGGGTCGGTCACGAGGGCGAAGTGGTCGGCCAGCACGCCCCCGTCGGGGCTGGGTGGCGCGTCGCGAAGCTCGGTCGCGCCGAGGCGACGCAGCGTGGCGACGAGACCGAAGCGCGACAGTTCGAGCGGCACCGGGGCCGACAGCGCCGCCACCATCTTGGAGGCGTCCACGATGACGACGAACCGATCGGCGCTGGCCGCCACGATCTTCTCGCGGGTGAGCGCCCCTCCGGCCCCCTTGATGAGCCAGCCGTCGGGTGCGACCTGGTCGGCTCCGTCGATCGCGAGATCGAGCCGGTCGAGGGACGCGAAGGAGTCCACCTCGATGCCGTGTTCGCGCGCGGCGCGCGCCGTGTGCGGGGACGTCGCGACGTAGGTGGCGCTCACGCGTCGCCGAGCGAGTTCGACCAGCAAGAACGCGACGGTGGACCCGGTGCCCAGGCCGACGCGCATGCCACGCTCGACCAGATCGGCGGCGGCGCGGGCCGCCCGCTGCTTCTCGTGGTCGACGCTCATCGCCTAGGCGACCGTCAGGTCCGTCATGACCAGGGAGTGGGCGGCGTGAACTCGTCCCGCCGGGATGGTCGCGTCGCCCGCGAGCAGGAGCGTGAGGGCCGAGCGCGCCTCCTCGCCGGTGATCAGCCACAGGAGTTGCTCACCGCGCGCCAGCGCGCGATAGGTGAGGGTCATGCGCCGGCGGCCCTGGTAGGGACCCGTGAGCGCGACCATGCGATCGTTCACCTCGAGCACGGGGTCGTGCGCCACGAGCGACGCGGTGTGCCCGTCGGGACCGAGGCCGAGGTGAATGAGGTCGAAGCGCGCGGGCAGCCGTTGCTCGTAGCGTGCCGCCGCGGCGTCGAGGTCGTCGTCCTCCACGGGCATCGCGACGATGTCGGCGTCGACACCCCTGAGGCTGTCCTCGAGATAGGTCAGGTTGCGATCACGGTCGCCGCGCGGGGCCACGCGCTCGTCGACCTGGAAGATCTGCGTCTGCCCCCAGGGTACGTCGCACGAGGTCAGTTCGCGAAACATCGTCCACGGGTTGTGCCCGCCGCTCACCGCCATCGTGAAGCGCCCCCGCGCGGTCACCGCGTCGCGCGCGTGTGCGGCGATGACGCGCGCGCCGTGGCGGGCGAGTTCATCGAGGTCCGCGTCTACCAGGACGTCGTGGTGCATTAGGACTCCTTCTCCGCGTGACCGCCGAACCCGGCGCGCATGGCGGAGAGGACCTTGCCCGTGAAGTCCCCGCGCCCTCGCGACTCGTAACGCTGCCACAGGGCCGCGCTGATGACCGGGGCGGGGACGGACTCGGCGATGGCCGCTTCGACCGTCCAGCGTCCTTCTCCCGAGTCCGATACGTGGCCCGAGTACTCGGCCAGCTCCGGGGACCGCGCGAGCGCTTCGGCCGTGAGGTCCATCAACCACGAACTGACGACGGAGCCGTGGCGCCAGACCTCGGCGACCTCGGCGACGTCGATGTTGAACGCGTAGTTCTCGGGGTCGCGCAGGGGAGTGGTCTCGGCGTCGACGACCTGGTCGAGAGCGCCAACGTTGGCGTGACGCATGATGCTCAGTCCCTCGGCGATCGAGGCCATCATGCCGTACTCGACGCCGTTGTGCACCATCTTGACGAAGTGACCCGCGCCGCTGGGACCGCAGTGCAGGTACCCCTGGTCGGCGGTCCCGGTCGAGGAATCACGGCTGGGGGTGGGCGAGCGACGATCGGCCCCCGGGGCGATGCTACGAAAGACGGGGTCGAGTCGCGCGACCACCGGTGCTTCACCGCCGATCATCAGGCTGTAACCACGCTCGAGTCCCCACACGCCGCCGCTGGTGCCGCAGTCGACGTAGTGGATGCCTTGGGTCGCCAGGTGGTGGGCGCGCAGGATGTCGTCCTTGTAGTAGGAATTCCCCCCGTCGATGAGGACGTCATCGGCCGTGAGGTGCACCGCGAGTTGGTCCACCACGGTTTGGGTGAGCGCGGCGGGCAGCATCAGCCACACGGCGCGTGGTGCGTCGAGTCGGTGCACGAGGTCGGCCAGCGACGTGGCGCCCTCGATGCCCTCGCCCACCAGGTCCGCGACGGCCGCGGCGTCCACGTCGTAGACGACACAACGGTGTCCGTCGCGGACCAGCCGGCGCACCAGGTTCCCTCCCATCCGTCCCAGTCCGACCATGCCGATCTGCAGGGGGTTAGACGTCGTCACGGGTGGCCTCATTTCTCTTGAGCGCGCGATAGTGCGTAATCAGGGCGTTGGTGGAGGAGTCGTGGGTGAGGACGGGATCGCTCGGTGACGACAACGCGGGATAGATCGTCGCCGCCATTTCCTTGCCCAACTCCACCCCCCACTGGTCGAAGGAATCCACCCCCCAGATCGTGCCCTGCACGAAGACGGCGTGCTCGTACAGCGCGAGGAGGCTTCCCAGGACCCGTGGGGTCAGCACCTCGGCCAGGAAGACGTTCGTGGGCCGATTGCCCGCCATCACCCGGTGCGCGACCAGGTGTTCCGGCGTTCCCTCGGCGCGCACCTCGTCGTCGGTGCGCCCGAACGCGAGCGCTTGGGCCTGCGCGAAGATGTTGGCGCTCAAGAGATCGTGGTGCTCGCCCACGGGGTTGAGGCTCCGCGCGAAGCCGATCAGGTCCACGGGCACGACGCTCGTGCCCTGGTGGAGCAGTTGGTAGAAACTATGTTGGCCGTTGGTACCGGGCTCGCCCCAGTAGACGGGTCCGGTGGCGTAGTCCACGACGTTCCCGTCGAGGTCGACGTGCTTACCGTTGGATTCCATGGTGAGTTGTTGGAGGTAGGCGGGGAGCCGCTTGAGGTATTGCTCGTAGGGCATGACCCCGACGGTCGCGCAACCGAGGAAGTTACGGTTCCAGACGCCGAGCACCCCCATGAGGACCGGGACGTTGTGTTCGAAGGGGGCGGTGCGAAAGTGCTCGTCGATGGCGTGCATGCCGGCGAGGAACTGAGAGAAGTCCTCCGGTCCGATCGCGATCATCGTCGAGAGACCGATGGCCGAGTCCAGGGAGTATCGACCGCCCACCCAGTCCCAGAAACCGAACATGTTCTGGGGGTCGATGCCGAAGTCGGCGACGCGCGCGGCGTTGGTGGAGACGGCCACGAAGTGGCGCGCGACGGCGGCCTCGTCACCGAGGCGCGCCACCAGCCAGTCGCGAGCGGAATGGGCGTTCGTCAGGGTCTCGAGGGTTCCGAAGGTCTTGGAGGAGATGATGAAGAGCGTCTCGTCCGCCACGAGGCCGTCGAGGGCTTCGACCAGGTCGGTGGCGTCGACGTTGGAGACGAAGCGAAAGGTCAGGTCCCGACGCGCGTAGTGACGCAACGCCTCGTAGGCCATCACCGGGCCGAGGTCGCTGCCGCCGATGCCGATGTTGACGACGTTGACGATCGCCTTGCCGGTGTGGCCGCGCCACGTCCCTGACCGGAGCGCATCGGCGAAGTGCGACATGCGTTCGAGCACGGCGTGCACCTCGCTCACCACGTCCACGCCATCGACCATGAGTGACGTACCGCGCGGTGAGCGCAGGGCGACGTGCAAGACGGCGCGGTCCTCCGAGACGTTGATGTGCTCGCCGGCGAACATCGCGTCACGGCGCTCTCCCACGCGTGACTCCGTGGCGAGGTCGAGGAGCAATCGCAACGTCGTGTCGTCGACGCGGTTCTTCGAGTAGTCGAAGTAGATCCCCTCGACCACTTCACGCAGGCGGGTACCGCGTGAGGGGTCCTGCGCGAAGAAATCTCGCAAGTGGCGATCGGCGACGTCCTCGAGGCGTTCGTCGAGGGCCCGATAGGCGCGTCGTTGTCGCAGGGGGGTCAGGGTCACGGGGCATCCTCGCTGGTCGATCGCAGGTTCTCGATGTGAGAGAGTAGTTCGCGCCACGAGCTCGCGAACGATGCGGCGCCCTGCTGCTGCAACGTCGCCGCCAGTGCGCGTCGGTCCACCCCCGCGGCGGCGAAGCGCTCAAAGACCTCGCTCAGCCCCTCGTCGTCGCGAGGGGGCGGCGCGCCCAGGGCATCGAGCTCCTTGAGCGCACGCAGCGTCGCGTCGGGCACGGTGTTGATCGTGAGGGGCGCGACGAGGCCCCGCACGTACAAGGTCGGCGACGCGCCGGGGTCCTTGGTCTTGGTGCTGGCCCACAGTAGGCGCTGCACGCGCGCACCGCGGTTCGCCGCGCGCAGGAATCGGTCCGAGGCGATGAACGCGCGATAGGCCAGGTACGTCTCGCGGCCCACCGCCAGGCCGAGTTGGTTCGCCAGGTCGGGGGACACGCGATCGGCGACGGCGGTGTCCCAGCGTGACACGAAGAGTGACGCCACGCTCGCGACCGCCGGATTGAGGCCGGCGGCGATGCGCCGCTCGACGCCGCGTAGATAGGCCTCGGCCGCGGCGAGATACTGCGCGGCGTCAAAGAGCAGGGTCACGTTGACCGCGACACCGGCGGCGACGCACTCCTCGATGGCCTCGAGTCCCGGGGGCGTGCCGGGGATCTTCACGAAGAGGTTGGTCCGGTCGGCGCGGCGATGTATCTCCTGGGCCGCGGCGATCGTCGCGGCGGCGTCGAAGGCGAGCAGTGGTGAGACCTCGAGCGAGACCCATCCGTCGACACCGTCGGTGTCGTCGTGGACGGGTCGAAACAGGTCGGCCGCGCGCTGGAGGTCGGCGAGCGTCAGTTCGAAGAGGATCTCGTCGCTCGAGAGACCGCGACGCGCTAGGTCGACGATGGCGCCGTCGTAGTCCCCCGTCGTGATCGCCGCGTCGAAGATGGAGGGATTGGAGGTGAGTCCGGTCACGTGGTCGTCGTCGATGTAGCGCTGGATCGTGCCGGCGTCGAGCAGACCGCGAGTGATGTTGTCGAGCCAGAGGCTCTGTCCCCTGTCGCGCAGGTCCCGGGTGGCTTGCATGACACTCCCTTCATCGAGGGGTCGACGTCCACGAAGGTGACGACGTCGGCTCGGCGTACCGGTCCCTGTCGCGGGCCCCGACGAGAACCTTAGGGGGAGCCGGTGCGACGCCGGGCGCTGGGGTGTTCGTCGGTGACTATTCCAAGACGTGACCCTTAGCGCGCTGGCGACGAATGGCCGTCACTCCGATCATCGCCGCCACGAAGCACGACCCCGCGCCCACGGCCAGTCCGGTACGAGCACCGAACTGGCTGGTGATCCAACCGATCACTGGTCCGCCGATCGGCGTCGATCCCATGAAGGCCACCGCCCACAGCGCCATCACTCGACCGCGCAACTGGGGGTCGGTCTTGAGTTGCAGCGTGGAGTTGGCCATTGCGAGGAACGTTACGCTCGCGTAGCCCACGAGGGCCAACGCGACGAAGGCCACCGCGAGGACGGGCGAGAGCGCGGCGAAAGTGACGAAGACGCCAAAGACCAAGGCCGATCTGATCAAGGCGGTCATGCCCGTGCGCCCCCGCGTGGCCGTCACCAACCCACCGCCCACCGCCCCGATCCCCATCGCGGCGGTCATCCCGCCGTAGGCGACCGAGCTGCCGTGAAAGACACTGTCGGCCAGGACCGGCAACGTCACCTGGAATTCGTAGGCGAGCATCCCCACCAGCGCCATCATCAGGAGGGGCACGCCCAACTCGGGGGTGCGCGCCACGTAGCGGAAACCCTCCATCAACTGGCCCTTGGTTCGCGGGGTCGGCGTGGAGGGTCGCAGCGCACTACGGTCCATGGCGATCAAGGAGCCGACGACGGCGACGAAGCTGAGCGCGTTGGCGGCGAAGCACCATCCCTCACCCACCGTGGCGATCAGCACGCCCGCGACCGCCGGACCCACCGCGCGCGCCACGTTGTTCATGGTGGAGTTGAGGCTGACCGCGTTACGTAGATCGCCGGCGCCCACCATCTCCAGCACGAAGGCCTGGCGCGAGGGGTTCTCGAAGCTGTTGTTGAGTCCCAGCACCACCGCGAGGACGCAGACGTCGAGGAACGTCACCATGTGGGCGAGGCTGAGGATGGCCAGGGTCGCCGCCTGGATGCCCATGAAGGACTGCAGCACGATCATCAGACGCCGCTTGTCGATACGGTCGGCGATCACGCCGCCGTAGGGCCCGAGCAACAAGACGGGCAGGGTCTGCAGGGCGACGACCCATCCGATGTCGGTGGGTGAATGGGTCAGGGTCAGCACCAGCCACGACTGAGCCGTTGTCTGCATCCAGGTGCCCACGAGCGACGTGGTCTGTCCGAAGAAGAATTTGCGATAGTTCTCGTTCGCGAGCGAGGAGAAGGTGCGTCGGGCGGTGCCTTGAAAACTCATCAGCGACGCTGCTTGATCGACGCGACCAACGTCTCGAGCGCGGGCAGGGCGGCGGCGAGCGTACGGCGCTCGCGCGGCGACAGGTCGTCAAGCGCGAGGGCGAGCGCAACGCTGCGTTGGCGACGAATCGTCTCGTAGAGGGTGCGACCTTGAGCGGTCGCCGCGACGTGCACGACGCGACCGTCGTCGACGTCGGTGATGCGCGTCACCAGTTGGGCCACCTCGAGCTTGGCCACGATGCGCGAGAGCATCGTCGGGTTGAGTCCTTCGAAGCTCGCCACTTCCGAAACCCGCAGCGGACCGCGACGCACCACCATGGCCAGCACCTCGAGCTGCGTGGGTGACAAGGAGTCGTCGGTGTAGGTCAGGCGCAACTGGCGCTGCCCGCGCATCAAGACGGTGCGTAGTCGATCGACCACGTCGCCGTCCGGGGGGTCGCGCTCTTCGTCGCTCTCGTTGACCATCGTCTCCACGGTAGCAGTAAGTTGCTTGCCGGCAAGCATTTATATGTCGCGGCGTCGCGATGTGCCGGCGTGGTGACCCGTGAGTCGAAGGTGCTCGTCGCGCCACGGCGGCGGTGACGGCGGCGGTGGCGGCGCTCGCGGGGACGTCCGTCCCCGACCTCGCTAGTGTCACGTCATGGGACTCTCGCCGCGCGTCGTCGATCGCGGCTTTCGCGTCCTGAACGCTTGTCACCGCGCGGTGGTCGAGGTGAGCCGGGGACGACTGGGCCGACGCGCGCTGGGCATGGAGATCATCGAGCTGATCACGGTGGGGCGACGAAGCGGTCGTCGACACCGCACCATGTTGACGGTCCCGGTGGTCGATGGTGCCATCCTCGTCCTCGTGGCGTCCAAGGGGGGAGACGACCGTGACCCTGACTGGTTCAAGAATCTGCGTCACACCCCCGCCGTCGAGGTCATCTGGCGCGGTGAGCTACGACCCATGCGCGCTCGTGTGGCGACACCCGAGGAACAAGAACTCCTGTGGCCGCGCGTCGTGGCGGCCTACCGTGGTTACGACAGTTATCGTGCGCGCGCGGCGCGCCCCATCCCCCTCGTCGTGTGCGAGCCGGTCCCGTCCGCCCGGTGAGCCACCGCGCGACGGGATCCGACCGACGCGTGGGCGACGATCATCGAGGCGGGCGTGGTCCGACTAGTCGAACATGGACGCGAGGATCTGCGCGACGAGTTCGTCGGTGGTGTCAGGGTGCAGGAACGCCAGTCGGGCCACCATCTCGCCCTCCCAACGTGTCGGCGTGACGAAGGCGATCTGGTCGCGCAGCAGTCGCTCGCTCCACTCGAGGTACTGCGCCTCGCTCCAGCCGACGCGGCGAAAGAGGACGATCGACAGGCTCGCGGGACGCACCAGTTCGAGTCCCTCGGTCGCCTCGATGCGCGCGGCGGCCCGGTGGGCGAGGTCGATGGCGCACTGGGTCGCACTCTCGTAAGCGTCCACGCCGTAGGTCACCAGGGAGAACCAGAATGGCAACCCGCGCGCGCGTCGTGACAAGTGGATCGCGAAGTCCGAGGGGTTCCAGTCGTAGTGGTCCTCGTCGCCCCCGTGCAGCACGTCGAGGTAGCCCGCCTGCTGGGCGAGGAAGTGGCGCGCCAGTGCGGGCTCGCGATAGATCAGGGCGCAGCAGTCGAGGGGGCCGAACAGCCACTTGTGCGGATCGACGATGAAACTGTCCGCGTGACGGATCCCGCGCAGTTGATCGCGTTCCGAGGAGAACAGGGCCGCCCCGCCGTAGGCGCCGTCCACGTGGAACCACAGTTCGTGTTCGCGCGCGTAACTGCCCAGGCCCTCGAGGTCGTCGACGATCCCTGCATTGGTGGTGCCCGACGTGGCGACGATCCCGATGACGGTCTCGGGGCGGGGATCGGCCGCCAAGGCCTTCTCGAGATTGGCCCGGGTGAAGCGGTGGTCGTCGGGCTCGACCAGTAGCGGCTCGATGCCCAGCACGTGCAACGCCTTGCCGATGCTCGAGTGTGCGTCCGCGGAGATGGCGAAGCGCAGTTCGTGCGGGGCGATGTCGGGACGTCGCGTGCGGCCGACGTCGCGGCCCACCGTGAGGGCGGAGAGGTTGCCGCTGGAGCCGCCCGAGACGAACGCACCGCCCGCCCCTTCGGGTATGCCGGCGCGGCGCGCGAGGAACTCCAGAGCCTGGTTCTCGGCGACGACGACGCCCGCCGACTCGAGCCAACTGGTGCCGTTGAGCCCGGAACACGCGACTACCATGTCGAAGAGCAGCGAGTTCTTGGTGGGGGCGTTGGGGATGAACGCGAGGAACCGGGGCGAGTCGATCGAGACCACGTGCTGAGCGAGGTGGTCTCGGAAGAACGCCAGCGTCTGTTCCGGACTGCGACCCTCGGAGCTGATGAGACCCTCGAGGTCCGGCAGCGGCACGGGCGAATGCATCCCGAAGTCCAAGGGGGCATCGTGTTCCAGGCGATCGCGGCAATATTCGAATATCGCGTCGGTGAATGCCTCATCGTAGGAATACATCGGGTGCCTCATTGCACAACCTTTCATTAGGGCTCAAACCATCGTAGAAGAACCGCCTGAGGGGTGGCCAGACTGGCGAGTAGCATCACCCCATGACTCGTGCGCGCGTTGGGTTCCTCGGACCTGAAGGCTCCTTTTCGCACGAGGCGGTGGCCACCATCACCGAGATCGAGGCCGTGGCGTACGCGTCGATCGCCGACGTGCTGGCCGCGGTGGCCGACGGCAGTCTCGACTCGGGACTCGTCCCCCTCGAGAACGCGATCGAAGGCACCGTCTCGGCCACGATCGACGGACTCGTCTTCGACCACGACCTCGTCATCGAGCGCGAGATCGTCTTACCGATCCACATGCATCTCCTGGCGCGACCGGGAGTGGTGCCGGCCCAGGTGACGCGGGTCTCGAGCTACGTGCACGCGCTGGCTCAGGTTCGTGGGTACCTCTCATCAAAGTTGAGCCAGGCCCAGGTCGAGCAAACGACGTCCACCTCACAGGCCGCACGCGAGGTCGCCGAGTCCCGTCAACCTTGGGCCGCCGTGGGGTCGTCGATCGCCGCCTCGCTCTTCGGCCTGGAGATCATCGCCTTCGACATCGCTGACCACAAGGAGAACGCCACGCGTTTCGTGCAGGTCGGGCGCGGTGCCATTCCCGCACCCACCGGACACGATCGGACATCGATCGTCTGTTTCCAGGACGCGGACCGACCGGGATCGCTCTACGGCATCCTGGGTCGGTTCGCCGCCCGCGACATCAACCTGACCAAACTCGAGAGCCGCCCCACCAAACGTGGCTTGGGCGACTACTGCTTCGTCATCGAGTTCGACGGCCACGTGGGCGACGACGTCGTTGGCGACTGTCTCGCCGACCTCCAGGCGCACCTCGTGCGGGTCAAGTTCCTGGGTTCGTACCCGGTCACCGGCGAAGGGTCGCGTGACCGCCGTAGCGAGATCGGCGCCGCGCGCCGCTCCGCCGCCGAGTGGATTGCGACCCTGCGGAGTCGAATTCGCCGCTAGCGCGCGGCCGCGAATTTCTTCGCTCGCTGCCCGACCTGGTCGTCGTCTGTTTCCCTGTCGTGGCGGGCCTCAGTGACGCTGCGAGCGCGAAGAGTTTGAAAAAAGTTCACGAATTCGCTTGACAGTGAAGTCTGCCGTCACTATTTTGTAAGCGGTTACGAAAGCGGTTACAGAAAATCGCACATCGAACGAATGACCCGGGGGGGGACAGTGGCCCAATCGACGCCGACGATCTACGACGTGGCCGAACGTGCCGGCGTCTCCATCGCTACCGTCAGTCGTGCCTTGAACTCCCTCGACTCGGTACGACCCGCCACGCGCGAGAAGGTCCTGCGCGCCATGGAGGAGCTCGACTTCGTGCCCAACTCGGTCGCGCGCGGTCTGTCGATCGGCAAACACGGGATCCTGGGACTGGTGTTCACAAGGGTCGTCGGCGAGAACAACGGACTGGCCGTGGAAGAGGCGAGCCTCCTCTACACCGACATCGTCATCCGTGGCGCGGAGACTCGTGCAGCCGAGCAGGGCTATTCGCTCCTACTCAGCAGTTTTGACGAGAGCCACCCGTCGGGGGTGAACGCCCTCTTGGCGCTCACGGGTGCGGTCGACGGCCTCATCGTCCTGGACCGCGTGTTGAGCGACGAGGACGTGGCCATCATCGCTCGGCGCACTCCGGTGGTGTTGCTCGCGGGACGCGGCGACTCCGACGTGGCGATCACCGTGCGCGTGGATAACGAACAGGCGATGACCAGTCTGGCCGAGCACCTCGTGAGCGAACATGCCGTGACTCGAGTGGGCTTCGTGACGGGAAGCCTCGAGAGCCCCGACGCCGTGGCGCGCGCCACCGGCTTTCGTCGGTCGATCGACGCATTGGGCGCGAGGATCGCCGACGTCGACTTCCTCGAGGCGGACTGGACCTCGGCGGGCGGCGAGTGCGCGATGAGCGCTCGACTCGACCGTGACGAGCCGTTGCCCCAAGTGTTCGCCTGCGCGAACGACCAGATGGCCGTGGGGGTCATCTTCGCCCTCCAGGAGCGCGGTCATCGCGTACCCGAGGACATCGCCGTCACCGGATTCGACGACATCACCCTGACGAGGTACTTCAGTCCGCCCCTCACCACCATCCGCCAGTCGGGGGGGTTGCTGGGCGCCGTCGCGGTCGACGCGCTGGTCTCGCGCCTGGACGGGACCGACGAGGTGGAGCGCACGATCGTGCTGCCCACGCAACTGGTGGTGCGCGCGAGTTGCGGCTGCAGCGCCGATCCGGAGGGGCCGCTGCGCGAGCTGCACAATTCGAATCATCAGAGGATCAGCGCATGAGGATGCTCCTGCGTCGACTCTCGCTCTACGTGGTCACGGCGTGGGTGGCGATCACCGTCAACTTCCTCCTGCCGCGACTGATGCCCGGCAACCCCGTGCAGCAACTGATCGGCAAGCTCACGGGGCAGGTGACCCCCCAACAAGTTCGCGCGATCGAACTCGCCTTCGGCATTGGGCTCAATCAGAATCTCTGGGCCCAGTACATCGGCTACTGGCATCAACTGCTGGTGGGCAACCTCGGCGTCTCCATCACCCTTTCGACCCCGGTCTCGTCGGTTCTGAAATCGGCGGTGCCCTGGACGATCGGCCTCATCGGCATCTCGACGATCCTGAGTTTCGTCGTCGGTACCTTGGCCGGCACATTGCTCGGTTGGTTCCGTGGATCACGCCTCGACTCGGTGATCCCCGTCGCGACGTTCTTCCAAGCGGTTCCCTATTTCTTCTTGGGTACCGTCATGTTGTTGGTCTTCGGATCAAACCTCCATTGGTTCCCCGTGCTCGGTGCCTACAGCCAGTCAGTGACGCCGGGTTGGCATTGGGACTTCGTCGTCAGTCTGATTCGCCACGGCGAACTGCCAGTCATCACCATCGTGCTGAGCTCGATGGCGGGTTGGATGCTCGGAATGCGCAACATGATGATCACGATGATCGCCGAGGACTTCGTGTTGATGGCGGTCGCGAAGGGGCTACCGCGTCGCAAGGTGATCATGCACGCCGCGCGAAACGCAGTCCTACCAAGTGTGGCGAATCTCTCCTTGGCCATCGGTCTCGTGGTATCGGGAGCGCTGCTGGTCGAACTCGTCTTCAACTACCCGGGGGTGGGCAATTTGTTGCTGCAAGCAGTCTTGAATGAGGACTATCCGCTGATCCAAGGAATCTTCTTGGTCATCACCATGACGGTGCTGGTGGCCAACTTCCTGGCGGACATCGTGTACTTCGTCCTCGATCCGCGGACCCGTACCGAGGCGGCGGTATGAGCGCGGTGCGCCTGCCGCGCTCGCCCAAGGTGCTGGTGGGAGCGGGGCTCGTCGCCTTCTTCGCGGTGTTGACGGTGATCGGGCCGTGGCTCGCACCCTACAACCCCAGTGCCACTAACTTCATGGCGGATCTCACGCCATCGTCGAGCCATTGGCTGGGGACGACGGCTCTCGGACAGGACATCTTCTCGCAGTTGCTGGTTGGCGCGCGCGCGACCATGATCGTGGCCATCGTGGCGGGGGTCGTCGCGACGATGCTGTCGATCATCGTCGGCGTCGCGGCGGGATATCTCGGGGGCAAGTCTGACGACGGGCTGTCACTGCTGTCGAATGTCTTTCTCGCCATCCCGGGTCTGCCGCTCTTGATCGTGATTGACAGTTACCTCCCGGCGAGCGGGCGATCCAACTCGTTCGCGAT
>JABBOA010000045.1:0-1252 GCA_019352075.1 Acidobacteriota bacterium | reverse complement strand
TACGTGGGGCTCACGTCGACCGCCGTCTGGAACTGGGGCACGATGCTCTATTGGGCGCAGGCCAATAACGCGCCTCTCGCGAACCAGTGGTGGTGGTTCGTACCGCCGGGGGTGTGCATCGCCCTGATCGGGACTGGTTTGGCGTTGATGAACTTCGGTATCGACGAGTTCATCAATCCGCGACTGCGTTCCGCGGGGCTCAGCGGTCGGATGCGACGGGCCAGCGGGCTACCGCGTCGACCGCGACTCGGATACACCCCGGTGGTCCACGCGTTGTCGCCGAGAGTCCCGGCGAAAGCAAGGATGCGCTGATGGGGGCGAACGAGACGTCTGAGCTGGCCGCGAGTGAGAACGATACGGTGCTCGAAATCGAGGATTTCTGCGTCGACTACGGCTGGGGGGACTCGGCCGTGCGCGCGGTCAATCACGTGAATCTGACCGTGCGACGATCGCGTGTCCTCGGCGTGGCGGGTGAGAGCGGCAGTGGCAAGTCGACCCTGGTGTACGCGGCGACGCGGCTACTTCGTTCGCCGGGGGTCATCTCGGGTGGACGGGTGAATCTGACCTTCGACGATCCGACGTCGAGCGACGTCAAGAGACGTACGGTTGACCTTCTGGCGGCTTCGCAGAGCGAACTACGTGCGATTCGTTGGTCGCAGGTGTCCATTGTCCTGCAAAGTGCCCTCAACGCCCTCAATCCGGTACTGCGCATCGGTCACGAATTCGATGAGGTCCTCAAGACCCACCGACCGGGGATGAAGAGAGCGCAACGACGCGAACGCGCCGCCGAGCTCTTGGGATTGGTCGGACTCAACGAGGACCGCCTTGCGCGGTTCCCCCACGAGCTCTCCGGGGGACAGCGCCAACGCATCATGATTGCCCTGGCCCTCGCCCTCGATCCGCAGTTGGTGATCATGGATGAGCCCACCACCGCGCTCGATGTGGTCACCCAACGCGAGATCGTGAATGAACTCGCGCAGCTGCGAGCCCGATTCGGTTTCTCGTTGATCTTCATCACCCACGACCTCTCTCTACTCGTGGAGTTGGCCGACGACATCGCGGTGATGTACGCGGGCAACGTGGTGGAGTGGGCGCCCGCGGGCGATCTCTACAACACGCCGCGCCATCCCTACACCCTGGGCCTCTTGAACTCCTCGCCCCCGTTGTCGGGCGAACGACGCGAGCTGGTGGGCATCACGGGGTCCCCACCGGACTTGTCACAACCCTTGATGGGTTGTAGTTTTCACGAGCG
>JABBOA010000044.1 GCA_019352075.1 Acidobacteriota bacterium | reverse complement strand
GGTGAAATTTGTTGTGTGGTAACACAAATTCTACCTGATGGGGACACCTTTTTCGTGTCTTATCAGACCCTTAACTCCTCATGCCGACGGTGGATCCAGGCTTAGCGTGGGGCACCTAGGAGAATCGTTGCGCATTCTTGGGCCACCGCCAGTGTTGGTGCCTAGGGCAACGAAGTCACGCTCGTCGCCCCTAAGTGACCAGACCCGTATTCAGACCTTGACTACGCCCATCGCTCGTCGACAGCGCGACAGACTGATCAATAAAGTGGTAGGCCAGCAGCTTGACCCGGTCGGTCACGAGGAACCAGACAACTGCGTAGCCCCAGACAAAAGCCACGTAGCGCCAACCCAGTGGCGTCATGAAGATACCGAGGCCCGCGATGAGCGTCGCTAACAATTGTGTGCCGGTCACCGCCAGCAGTAGAACGCGAGCCGGCTTAATTGACCAGAATGGACCTCGGGTGCGAGCCTGGAAGATCGTCAAGTGCCCGGCGACCGACAGCAGAAGGTACATCATCGTCTGGAGTTGAAGGTGACCCACGTGGAACACCCGGTCGCCGAGGTAGAACATGCCGAACGCGGCTAAGGGTCCTGCGACTCCCAAGACGGTCGCCATCCCGAGCACGATACGCATGTTCCACGCTTCGGGCTGGTTACGGTAGCGGACATTGTCGTACGCGATGGACAGAATCGCCCCGTCGTTGAGCAGGGCCAGCATGACGATCTGGATGGCCGTCACCGGAAAGGAGTTAAAAAAGATGATGACGGACGAGACGAACAACAGAACCCGCAAGGTCTCGGCGATTCGGTAAATAGCGTAACTATTCATACGCTGGAATATCTTGCGACTCTCCTTGATCGCGTCGATAATCACTGACAAACCCGGCGTCGTCAAAACGATTGAAGCCGCCGCGCGTGCCGCATCCGTCGCTCCCGATACTGCGATTCCGCAGTCGGCCTTCTTCAACGCTGGAGCATCGTTAACCCCGTCACCGGTCATGCCAACAATGTGGCCGCGTCTTTGGAGAACGTCGACAATGTGGAACTTATGCTCAGGGAACACTTGGGCGTAGCCGTCCGCATCCTCAACAAGCTTGGCCGACGACACCGTTTCGATCCGCTCAGATCCACCCAAGCTCGAGGCGTCGAGGATGTTCTGGCCCATACCGAGGGTCTTAGCGGTCTCTCTGGCGATTGCCAGCGCATCACCGGTGACCATCTTCACGGTGACGCCCATTTGGCTCGCCATAGCAATGGTCGTTCGCGCATCGGCTCGTGGCGGATCGAACAGTGGAAGCACACCGAGAAACATCCATTCGCCATTGGCTTCGGCACGCGCCACTCCGAGGGAGCGGAAACCGCGAGTGGCGAAATCGTTCACCGCCAAGTTGACGCTCTGTGAGACCTTCGCGGTGTTGTGCGTGAGTTGGAGGATCACCTGGGGGGCCCCTTTGGTGACTCGGAAACTGAAGCCGCGGGCATCCCTCACGGTTGCCTCAGTGCGCTTCCCCACTGGATCAAATGGGGTGAAGTGCTCCACGTGGTAGCTAAGTAACGCCTGGTCACTCGCGAGACCCCCGAGTACCGCCGTGTCGATCGTATCGTTGTCGTCAGCCCTCGATGCCAGAGCCGCGTTCAAAATGACGTCTTCAGCCGTGTTGCCTTGCACGGCGAACGCGTCGCCAAGGGTCAACGTGTTCAGCGTCAAGGTGCCCGTCTTGTCAGTGCAGAGAATATCCACTCCGGCAAGTTCTTCGATCGCAACCAGCCGCGAGACGATGGCTTTCTTCTCAGCCAGAAGGCGTGCGCCAACCGCCATCGTCACTGATAGCACGGTGGGCATGGCGACCGGAATTGCCGCCACCGTGAGCACCAAAGCAAACTGCAAAGTTGTGACAAACGGATCGCCGCGAACGCTCGACGCAATGACGATCACGCTCACCATCGTTACCGCGAGCACGATAAGGAAAGTGCCAATTCTCAACACCGCACGCTGGAAGTGACTGGTGGCCTGGCTGTCCTGGACGAGTTGTGCAGTCTTCCCGAAATACGTGTCGGCACCCGTCGCGTAGACGAGTGCGCTGATCTCACCTTGACGCACAATCGATGCGGAGAAGACCGCGTCACCGGGACTGCGCATTGCGGGCAGAGACTCACCAGTGAGGGCTGACTGATCGACCTCGATCGGATCTCCATCTAACAGCCGTACGTCGGCCGGGACGATATCTCCCAGACGCAACCGGATTACATCACCGGGGACGACCTCGCGCGCGGGCGGGTTGACCCACCCATCGTCGCGTAATACACGGGCCTTGATGGCGAGCTCCGCCTTCAACGCGTCGATGGCCTTTCCCGCCTGATTCTCTTCCCAGAAACCGATACCAGCGTTGGCAAGAAGGAGCACCAGGATGATTACGAAATCCGGCCAATGTCGTAGCACCCCCGACAAGACCACGGCGACCTCGATCATCCACGGTATAGGTCCCCAGAAGTAGCCAAGAAACTTAACGAGTTGATTGACGCTCTTCTCCTGAATCTGGTTCGGACCGTACTGGGCAAGACGGGTCATCGCCTCCTGCTGAGTGAGGCCTTTTGATGACGACATGAGACGATGCTCGACCTCGACGAGAGGTATCGTTTTCAGATCCTGCTCATCACCAGACTTCGATTCAGAATTCGATCGATTGTGCTCCGGCTCGGGTTCGTGAGAATTGAAAGTCGACATTTCGCACTCCTTGGTGTAGCGCGCCGGACAATTCTCACCCTACGCCTCAATTCGAATGAGCCCTCGAGCGTGGACCTCAAGGGCTCCTATCAGTCAACCTCACGACGTTGCGAGTCGAGTTCGAAAATGTCAAACTGGGCCCCAGGCCAAGTATCCAACACGCTCTACCCCGTGATCTTGAATTTTTCACCTCAATTCATCGTGCTGCGCAGGGCCCTCGGGCTCTTCAGATGCTATGGGTGTCCCCAATCGGAAGATGACTCGTGGTGGTCAAGTTCCTTCGCAGGGCGTCGGCGTGTAAGGATCAACCTCAGTATTTCCCACACTGGAATTGGGGTGTGCCCTCTTACAAATACGCCTTGAGATTCTAAGAATTCGATTGGACTAACCTATGTAATCCGGAGGTCGAGAATTTTCGCACAAATCTCCATCCACCGGGCCGCTAGCTCATCGGGAAGAGCAGGAGACTTTTAATCTCAAGGTGCTGGGATCGAGACCCAGGCGGCCCACTGAAGTCCTGATCAACGGATCATTATTATCCTTGGCTAGAGAAAGTCTAGCCAATGGTCTAGCCACAGGATCTTGACCAGTGCGCGCGGTGGTCACGAAATCCTTAAAGAGAAGTTCCTCCATCGCCTTAGCCGCCTTGGCTCGCGATCCAGGCAAGAGGTGCACGTAGACGCCTTTGGTGACTCCTATTGAAGCGTGACCGAGCTGGTCCGAAACCGCGTCAAGGGGAACATTCATCGAGAACATCAGTGAGGCACATGAGTGTCGAAGCTCGTGGATTGACCAGTGCCCAAGTCCGGCATTACTCGCAATTCGAGGAACTCCTTTGCCGAAATCGCTCGGATCCAGAGGCTCTCCAGTGGTATTGGTGAAAATGAGATTCTCCTCATTTCGCCATGCTTCACCCAAGTGTCGTGCCTCCTTCTCCTGCTCTCGACGATGATTTTCGAGTAGCTCTACGAGTGGTGCAGACAGGTGAAGAGTACGCCGACTTCCCTTAGTCTTTAGATCGCTCAATCGCACACCTGCGTTATCGCGAACTAGCTGACGTCGGACAGAGACCTGTACGACATCTTGAGCCTGTTCGATATCGGACCACTTGAGACCGATTACCTCACCTCGGCGCAGTCCAAGCAATAGCGCCATTGAGTAGGCCGCTCCGAGACGATATTTCTTACATGCTGCGAGAAAGATCTGGGCCTCTTCAGGTGTCATCGTTCGACCTTCTCGATGAGGCATCTTTGGGCCTTCTGCGATCGCAGCAACATTGCGTGTGACCAACCCATCCTGCTCGGCCATTCGAAGTGCGCGACGAAGCGTCGCCCGAGCCATGCGTCTGGTTGAAGCTGAGAAGCCACCATCTCCAAGAGCAATCAACATCGCATTGACATCAGTCGGCGTCAACTTATTGAGTCGAATCTTTCCAAGATGACGGATCAAGTAGAGACGCACGACTCGTGCGTAGATCTCCTCAGTTCTCACCGACACGGTGCCCGGGATTCTCTTGGTAAGCCACGTCTCGAGATACTGCTCTACGGTGAGGCGTTCCGAAGCGAGTTGCGTCCCATGAATCTTTTGGGGCTGAAGTTCACGCATCTTGCGAATGGCCTCGGCCTGCGTCTTAGCCTGAAACGTCCGGCGCTTACGCTTACCATCAACCCAGCCCAGGTCGATTGACGCAACCCACTTGCCGTCTCGAGTCTTGTAGACCGATCCTTCACCGTTGCCTCTTCGAGTTGTCATCAGGCCTCCTTAAATGGCGAAACAAGTTGGCGATTGCTGATCGTCTCGCTGTCCACATTATTGACGCTCAACGCTGGCCACGAAAGATTCCAAGTCGCTCACCCTGATCCGTCGCGATCGTCCAATGCAGACAGAAGGAATGTCCCCCGCATCCATTAGCTCGTACACTTTAGATCGGCTAATGGCAAGAACTCGGCCTGCTTCAGACACGGTGACGAGGAGTTTCGAATTGGAGGTTGCGTTGTACGTCACCCAGACTTCCTGAGAAGTTGAACCTCCACCGTGATAGTCATCAGCGCCTTGAGGCTGCCTCTCTATGTTGCCTGCGCCCAGACACTGTTCGTCAGCAGTTGAATCATCTTTGGTATTCCCGAATTTGCCATTAGAAGAGGGTAGATCTGCTTCATCCTCATTGGCCATCAGCTCCCTCAAGGAGAGTTCATGATGCGTCACTGGCGATTGTGGCTTGGTCACTCGGCATCTCATTTCAGATCTCAAGGTCGTGATTCACTACAGCGAAGGAGTCGAATTCGTCAAGTTCATGACTAGAAATGGGCCGATAGTTGCGGGCCAATACTTCTGAACTAGTGAGATCAACCCTGCTCTCTTCTGTAGTCTCTGCCGACCCTTTCGAACTCCCATGAACAACGTCCCTTTCGACTCTTGCATCAACTCGACGATCAGCGGCATGAGTTGTTTCGTTGTCGAGTCTGTTCGCGACCTCAGCCGTAGATTTCTCGACTTCGAACGTCTTCAATACTGCGGTGGCGGCTCGCTGGATGCGACCCGTCGACGCCCTGATGCCCTCTATCGCGTCAGGTGCCCCACCGGTCCAACCGAGGACGTAACCAAAGGAGTAGTCACTGGTGTCCATGCCCAGCGCCGTGCAGATGACGTAGGCCGCGGACTCGGCCTCGAGTTCCTTGAGTCCGCGTGAGAGGTCCTTGGTCGTCACCGACTCTGGATCGTGCAGAAGAGCGTGAGCGATCTCGTGGGCGAGGGTCTTGGCCTGTTGCGCCTCGGAGTTGGCGCTGACCACGCGGATGACTCCCGACGCGTGCGTCGTGTCACCATTGGCCCCACTCACCAGTGACTCGGGTCTCTCCACGCGAAATCCAATGCCGTGGGCGAATTCGGTGAGCCTCTCGAACACGCCCTCGGGCGCGAGTCCTTCCAATCTGCTGACCGCCTCTGGTAGGTCGGGGCCATCGGTCTGGCTGACGTCAAAGACCGGGACCAACTTGAAGCCGTGAACCTCGCGCACGTTCTCGCCCTCGGGCCCGTCATCCTTTTGATAGCGCATCGGCGCCAGGATCCGCAGTGCCGACTCCTTGGCCCTCACCTGATGATCCAACGATTGCCAGGTCTTATAGCCCGCGACTCTGGTGGCGTTGGGCTTCTGCAACGCGATCAACATGACGTTGTTGGGGCTATAGGAATAGAACCGGCTCTGCACGTCAAGGTAGCGCTGCCACCTCTCACTAGTAGTGAGCTCAGAAATACCCGCCTGGAGCTCATCGAGCAGTCCCTCGGGGTCGCGCATCTTGGTGCTCCTCACAAGTAATAGGTGTCGTCCTCATCACCGAGGCCTAACGCAACGGTCGCGGCGCGACGCCGTCGTCGCGCAATATCGGTCGCGACGAACATGCCAAAGAGCTCGACGTCGCCGTACTCGGGGCCGTGTCCGCAGCGCAGGTCGGCCGTGAACTGGCGCAACAACGCGGTGACGTCACGAAAGGCCCGGTGCCAGTCGGTGGCCGAGGACGCCGGCGAGCTCGCGTCATAAGCCACACGCTCGTGGTCCTTCAAGGCCTGCAACGCCACGACGAGCGACTCGTGTTCGTACCAGCATTCCGGCACGACGTAGGAATCCAGGCCGCGGTAGCGCTGACGCAACGCGGCTACCCACTCCGCCAGTTCGGGCCACATCCTCTCGGCCACGAAGGGAGCGAGACTCGGCCAGTGCAGGGGAGCATTCGCCTCGCCGCTCGACTCACTTGTCGAATCGCGAACTGGTCGCAAGCGTGCGGCGTCGCGCTTGCCAGCGGGCACGTCGACACGTTGCTCGCTCACGGGTGTTCACCCGACGATGTCGTCCGAGACGATCGAGATAGTTCGCTGAACCCAGACGCATCCTGTCGTTGCGAACGGTGCTGCTTCGCGCCACTGCGCAGCATGTCTTCGACCTCGCGGCGATGGACCTTGAGAGTCGGCGCGTCGCGGCGCTGGGTCCAGGAGCGCAAGGTGAGCATGATGGGTTTGGCCGCGCGCAACATCAACAGGGCGTGGCCGGTTCGAATCAGCCGGATCGTGCTCGGACCCAGAATGGCGCGTTGGCGCGTGGTCTCTGAGATGGTGCGCTCACCACCTCCCTGGCGCGTCGTCGTGGTCTCGGGCCAGTCTCGCTCCCCGATCAACTTCGTGAGGTCAGTTAGGTCTGACGCGTTGCTCGATCCGCCCAGGATGATCTTGATGGTCGCCGAGTCCCAGATGGCCTGGGCCTGGTCGTTGCCCCAACGGTCCCGCGCCTGGGCCAAGGACTGCAACACCGCCACCGTCGTGATGCCCGATCCCCCTCCCTCGCTCATCAGAGAACTCAAAGAAGGAAGTGGGTAATTGGCGGCCTCGTCCAGGATCAGCGCCAAGGGTGGATCGAGGCGCGCGCCCAGTGACGCACTGGCCAGGTGACGCGCGGTCTCGACCACGTCCTCGATCAGCGCCGAGACGAAGTTCGCGGTGGCGAAGGCGCCCGAACTGGTGCCGAGCAAATACAGCGTCCCGCACTCCTCCAAGAACGACGCTGGATCGAACTCGTCGGCTGAGCCGGGGCTCAACTGCTCGATGACGCGCGGACTCGCCAGCGGCGCGAAGACCCCACTCACCACCGACCAGATGTTGGACCTCGGCCGTGACTCGAGACCCACTACCGTCCCGAGCGCACTCCCCCACTGGGGCGTAGCGTGGCGAGAGGTCTTTAGGATCTCGACGGCTTCCTTGGCCTCGTCGGGTGACAAACTCCAGGAATAGACGTCGACGACACTGCGCTCATCGATGGCGGCCGCCTGCAGGAGACAGCGCACCACGACCTCGGTCTGTTGTTGCCAGAAGTTCGCGTCCTTGACGCCGCCGGCCGCTCCGGCGCATAGCGCTCCGGCGCGCATCATCGCGACCTGAGGATCCCCACAACCTCTCACCGGTGACCAGCGCAGTGTTCCAGAGACGCCGAGGGCGAGACCTTGGGGATCGAAGACCCCGACGGGGCCCTTGGCGACGCGTGCGGTCATGGTGGCGGCCAGATTGTCCGGGCGGGTGCTCGTGGTGACGACCGCGCCTGGGGCGTCGAGGATGAAGGGGATAATGAGGTTGTAGCCCTTGCCCGAGCGCGGCGGCCCGAGGATCACCATTGAGTCCTCCACACTGGCGAAGCACTCCACCCGACGACTCATCCCCAAGAAGAAGCCGAGGTCGCGAGCGGCAGCTCTCGTCAGCTGGGGTCGCAGGATGGTGGCTCTGGCGAGGAGGTTCCTCGCCCCAGCGGCAAGTCTCACCTCGTGACGATCGGCGAGACCCGCAACACGGGTGGGGTCGTTGTCCCATCTTCGCTGTTCGCTCCGCAAGTACTTGGCGACAAAAACAGTGAGCACGGTCCCGCCAACGACCACGACCACCGTCGTACTCCAGTAGAGCCACGCGGGGCCAACTGGCACCCGCCACGCGAGGGAGGGATCCGCGAAGTACCTGAAAGCCGTCACCGCACCCACGAAGTGGTGCGTGGGTAGTCCGTGCCCCGAGACCAACGCGCTGAGGAGTCCGGCAGCCGCGAGGAGCGCCACGACAATCAACGTGGCGCTCACCAAAAGGAGGAAGAGATCGTCGATGCCGCGGCGCGCGATCACTTCGAATTCCTGAACTCGCGGGCGACAACGTCCATTCTCTGATTGGTGTCGAAGAGCGCCAACTCACCCGGCGTGCAGATATGCCTCACGACGAAGGAACGCTCGCCGATGCGCCAGAGTCCCTCACCCCGGGTGAGTCCCGAGAGTTGGAGAACCTCGGTCGAGGAGAGGCCCAGCGCAGCGCCGGTCCGCTGGTCCTCGCCCGACTCCTGGGCGTAGAGGATCTTGGTGGAGCAGTCCGCGAGTAGTCCCAGCGCCAGATTGCGGGCCTGGGAATTCGCCTCGCCGACGGCGTCGAGGTCACTCAAGCGGTGGATCACCATGAGGTTGGCAATTCCGAGGGCCCTTGAGAGTTTGAACTGACTCTGCATTCGCGCGAGGAGCGCCGGCTGTTTCAGTACTCGCCACGCCTCGTCGTAGACGACCCAGCGCTGGCCGCCCAGTGGATCGGCCATGGCGGCCTCCATCCAGGAGCTCGCGCACGCCATCACCAGGCCGATCTTCTCGTCGGACCCCTGGATGCGACTGAGGTCGAGACTCACCATCGGTAGAGCCGCGTCGAAGCGGACCGTCGAGGGACCGTCGAACAGGCCCCCGAGGTCACCCCCGACCAGACGGCTGAGCGCGTGTCCGACGTCACGGCCGTCCTCGAGCAGTTGCGCGCGACTGGACCCCATCACGTCGCCGGGCGGATCGAACAACGCCGTCACCACTTGGGGCAAGGTCGCCACGGTGTTCGCGCGCACCGCCTCATCGAGGGCCGCCAGGAGCGCCGTCGACTCGACGGGGGCGAGCGACCTCGCCAGCGCCGCCTCGGTGATCGCGCGCAGGAGTTCGCGACGACGTTGTCGCACCATGTCGGCCCACGCGTCGTCGGTCAACGTCGTCTGCGTGCCGTCGGTGTTGGTCACGAACGCCATGCGCGGACCCTCATCGAGTGGATTGAGTCTGGCGCTGCTGTTGCCCAATTCAATAGCCTGACCCCCAACGGACTTGGCCACCACCGACCACTCCCCCTTGGGGTCACCGGGCACGTAGCAGCGACGACCGAAGGCGATCGATCGCGTGGCGATCGCCTTCGCCAGTGTCGACTTGCCCCGGCCCACGACGCCCGCGAGCAGGCAGTTGGGGTTGGTCAGCACGCCAGAGGAATACAGCACCCAGGGGTCGTAGACGAAGCCCGCGCCGCTCCAGGCGTCCTGGCCGATCAACACGCCGCGAGCGCCCAGTCCGCCCTCGGCCAAGAACGGATACGCCCCGGCCACGACGTCACTGGTCGCCCGGTGCGCCGGCACTCTTAGTCGTCGGTAACTACGCAGCGCGTCCTCGCGTCGCTCGCCACGTCGTGGAAGATACGCGGCCTCGGCGACTTCGTCGCGTGATTCTCGTCGGGCGCGCTTCTTGTCCTCACGCTGCGCCACCACGTTGGCCGTTGCAATCACGCTCGTCGCACGACTGAGCGCTCGGCGTTCGCGCCGGGTCGTGTCGCGGGCGCTATAGAGCGCGCCACCGAGCGACGCTCCTCCATCCAAGATTGGTTGGGGCACCGACCTCGACACCGCGACGCGACGTGAGCCTCGACCGTTATCCGCGGCGCCGTGAGCAGTCTCGCCTGACGTGGACGCACGAAGTCGCTCGATCTCCTTGGCGTTTGCGGCGTTCTCTCGACGAAGTGACATATATTCCTCTTCCCGCTCTTCTCTGGTGGATGTTGGATCACTGGTGACTAGAAGGCACCGCGTCCGAGCGGCAGTGCGGCCGCGACGAAGCCCTGGGACTGATTGGCGTAAAGGACGCGCGTGTCACACCCGCACTGGCCCGCCGAACGTTCGATCAACGCGACCGCCGCCTCCAGCCCGTCCTTGGTGTTCGCCGTGACCGAGAGAAACCCGCTGAACTCGACGTCGGCGTGACCACTCAGGAGCGCCTGCTCGCGCTGGAGTAGGTCAGAGTACTCCTGGACGTCGGCGAGGTCCTGGACCTGGCCGACCTGGGCCTTGTGCCCGGTGTCGGTGACGACTTGCGTCTTCTCTTTGCGCAGCGCCTTCAAGGCCTCAGCCGTTCCGAGCGGCTTGGCGAGAAGGGAGAAGGACTTTCGGATGTCGGGCGCGAAGATCAGCGCGTGCAAGAAGTGCGGGGCCACCTCCACTCGGGGCCAGTCGCTGATCCAGAGCACGCAGGAGAACCCCGAGTCGTGGCGCAGGTAGGACCAGTGCTCCGAGAGCGCCACCGGGCCCGCCGTGGCCAACTTTCTTTCGCCCAACACTTCGACGTCGCCGACGGGGTTGTGAGCCGGGTCGTAGGCCTGACGGATCAGATGTGCCAATTGGGCCTCGTCGAGCCAGCCCTCGAGGCGCAGGTCCGCGTCGCGCAGTCCCTGCTCGAGCACGCTCATGTCAATGGCTAATACTCTGGCGGCACCCTTCACGCCTCGCCCCGCCGCGCGAATGGCCGATGCCGCCCTCTTCATGTCGAGGACCAACGTGATCGTCGTGCGGTGCGTCGAGGAGCCGAAGGAGGACTGCTCGAGCAACTCGCGGTACTGGGCGTTCGCCCAGTCGTTGACGTGAGTGCCGTGCTCCTCGTAGAACTGGGCGACTCCAGCGCCGGGATCGGGAATCGTGGACTCGAGCACCTGGACCCGCGCACAGGTGCCGCTCTGGGCGAGGGAGGCGAGCACCCGCCCCCAGGTCGAGACGCGACCTCGCTGGCTCTCGGGGGCCAACAACACGTAGGCGGGGTGCGACACACGCAGCACCGCCGACAACGTCGCAGCGTAGGGGTCATGGATCAGACACGCGTGGCTGGTGGGATCGTTGTAGAAGCGCAGTGGCGCCGCGTCCCCGGGGAGAGCCATGGTCCCCCCGGGCCGAGGTGGCGAGACACTCACCCGGTAGTTGGTCTGGCCCGTCGCTCGTCGAAGCGTCCAGTGCAGCGACGTCGGGAGCCACTCGACGAGTAGGCGACCCTGCAACGGCACAAAGGCGGACGCAATAAGCGCCGTCCAGAGGGGCGCCGACACCATCAGTCCCACTGCGCCACCCACGAGTAGACCCACCAGCAACGCCAACGCCGCGGCGAAGATGGCGGCGCAGCGCAGTCCCGAGAAGCCGAGCAGGAAGCCCCGTGTGGAACGTCGCGCGAAGCGCACGGTGTGGGGCTCGAGGTTCAGCGTGGTCACGAGCTCTCCTCTGGGGGCCGGGGCCACGCACTGAACCTGAGTGGAGGGACCGACGACTCTAAGGACGTGGTTGGCGTCGCTGCGTGATCCGCCGGAGCGCGAACGGGCGACGACACCACTGCATTGCCGTTCCCCGCCGCACGATGTGCAATGGGCATCACCGGCTGAGGCGCTGCCGCCGGTGACGTCGAATGTACCGGAGCGGGTGATGCAAGAGGTGATGGAGCGGGTGACGTCGTGTCACCCGGTGACGGCTGCCTGCCTCTCGTCGCGCGCGGATCCGCTGCATTCCGTGACCCCGAACTTGACTCATCGCTGCTAGGACTATTCACTGGGGAACTGCGTGGCGTGATGCGAGGCTCCGTCACGCCAGTACCTGGCGTGACGTTCTGGGCGACACTCGGCGTGGTAACCCCAGCAGAACTACTGGCCGTCCTACTGACCGAACTCCTGGCGGCGTGCATCGTCGCTGCCGCCACCACCGCTTCAGCACCGACCGCTCCCCCGGACGCCACTCCCGAGCCGGCGGCCTTCACGGTGGTGACTCCCGACGATGTTGCACTGGGCGACTCGGCCACGTCCTTGAGGGCGTCCCCATTCGTTACCCCCACCAACGCCCCTGCGCCAAGTGACTTTCCGGCACCAACCGACGTCCCGACACCTCCGCGCGAAGTCGCGTGGGGCGGCGTTGTGGCGAAGTTCTGCGCGGTCGACCTCATCGAGGCCACCTTCTGGGGTGCGCTGACGATCCTCGATGCTCCCGACGTGGCGTGAGTCGCAGAACCGGCCAGCGTGGCCATGTGCTCACCCGTGAAGTGGACCAATTTCAGCGCCATCCACGGTGAGAGACCGGCGACCAGGAGGATGAGTAGGCCAGTGATGTCGCCGGTGATGCGAGAGAGCCCGACGGCGTTCGTGGGAGATCCCATGCCGCCCAGCACCCCGAGACCGATGACGAAGATGAGGATCAGTATGAGCTTCGAGAACACCAAAGCCAACATGGCCTCGAGCCACTTGCGCACCCAGCCTCGCGAGAGGTCCGCGACCCCTCCGGCGAAGGCCAAGGGCGCGAAGATCGCCGTGATGATGATCAGCATCTTTCGCACCACGAGGGCGAACCACACCACCGCGACCGCGACGATCGCGATGAGCGAGAGGATCAGTATCGTTCCGGGACCCGCCACCAGGCCGGTGAACATGGCCGGATCGATGATCTTGGCGCCCAAGGTCGAGATGGAGTCGCCCGTCGCCATACTCACCACGCCCGTGCAGAGCTGGTCCACTGCCGCCAGCACCAGGTCGAGAGATGCCAGAGCGATGGCGCAGCCCAGCGTGGCAACGACCAGCCCGCGCAGGGCGCGGCCGATGCCACTGCCGTCGCGCTTCAACGCCGAAGTGGCCAGTTGGACGAGAAAAAGACCGACGCACACGACCGCGGCGATGGCGCTCACTATTCCTAGGTCCAGTCCGAAACTCGCGCCGCCGAAGGAGATCGCCGTCGCCGAGGTCATCTGGGACCACAGCCAGTTGATGGCCGAGTCCGCCGTATTGCCAAAGGCGGTCGCGACACTCGAGAACACCGAATTGGTGACCGAGGCACCCAGGTGACCAATGGACTTAGCGACCAGGCAGATGGGATCGAGCGCGGTGAGACCCGTGCAGGCCATCTAGTTCACCGTCCAGTTGTCCAGAGCCACGGCGCCGTAGCCGGGGTGAAGCAAAGCTCCGCCCAAGGTGAGCGCGAAGGAGATCGACTTCACGACTGCATCGTGGCCTGGCGAGGTGACGCGCAGACTCCCAGAGACGTCGTAGATCCCCATGAGTGGATCGACGGGCTCCCAGCCCGCACTGAGCGCTTGGGTCCACGTGGGACTCACCGACACCACGAGGCCGCTCACGCTCCAACTCATCCGTGACGCAGCGAACTTGGACCATATCGTCGCCGAAGGGACGGGTGACGAACTCGGTGAAGAACTCGTCGTGAGCGACACGCCCAGCACCCTCGCGGCGAGAGACGCCGGCACATGGCCCAGGCAGTAGGGCGCATCGTTGTAGTCGGCCCAGGCGAGCAATTGTCTCCTCGTCGAAGTGGCGAAGTTGATGTCCAGCAACTCTTGCGTGAAGGCCATCGCGTAGAGCGTTGCGGACGACAAGTCCGCCGAGTCGATTGGACCAAAGCGCCTACTGAGGGCCGGTGCAGTCCACGTCGAACTGTTGAGCACGGAGATCCCTTGAGCCGATTGCTGGACGAGGGACTGGTCAACGGTCTGCTGGACCGCGGTCTGCGGGGGCACCACTCGCAGCGGATGGTAGGTGCTGCGCTCAACCGGTGACGTCGTGGCGCTCGTCGCGTCTTTGCGTGCGACGTGGCGCGCAACAGTCTCCGGGAGCGAAGCTCCGCCACGTCGCGTCGGCGACGGTGCCGTTGTCGCGGGCCTCGCGAAGAACATCCCGAGCGCGACCGCCAGCAATGCGACGTCGGCGACGACGACCAGGACCGCACTCACGAGCGTGACGCGTCTCATGCCGGGAAGGTACATCGCTACTTCAGCGTCGAGCCGAGGTGAAAGAACGTGTTGATCAGCAGGTTCGATCCGCCGATGAGCAGCGCCGCGAGCAAGCACCACACCAGTCCGGACTTGCCCCGACTCGCTACCTGGGGATTGCCGCTGTGATGACCCACCGCCATCATCACTGCGCAGGCCACGAGACCGCCGAAGGCAAGCACCAGACCAAAGGTCATGACCGATCCCATGAGGCTGGACAGGGTGCTGAGTCCCGGCACGGCGGTGGTGTTGGGCGTGATGTTGACGTCGGCTTCCAACAACTTGGTAGTAACGAGTTGGGTGATCATCTCTCTCCTTGGTTCGACGGATTGGCTGGTTCGGCTGGGTTGCCTGGATTGGCTGGTTAGTAGTACTTGGTGATGCGTCGTGATGCGCGATTAGCCCACGTGACGAATGCCCGAGAGCCCGCCGCTCACGAACTGCCAGTAGGGCTGGACGATGATGCCGTAGTGCACGTCGACCGCGGACTCCACGAGACCGTCGCCGAGGTACATCCCCACGTGGCCCGGGTTAGAAATCGTCCCGTCACTTCCCGGCACCAGCACGAGGTCCCCGGGCGAGATGTCGACGTAGGAGTTGACGGCCACTCCTTCGTTCATCTGGTCTCCGGTGTAGTGCAGCAACCTCACGCCCGCTTGGGCCCAGGCCATCATGGTGAGACCCGAACAGTCGAACGCGTCGGGGCCGCTGGCGCCCCAGAGGTAGGGCTTACCCAGTTGGGCGAGGACGTAGGAAAGGGCCACGGTCTCAACGGTCGTGGCATTGGCGGGAATGACGTAATTCTTTGGCAGACCGCCATTGACAATGGGCGACGTGGGCAACGTCGCCGGCGACGACGCACCGCAGTTCGCGTTGGTGGCGGGAGTCGAAGTGGTGGTCGTGGGCGTCGACGTGACGGGCGAGTACGTGGACGAAATCACGCACGCAGCGGCCTGAGCCGTCCCACCCACGGTGCTGAACAAGATGATGATGACGAGGATGGCGACGGCGAAACTCACTATCGCCGTGGTCGCGACGATCATGATTCTCTTCACCGCGACCAGCCCCCGTTGAAGCGGTACCGGCGTCGTAGTCGAGACCACCTCTGCGAAGTGACCGAGGCACCTCGAGGATCCCTTAGCGTCGCCTGCGGATCGATCCCGTCAGACCTGAGCTCTCCATCCGTGATCATCGACGGGCCCCCTCCTCGCGTGACGCCCAACGGTCGCGCTACTCAGGATTCGCGAAGAGATCAGCCAGTGAATCCAATCATTCAGACGTCGGAGCGCGAAGTCGAGTGACGGATGGAACTGCCAAGACTGCCATAATCAACACGATCATTAGCCCTCCAGAGAGTTCGAGAGTGGTGTTCACTCCGATGGTCGTTGCCAATGGGCCGACCATTGCCATACCGATGGGCAGGAAAATCAGTGAGCCGAACCAGTCGTAGGCACTCACTCGTGAAAGCACCTCGGACGGGATCTCACGTTGCAATGTGGTACTCCACTGCACCCCGAAGACCGTGATGAATCCTCCCGCGAGGAATCCGGCGATCGTGATCAGTATCGTGGGCGCGCGGCTCGCGAGGAAGAACAGTGGCAGAGGGAACACCGACGACGACAACGTCGCCACGAGAAGAGGGCGCCGAGGATGTACACGTAACATGATGATTCCCCCTACTATTGCCCCCGCTCCTTCAGCCGCCAAGATCGCGCCCCACGCGGGTGCACCGCCCAGCGACTGTTTGGCGACGACGGGACCCAGCACGAGGAACGAGGCGAATAGCGCGTTCACGAGTGAGGATTGCAGCACGATCGCCCACAACCAACTTCGCGACCAGAACTCCCGCCAGCCCTGACGAAGCAAGGTGACGAAGGAATCAGAGACTTCGACGGTAATCGAGTCAATTCGAATCGACGCGAGAGAGACCACGCTGACGAGGTAGGTGATGCCGTCGATCAGGATCGCCCATCCAGGCCCGGCCGTCGCCACGATCACCCCAGCGATCGCCGGTCCGATCATGCGACCGCTCGAGGCG
>JABBOA010000043.1:10414-16174 GCA_019352075.1 Acidobacteriota bacterium | reverse complement strand
GCGCCAAGCCGTGGCCGTCGCGCGCGCGGTGATGCGCGAGTCAGAGTTGGTCATCCTCGACGAACCGACGGCCGCACTGGGCGTGTCGCAGACCGCCCAAGTGCTCGACCTCATTCGAACCCTGTCCGCACGCGGAATCGCGGTCCTCGTCATCTCGCACAATCTCAACGACGTCTTCTCCGTCGCCGACCGAATCGCGGTCATGTACCTCGGTAATCTG
The DNA here is from genome assembly GCA_019352075.1 of Acidobacteriota bacterium. Lineage (GTDB taxonomy): Bacteria > Actinomycetota > Acidimicrobiia > Acidimicrobiales > RAAP-2 > RAAP-2. The sequence goes on along the minus strand of JABBOA010000043.1, from coordinate 15,954 downwards.
GTCAGCCACGGACCCATTGCCAACTACGATCGCAATAGCGCAGTGGAAATGATCACGACTGGTCGGTCTGATCGCGTCCCCTCGCCGCTTGCCTCTTCGAACTGAAAGGTTCCGACCTCTTGTCTACCGAGATAGTTTCAGACACTAAGGCCGCGCCCGCTTCGACGAACAGAGTCATTTCATTGATGATGACCCGCTTTCGTCATGGTGACAGCGGCATGATTCCCATTGTCGTCGGCCTCCTCGTCATGGGCATCTACTTCGAAGCGCGGTCCTCCGCGTTTCTGTCAGTGGGCAACCTGACCAACCTCGCGATTCAGGCGTCGATCTTCGTAATCCTCGGCATGGCCGAGATCTGGCTACTGCTGCTGGGCGAGATCGACCTGTCGGCTGGCTTCACCGCTGGCCTGGGTGGTGCGGTGGCCGTGATCCTGGTGGACCTGCAGTTTCACTGGCCCTGGTACGCCGCGATCGGCGCCGCGTTGCTCGTCTCGGTGGCCATCGGCGCTCTCTGGGGTGTCCTCGTCATCGGGCTGCGCCTGCCCTCGTTCATCGTCACCCTCGCCGGGCAATTCGGATTGCAGGGCGCACTGATCTGGTCGGTGGACTCCCAAGGGACTGGTGGAACCATCTCGGTGCACGAGACGGTTCTCTACAACATCGTGTACGGCAATCTGACGCCGCTCTTCACCTGGATCTTCATCGTGGGTACGGTGGTGTTCATGGCCTTCAACATGATGAGAAAGAACGCGCGCCGCGCGGCCCAGGAACTCGAATCACAGCCGATGTTGATCATGGCCATGAAGATCGGGGGCATGGTGGTGGCCGGTGGCGTGGCGGGTTGGGTGTTCAACTCGAATCGAGGAACCTTCACCAAACTCAACGGTATGCCCTACGCGATCCTGGTGGTCGGGGCGATTCTGGCGGCCTACACCTTCATCTTGAACAAGACCAAGGCGGGGCGCTACATCTACGCCATCGGCGGCAACGCCGAGGCCGCGCGCCGCGCCGGTATCGCGGTGAACCGCTACCGCTTGTTGGCCTTCGTGATGACTGGTCTGACCGCGGGTGTCGCGGGACTCGTCTACGTCTCACAACTCAACGGCATCTCCGACGGCATCCAAGGTGGCACCCTGGTGCTGTACGGCGTCGCTTCGGCGGTCATCGGTGGCACCAGCCTCTTTGGTGGTCGCGGCAAGATGATGCACGCCCTGATCGGCGGCTTCGTGATCGCCACCATCTACAACGGACTGGCGTTGCTCCAGTTCGGCGCGGCCCAGCAGTACATCGCCACCGCGCTCGTGCTGCTCGCGGCCGTGACCATTGACTCCTTGGCGCGGCGCGGAAGCACCATCGTCAGGTAGCGACGCGCCCGGGCCGTCGACTCAGTGATGGTGGGGTAATTCGCCACGGCGGACCTTCCCGTTCGCCGTGCGGGGGATGGCGTCGACGTAGCGGATCTCCTTGGGTTTGGCCCACGGTCCGATGCGCTCGGCGGCGACGTCACGGATCGCCTCGTCGTGCGGTCCGTGCGGCGCGACGACCAGGGCGATGATGCGTTGACCCCATTCGGGGTCGTCCACGCCGGTGACCGCGACGTCGGCCACGCCGTCGAGGCTGACGATGGCCGCTTCGAGGTCCTCGGGCCAGACCTTCTCGCCCCCGGTGTTGATCACGTAGCGCAGGCGACCGCGCACGCGTAGCACGCCCTCGAGGACCTCGCCCGCGTCGCCCGTGGGGAACCAGTCATCGCGACCGTCGGGCCCCGTGATGCGGGGCCGAGCGCGGTCACGGTAGGAACGAAAGAGCGTCGGGCTCTTCACGCAGATCTCGCCCTCGACGGCGCAGACCTGCACGTCGCGCAGCGGCCGACCGTTGTAGACGACGCCCGAACCCGTCTCGGTCATGCCCCAGGTGGCGACGACGTTGTCAGCGAGTTCACCCGGCGGTCGTGCGCCACCGACGAGCACCGCGTCGTAGCCGCGCACATCGTGGCGCGACAACTGGGTGCGCACCAGAGCGATATGTGTCGCGCCTCGTCGCGGCGCGTGGGAGATGTCCTCGGGGTCTCCCCAGAGCAACCGCGCGTCGCCCCAGATGGCGCGCAGGATGACGGCGAGACCCCCGATGTGGTTGGGAGGCAGACACGGGTACCACACGGGAGAGGACGTGCGCGGTAGAGATTCCTGGGTGCGCACGGCGCTCGCGCGTAGCGCCGTCCAGGTGTGTTCCACCGCTTTGGGGGTGCCACTCGAGCCCGACGTCAGCATGACCAGTCCGATCTCGTCGTCGACGCCGTGAGCAGTGTCGAGGGAACTGAGTCCCGACGCGTCACGCAGGTGGGTGGCGCCCAACGCGGCCAGTTCGTCGCGCCGTCGCGCGGCCGAGACGCGTTGATCGAGGACGCAAAAGGCCAGAGACCGTTCCACGCAGTCGCGCAGGGCGTAGTCGAGTTCGGGGCCGAGGGGGAAATCGAGCGCAACGAGCGAAGCCACCAAGAAACCTTAGGTCCCGCGAGGGGCCCTTCGGATCGAGGGACCTCCGGGGTGTGGACGGTAGCGTAGTGGCATGTTGACGACGACCATTTCTGGCCCCCCCGACGATCCCGTGGACGAGTTCCGAGGTCTGCCCGTACCGTCGTGGACGGCGGCGGGGGATTACGAGGACATCATCTACGAATCGGCGGAGGGAATCGCGCGCCTCACCATCAATCGACCGGAGCGCCGCAACGCCTTCCGGCCGCAGACGCTGTTCGAGTTGTCCGACGCCTTCGAACGCGCCCGCGACGACATCGCAGTGGGCGCCATCATCTTGACGGGGGCGGGCGGCGACGCCTTCTGTTCGGGGGGCGATCAGAAGATCCGCGGTGACGACGGCTATATGGGCGACGACGACGTGGCCCGACGTGGCGTGGGGCGACTCAACGTGCTGGACCTGCAGATCCAGATCCGTCGGCTACCCAAGCCGGTGATCGCCCAGATCGCCGGCTACGCGATCGGCGGCGGCCACATCTTGCACCTGGTGTGCGATTTGTCGATCGCCGCGGACAACGCGCGCTTCGGTCAGACGGGCCCGCGAGTCGGCTCCTTCGACGGCGGCTACGGCTCGTCGTTGCTGGCGAACACGATCGGTCTCAAGCGGGCGAAGGAGGTGTGGTTCTTGTGTCGTCAGTACGACGCGGCGCAAGCGTTGTCGTGGGGACTGGTGAACACGGTGGTCCCCTTGGCCGAGCTCGAGGGCGAGACGGTGGCGTGGTGCCGTCGGATCCTGGCCCTCTCACCACTCGCGTTGCGGATGCTCAAGGCGGGCTTCAACGCCGCCGAGGACGGACTCGCCGGCGTTCAACAGCTCGCCGGTGACGCGACCATGCTCTTCTACATGTCCGAAGAAGCCCAGGAGGGTCGTGACGCCTTCGTCGAGCACCGGCGACCGGACTTCTCGCGCTTCCCCAAACGCCCATGAGCACGCCGGGCGCCCTGCAACGCTGGGTGTTGGCCGCTCGCGTGCGCACGCTGCCCGCCGCGACCGTCCCGGTCGTGGTCGGGGCGTCGCTGGCGCGACCTCGCCCCTACAACGTGACCAACACGCTTCTGTGCCTCGTCATCGCCCTCGCGTTGCAGATCGGCACGAACTACGCGAACGATTACTCCGACGGCGTGCGCGGCACCGATGAGGCCCGCGTGGGGCCCTTTCGACTCACGGCGTCACGCCTGGTCCGCGCCGACGCGGTCAAGCGCGCGGCCTTCGCCTTCTTCGCGCTGGCCGCAGTGGCGGGACTGATCTTGAGCGTGCGAACGTCGTGGCTCTTCATCCCCCTGGGCATGAGCGCGGTGGCCGCTGGCTGGTTCTACACGGGCGGTCCTCGGCCCTACGGTTATATGGGACTCGGCGAGGTCTTCGTCATGGTGTACTTCGGCTTCGTCGCCACGGTGGGTAGCGCCTACGCCCAGCATCGGGTGATCCCCCACGGTGCGTGGTGGTGGGGATTGGCCACCGGTTCGATGGCGTGCGCCCTGCTCGAAGCCAACAACCTGCGCGACGTCGCGGGGGACCGTTCGGCGGGCAAGAACACGCTGGCCGCCCGACTCGGGCGCCGTCGCGGGGCCTGGCTGTTCGTCCTCTGGGTGGCGGGGACGGTGCTGGGCGCGGCCCTCGGGGGGGAGTCCCTGATCGGTGCCGTGGCCCTGGTCATGTACATCCCGGCGCTGCAGTTGGCCTTTTCGGCGAAGAACGGTCGCGAGCTGTTGCCGATGCTCAAGCAATCGGCCTACGCGCAGTGGACCGTCGGCGCGGCGACGGCACTCGTGATGTACGTGACCCGCTAGGAGAGAAATTCTTCGATGCGCGCCGCGACCCGTTCGGGTTGCTCGAGGTGGGCGGCGTGGCCCGCGTCACGAACCGTGGCGAAGTGTCCACGGGGCACCGCCTCGGCGATGGCGCGTGCCTCGAGGGTGAATTTGGTGTCGGCGTCGCCCGCCAGCGCGAGCGTGGCGACGTCGAGCGTGGCGAGGCGGGCGCCCAGCCACTCCTGGGTGCCGGTACCGGCGTGGCGCAGACTGTTCGCCAGTCCGGCCGCGTCGGTACTGCGGGTCTCGGGTTCCGCGTGGGGCCCCAGGCGTGAGAAGAGGGGCTGGGACAGCCATTCGCTCAAGAAGGCGTCGGAGCCGACCGCTTCGACATGAGTGGCCAGGGCCTCGTCGCGCGCGACGCGCTGGGCGCGTTCGACGGGGTCGAGGATTCCCCGGGAGGCGCCGAGGAGCACGAGGGCGTCAAGACGTGACGCATCGCGCAGGGCGACGTGCAGGGCGACGCGTGCGCCGAACGAGTACCCGCCGAGGACCACCGGTTCGCGCGGCAGAGCGTCGAGCACCAGTTCGGCGATTTCGGGCAACGAGGCGCTGATCGAGGCGGCAACGCCGTGGCCGGGTAGGTCGAGGGTCATGACTTCGTGGCGACCTGTCAGAATGGTAAGGAACTGACGCGCCGAGGCTCGGGTCTGGGTGAAGCCGTGCAGCCACGCGAGTGGCGGGCCTGCCCCGCGTCGTTCCAGGGTGAGGAGTGGCATTGCAAGAGAGCGTACCGAACGCGAGCGTCGTCCAAGCGACGTTCGTGGCCACGCTGGTGGATGAGTGGTTCCGTCTGGGGCTACGTGACGTGGTCATCTGCCCGGGTTCACGGTCTACCCCCATGACGATGGCGTTCGCTCGTCACGGTGGCGTGTCGGCGCACGTACGTATCGATGAACGAAGTGCCGCCTTCTTCGCACTGGGCCGGGCCCTCAGCTCGCGTCGTCCCGTGGCCATCGTCGTCACCAGCGGCACCGCCGCAGCGGAGGTCCACGCCGCCGTCGCCGAGGCCGACCTCGCCGGTGTCCCCGTGATGGTCATCACCGCCGATCGTCCGCCGGAGTTGCACGGAGTGGGTGCTCCCCAGACCATCGATCAACAGCGCCTCTACGGTTCGAAGGTGAGGCTCTACGAGGAGCCCGGTATCGCCCGACTCGACGCGTCGACGTCGTGGCGACCGCTGGCGCGTCGCCT
>JABBOA010000043.1:0-10200 GCA_019352075.1 Acidobacteriota bacterium | reverse complement strand
GTCGTCGCGGCGGCGCGCGCCGCGCGATGGGTGGTGCTGGGCGACGCGACCGCACGCGGTGCGCTGGCCTACGCCGATGCGCTCGTGCGCCACGACGAGATCTGGTCGGTCCTGCGCCCCGACGTGGTCATTCGCCTCGGGGGGGTGCCCGCGTCGAAGTTCCTCGCCCAGCGGCTCGTCACCAGTGGGCTCCCAGTGATCGCCCTCGAGGGGCCGGGACCGGTCGGGGACCCCGACACCGTGGTGACGCGCCGCGTGGCGGGGATGCCGGACCCGGCGCAGCGCGCCCACCAGGGCAGCGCATCGTTCGTGGACCAATGGGACGAGGTCAGTTCGTGGTTGGGCCGGCGACTGGAGGAGCACTGGGACGAGGGGCTCGACGAGATCCTCGTGGCGCGCCTGGTGGTGCGCGCCGCCAATGCGGCGCGCTGCGCCCTCGTGGTCGGTTCGTCGATGCCGGTGCGTGACGTGGAGTGGTGGGCCGAGGCGCGTGAGAGCGCGGTGTACGCCAATCGTGGGGCCAACGGCATCGACGGCGTCGTGTCCACGTTCCTCGGAGTGGCCGAAGGCTCCACGGCCCTCGGGCTGGTGGGCGACGTGACCATGCTGCACGACGTCTCGGCGCTCGTGGAGTTCCCGGGTGAGTCGACCAGCGCGGTGCTGGTGGTCAGTGACAACGGCGGGGGAGGGATCTTCTCGTTCCTGGCCCAGGCCCGCCAACTTCGCGCCGCGCAGTTCGATGAACTCTTCGCCACGCCACGTCATCACGACCTCGCCGCGGTGGCGCGCGCCTTCGGTCATCATGGCGAGACCGTGTCGAGCGCGTCGGGGTTACGCGACGCGCTCGAGCGAGGACTGCAGCGTCGCGGTCTGAGCGTCGTGGTGGCCGCGGTGCCCTCGCGAGAGCGTAACGTGGCGCGTCACGATGAACTGAACGCGCTGGTGGCGCAGTGGTGGGCGACGCGATGATCGCTGCGCTACCCGCCTCGCTAATCGCGGCCTTCCCCCTGGCCTTCGCCGCGGGACTGGTCTCCTTCGTCTCGCCGTGCGTCCTACCCCTGCTGCCCGGGTACGTGGCGTTCCTCGGCGGTTCGGCCTCGCGCCTGAACGGGCGTGGCGCCCGTGGTCGCACCCTGCTCGGATCGCTGGCGTTCATCCTGGGATTCTCGGCGGTCTTCGTGAGTTTCGGCGCCCTGTTCGGCCAGTTCGGCGACACGCTCAAGGCCCATCAACGTCCCCTCGAGATCGTCTTTGGCGTGGTCACGATCGTGCTGGGCTTCTTCTTCGCCGGTTGGTGGCCCTCCTCGTGGCTGCAGCGCGAACGACGGGTGCATTTCCTCCCACGGGCCTCGGTCCTGGGGGCGGCCCTGCTAGGCGTCTTCTTCGCCGTGGGCTGGACACCCTGCATCGGTCCGACTCTGGCCACGATCGACGGACTGGCCGCCGCGTCGTCGGGTGCGACGGCGCTACGAGGATCGATCCTCGCCTTCGTCTACTGCCTCGGTCTCGGTGTCCCTTTCGTGGTGGCGGCGCTCGCGACCGAGTGGATGTCCAACGCTTCGGGCTGGTTGCGTCGCCACGGGCGCGCCATCGGCATGGTCGGAGGAGTGCTGCTGATCTTGATCGGTGTCGCCGAAGTCACTGGTCTGTGGCAGTCGTGGGTGCTGTGGCTGCAAATCCACCTGCCCGCGACGTCGAGCCTCTAGACAACACCCCTCGTAGACTGGGCGCTATGCCATTGCGCGATGACTGGGAATTTCGAGGCCTCGTCCACCAGACCACGGACGAGACGCTGCTGGACCGATTGAGTGCGGGCGGCGTCACGGCGTACATCGGATTCGACCCGACCGCCGCGTCGTTGCACCTGGGCAACTTGTTGCAGTTGTGCAACCTACGGCGCCTCCAGATGGCGGGGAACCGCCCGATCGTGCTGGCCGGTGGCGGAACGGGGATGATCGGGGACCCCAGTTTCAAGGCGGTGGAGCGACCCCTGTTGACCCCCCAGCAGATCGCCGCGAACGTGGAGGGTATCCGCGAGCAGCTCTCGCGGTTCCTCGACTTCACGTCGGGCGCCGGGGCCTCGCGGGCACTGTTGCTCAACAACGCCAGTTGGCTGACCACGATTCCCCTGACCGATTTCCTGCGCGACGTGGGCAAACACTTCACGGTGAACCAGATGGTGGCCAAGGACTCGGTCAAGAGCCGTCTCGATCGCGACGACGTGGGACTGTCCTTCACGGAGTTCTCTTACATGTTGTTGCAGGCCTACGACTTCTTGCGCCTGAACGTCGACCACGGTTGCACCCTGCAACTCGGCGGTTCGGACCAGTGGGGCAACATCACCATGGGCACCGAGTTGATCCGCAAATCCACCGGACGCTCGGCCGCGGGTCTGACCTCGCCGCTCCTGCTGCGCGCCGACGGGACCAAGTTCGGCAAATCCGAGTCCGGCGCGAACATCTGGCTCGACGCGGCGATGACGTCGCCCTTCGAGATGCACCAGTTCTTCCTCAATGCCGAGGACGCCATGACGCCCGCGCTGCTGCGCTTCTTCACCTTCCTCGATCACGACGCCATTCGCGACCTCGACGAGGCGACGCTCCGCGCACCCCAGGAGCGTCGAGCGCAACGCGCATTGGCCCACGCGGTCGTGACGCTCGTGCACGGCGAGGAGGCCGCCGAGGGGGCGCAGCGCGCCGGTGAGGCCCTGTTCCAGCCGTCAATCGCCGAGCTCGACGAGGCGATGCTGTTGACCATCGTCGCCGATGCGCCGTCGTCGACCATCGCGCGATCGCAGTTCGAGTCGGGCGTCGACGCCGCGGAACTGCTCGTGCGCTGCGAGTTGGCCAAGTCCAAGGCGGAGGCCCGCCGCTTCATCGACCAGGGCGGGGTCTACGTGAACAACGTGCGTCTGGCCCCGGAGGAAACGGTCGGGCTCGAGAGCACCCTGCACGGACGCTACATCGTGCTGCGGCGAGGGCGACGCGAACTGCACCTCGTCGTCGTGGCGTGAAGCTGCGGTCGCGTCCCCTCGTCGCGATACTGCTCGTGGGATCGTCGCTGGCGCTGAGCGCGTGCGGCACACAGAGCGCGGGCACCGCGCTCACCAATTGGGCCAAGAGCAGTAATCTCACGACGAATTCGGCGCAACTGGTCAGTGTCGCGCGTCACGCGCTGCTCGCACTGAAGGACCCACGAACCACGGCGGCGCAATTGCACACCGTGTGCGCGGTCCTCGACGTCGAAGCCCTGCAGGCCTACGCCGCCCTACCTACTCCCGACGCGCAGACCACCCAGTTGTTGACCGCGGTGTACACCGATTTGGGCGATGGTGCGAACGAGTGCTACCTCGCGGCGCATTCGACCAGCAAACGAGATCGCGCGAGCGCGTATTTGCGTCGGGCCGGCGCGGAACTCTCCGAGGCCCAGGCGCGCGTCAGCGCGCTTCGCTCGTCCTAGGCCGACTCGTTCGACGGTCGCGGTCGCAAATCGATCTCGAGGCGAAGTATCCCGTCCTGCAGCGTGGCGGTCGCGTCGGCGAGCATCGCGAAGTCCTGGAAATCGGTGGTCGCGGCTTGTAAGAATCGTTGGCGGTCCGGTCCTTCGACCGGCGGCAGACCGCGGTGGCGCACCGCTTCGGCTCGTTCGCGGAATCGCGCAATCATTTCATCAGGGTTGAACTCGTTCACGCGGCCATGTTAGGGGTTCGGGCCGGCGAGTGAGTTGGTACAATGGGTGTCCGGCTCAGTGGTGCTGAGTCTGGGCCGCCGCCAGTTATGGACCGCGGCCAGTGAGGAGTTGACGTGAAAAAAGGCCGCCACCGTCGGTTTGTTGAAGCTCGCGAACTCAAGCGTTCTACGGGACCGCGTGCGACGACCTGCGTCGAATGCGGTGCGGCGCCCGAGGACGTGCACGCGACGTGGTGTCTCGTCGAGGAGGACCGCTACGACGAGATTCTGGGTTCGCTCCCTCGCCCCACCTTCACCGAGGAAGATCCGCTGGCCGCAGAGAACTAGTGGCGTCGGCGCACGACCGGGTGCGCCAAGGGTGTGCCACGCCGAGCGCGGTCGTTGACGAGGGTCAGTAGTTTGCGATAGGACGAGTCGCCCATGATGGCGACGAGTTCCTCGGACATCGAATCGACGACGCGGGTCGCGCCGGTGAACGCGGCGGGATCTTCGGTGCACCACCAGTGGAAGTCGTCACCGCCCGCGCCCCAGTCGGGTCGATCCCACTGCGCGATGCGCGTGACCATGTGACCGTTGTCCAGCACCACGTCTTCGCGTCGCAGTGGCAGTTGCCAACAGACGTCGGGCTTGAGCGGAACGAAACTCTCATCGTTGTCCATCGCCAAGACGTGCAGAGCGCAACCCGGACCGCGGTGAAAGTCCGGCCGATTCAAGAAGATGCACGCGTCGTCGACCAGTCGGGTGGTCGATTCACCGTTCTTCTTGGTCTTCGTCGTACCGTTCTTCTTGGCGCGGGCCTTGAATTGCCACTGGTCGTCGGTCAAGCGCTGAGCGGCGAGTTCGACGCGTTGACGGTCGGCCTCGTCGGTGAAATGGGCGCCGTAGCTACAGCATCCTTGGGCCAACTCCGGGGTCGGACCGGTCAGGACCCCCTGGCATCCGTTGTTGAAGATGCAGGTCCAATTGCTTTCGATGAACGTCACGTCGACCATCCAGGTACGCTGACTGACGTCGTCGTCGAAACTCACCCATTCGTGGGCGTCGAGGGGAATGCTGGGCACCCCCCTAAACTATCCGTTCCGGCCCCCGGGACCCGACCGTAGACTGGTCGCATGACAACGCCACCTTCCTTCGACGTGCTCACGCTCACTGACGAAGCGCGCAACGTCGTGCTCGACGCCCTCGCCAATGAGGAGATGAACGCCTCCCTGGCGTTGTGGGTCGAAGTCACCGGCACGATGGGCGCGGGCTACTCCTACGACCTCTATTTCTCGGACCTCGCCGACGCGCCCGAGGGCGCCGCCATCGGGCACGACGGGGACGTCACCATCGTGATCCCGAGCGCGAGCGTCGATCGGTTGCGGGGAAGTCGCCTCGAATTCGCCACTGACGGGGGCGGGGGGTTGGTGCTCGTCAATCCCAACCAACCGTCGAGTGACGAGCTCAATCCCGGCGTGCCGGCCGAGATATTGGCGTTGGGCATCGAGAGCGAACTCGCCCGACTGGCCGTCGCGGTACTCGACAACGACGTGAACCCCTCCATCGCCTCGCACGGCGGACGAGCGGACCTCGTGGCGATGGACGACGCCCAGAAGGTGGCGTACATCAAGATGTCGGGCGGTTGCCAGGGCTGTTCGATGAGCCGCATGACGTTGTCGCAAGGGATCGAGACGGCCCTGCGCGCGGCGATTCCCGAACTCAACGACGTGCGCGACATCACGGATCACGCCTCGGGCGTCAATCCGTTCTACGCCGACGCACACTAGGGCGCATCAGGGCCTCCTAGAATCGGGGGATGCTGCGCTTCTTGACTGCTGGCGAAAGCCACGGCCCGTCACTCACCGTCATCGTCGAAGGTCTTCCGGCGGGTCTGCCCGTCACTGAGGAGGAGATTGGTGACGAGCTCGCTCGGCGACGTCTCGGTTACGGACGCGGCCCCCGGATGCGCTTCGAGCGCGACGTACTACGCCTGAGCGGCGGGATTCGACACGGACGCACCCTTGGTTCGCCGGTCGCTATCGAGGTACTCAATTCGGAATGGCCCAAGTGGGAACTCGAGATGTCGGCGGCGCCCGGCTCGCCGAGCGAAAAATTGACGACCCCGCGTCCCGGTCACGCCGACCTGGTGGGAATGCAGAAGTACGCCTTCGACGATGCTCGCGACGTGCTCGAACGCGCCAGTGCGCGAGAGACCGCGGCGCGCGTGGTCGCGGGTGCGCTCGCCAAGGCCCTCCTGCGTCGGATCGGCGTGGACGTCGTGTCGCACGTGGTGCGCATCGGTGCGGTGGCCGCGCCCGACGGCGCGCGACCCGGTAGCGAGGACCTCGCGCGGGTGGACGCGAGTGAGGTCCGCTGCTTCGATCCGGCGACCGCCGAGTCCATGGTGCTCGAGATCAAAGCCGCCGCGAAGGACGGCGACTCCCTGGGGGGCATCGTCGAGGTGATCGCCTACGGTGTGCCGGTCGGCCTGGGCAGTTACGTGCACTGGGACCGCAAGCTGGACGGACTTCTCGCCGGGGCCCTCATGAGCATCCAGGCGGTGAAGGCCGTCGAGATCGGCGACGGTATGGCCCAGGCCGCGCAACGCGGCAGCCAGGCCCACGACGCCATCGCGCGCGACGAGCACTCGGCGCGCGTCGGAGGATTCGTGCGGCGCAGTGACCACGCGGGGGGGCTCGAGGGTGGCATGACCTCGGGCGCACCCCTGATCGCGAAGGTGGCGATGAAGCCCCTCGCGACACTGAACCGCCCGGTGCTCGAGACCGTGAACGTCGCCACCGGCGAGTCGGCCGTCTCCTTCAAGGAGCGCACCGATGTCACCGCCGTGCCGGCCCTGGGCGTGGTCGCCGAAGCCATGATGGCCCTGGTCATCGCGAATGAGGCGGTGCGCAAGTTCGGCGGCGACTCGCTCGAGGAGTTCGAGCGTAACCACGCGTCCTACGTCGCGAATCTGGGCTCGGTCGCCTCGGCGGCTCGACCGGCGTAATCGTGGACCACATCGTCCTGGTCGGCTTGCCGGGAACGGGCAAGACCACCGTGGGCCGGGCCCTGGCCCGAGCGCTGCGCCAGGACTTTTGCGACACCGACGACGTCTTCGCGGAACGCGAGGGTGAGTCCGTGCAGGACTTCCTGCGTCGCCAGGGTGAGCCCCTCTTTCGCGAACGCGAGCTCGGCGCGCTGACGTCGGCCCTCGCGCGCGCGAAGGTGGTGGCAACGGGCGGCGGCATCGTGACCACGCCCGGCGCTCGAGAGGTGCTCGAGAAGGAGTTCACGGTCTGGCTCACCTGTCCCGATGAGGAGATCCTGCGACGGGTGGCCGAGGGCGATCGACCCCTCCTGGGGGGTGAGCCTGAGCAGCGACTGTCGCAACTTCGTGGCGAACGCGAAACGTGGTACCGCGGCGTGAGCCAGTTGCGCGTCGACGCCGATCGCCGTGTGGAGGACATCGTGGACGAACTCGTGGGGGCCGTGGCCCATGATCGGGGCGATTCATGAGAATCCGCGTGGACGTGCGCGACGCCCCCTACGAGGTCTACCTGGGTGACGGGGTGCGCCACGAGGTGGGCGGTTTCATCGCCGAACACTTCGCGCGTGCGCGCATGGCGGTCATCATCACCTCACCCGAGATACGTCGTCAGCCCTGGTTCGATTTCGGCATCGGCATCGGCTTCGGCGTCGAGACGACGGTCATCGAAGTCCCCGACGGGGAGGCCGCGAAGACGTTGGCGAGCCTCGAGCAGGTCTGCGAGCAGTTGGCGCGCCATCAGGTCTCACGCCACGACGTCGTGGTGGGGGTGGGCGGTGGGGCGATCACCGACCTCGCGGGATTCGCGGCCGCCGTCTACCTACGCGGCGTGGCGGTCCTGCAGGTGCCCACGAGCATCGTGGGGCAGGTCGACGCGGCCATCGGCGGCAAGACCGCGGTCAACCTCGCCGCAGGTAAGAACCTCGTGGGTGCCTTCCATCAGCCCGCGGGTGTGTGGTGCGATACCGCGACCCTGGTGACCTTGAGCGAACGCGAACGGGTCGCCGGCATGGGTGAAGTCGCCAAGTGTTGGCTGCTCGAGGGCCGCACGCGTGCCCAGCTCACGGACGCCTCGATGGTCGAGCTCATCGAATTGTCGGTGGCGTTGAAGGCGCGCATCGTGGCGGCCGACGAGTTCGAGACGTCGGGCACGCGCGCCCTCCTCAATTACGGCCACACCTTGGGCCACGCCCTGGAGCTGGCGGCCCTGGCCCGGAACAGCGATGAGCTGCGCCACGGCGAAGCCGTGGCCATCGGCCTCGCCTTCGCCGCGCGCCTCGCGCGCGCTCTGGGTCGGGTGGGCGACGACGTCGTCACCCAGACCGATGCGGTGCTCGACTTCTTCACCCTGCCGCGGCGCTGTCCACGCGACCTCGACCTCGATGAGGTCATCGCGGTGATGGCGCGGGACAAGAAGGCCCACCACGACCTCACCTTCGTCCTCGCGGGTGGCGAGGGCTACGAAGTGGTGGCCGGCATCGACGCCCGGGTCGTCCGGGGCGCACTAGAACAGTTCCGGGAGGCGTGATGCGAGAGATTCTGTTGTTGTCGGGGCCCAACCTCGACTTGCTCGGGGTGCGCAGTCCCGACGTCTACGGGACGGCGACCCTGTCCGCGCACGTGGAGGCGGTCATCGCGCGAGCGGCGACGGCCGACTTGCGAGTACGCCACCTCCAGTCGAATTTCGAGGGTGACCTCATCGAAGCGGTGCACGGCGCGCGCGCGAGCGCGGTGGCCATCATCATCAACGCCGGGGCGCTCACGCACTCGTCGTGGGCGCTCGCCGACGCTCTGGCGATCTTCTCGGGGCCCAAGATCGAGGTCCATCTCTCCAACCCCGCGGCCCGCGAGCCATTTCGGCACCTCTCGACGTTGGCGGGGGTCGTCGACGGTTCACTGGCGGGCCTCGGGGGACTGGGCTACGTGCTCGCCGTCGACGCGGTGGTCCACTTGCTCGAGGATCGCGAGACCCCGAGCAGGCTCCCCGGCGCGACTGCCTAGACTGACAACCGCACATTGCACGAAAGGTAGTTGAGCCCATGGCGGCCATTTCCACATCCGATATCAAGAACGGCATCACGTTGAAGATCGACGGGGGCCTGTTCTCCGTGATCGAGTTCCAGCACGTCAAGCCCGGCAAGGGCGGGGCGTTCGTGCGCACCAAGTTGCGCAACGCCCGCTCGGGCGCCGTCATCGAGCGCACGTATCGGTCCGACGAGCGACTCGAGCAAGCGATCATCGACAAGCGCGACACCCAGTACCTGTACCGTGACGGTGACGACTACATCTTCATGGACCAGGTGAATTTCGACCAGGTGCCGGTGTCGTCGAAGAGCCTGGGCGACGCCGCGAACTTTCTCAAGGAGACCGGCAAGGCCATGATCATCTCGCACGACGACGAGATCATCGGCGTGGAGTTGCCCGCGTCGGTCGAACTCACCATCGCCGAGACCGAACCGGGCATCCAGGGAGACCGCGTCTCGGGCGCGCGCAAGCCCGCCACCCTCGAGACCGGCTTCGTGGTCCAGGTGCCCCTCTTCGTCGGTCCTGGTGAAGCCATCAAGGTCGATACTCGCTCCGGCGAGTACATGACGCGCGCGTAGTGAGTGAACTCGGCGCGGGGCGCCACCGATCTCGTGCGCGCGCGCTGGAGTTGCTCTACGAGGCGGCGATGAAGGACCGCCCGGTGTTGGTGGTCGCGTCGCAACTGCCGGTGCCCCCCGACGACTACACCGCGGTGCTCCTGGCCGCGGTGTCCGCGCACGAGGGTCGCGCGATCGAACTGATCAGCGCGTTCTCCATCGATTGGTCCCTCGATCGAATGGCGCTGATCGACCGACTCGTCTTGACGTTGGCGACCAGCGAGATCTTGATGGACGACGCGCCGCCGACGGCGGTCATCATGGACGAAGCGGTCGAACTGGCGAAGACCTATTCTACCGACGCCTCACCGTCGTTCGTCAATGGCGTCTTGTCGTCAATCGTGGAAGAACTCACTACTAGGGAATGAGGCCTATAGCGATGCCGGGAATGGGTGGTAGCAGCATCAGTGACGTCAATTCGCTCGTCACGACGGCGTTCCAGCACCAAGTATTCGTCACGAGTCTGCTCTGGATCATCGCCATCGCCTTCGCCGTGATGGTGTACTCGGTGGTGACGCGACGGGTGCTGCACTTCAACCTCTCCGCCGCGGGACTCGCCGAGGTGCGCAGTCGCAGCTATCTTCGGTTGGCTTTTGGGGGGTTGTGGATCTTCGACGGCATCCTGCAGTTGCAGGTCGCCATGCCCTTGGGCATGGCCAATCGTGTGGTGTTGCCCGCCGCCGCGGGGACGCCGGGCTGGCTGCATCATCTGATGGTCAGCGGCGTCAACGTGTGGAATACCCACCCCCTCACCCTGGCGAGTGGCACGGCGTGGATCCAAATCGGCATCGGACTATTGTTGCTGGTGTCCAATGGCACGGCGGGTCGCGTGGGGGCGGCGGTG
>JABBOA010000042.1 GCA_019352075.1 Acidobacteriota bacterium | reverse complement strand
CGCTACACGACAACCGTTTTCACGTTTGCACAACTCTCACGGCCGAGCCGAAAACCGATTCTGACCCGCGCACCTAGAGACCCATCGCCGCCGCCGCGCGCTGGTAGAGCGGGCCGGCGACGTCGGCCGCCTTCTCGGCGCCGCGAGCGGCCAGCTCACGCAAGGCCCCCACGTCCGCGCGCAGCTCGCGGTAGCGCTGCTGGATAGGCGTCAGGCTCTCGATGACCAATGCCGACAGGTCGGCCTTGAGGTCGCCGTAACGCTCGTAGCGCTGGGCGACAGTCGCGGGCGTCTCGCCCGAGAAGCTCGCGAACATCTCGAGCAGGTTCGACAGTCCGGGCTTCACCGCCGGATCGAAACGGACCTCGTTGTCGGTGTCGGTGACCGCCTTCTTGATCTTCTTGTCGATCTCGGACGGGTCGTCGTTGAGGTAGATCAGCCCCAGGGGGCTCGCCAGGGACTTGGACATCTTGCGCGTGGGCTCCTGGAGGTCCATGACCCGCGCCGAGGCGCGCGGCTGGACGCCGGCGGGCACGGTAAAGACCTCGCCGTAGCGATGGTTGAACCGTTCGGCGATCTCGCGGGTCAGTTCGAGGTGCTGGCGCTGGTCGTCGCCGACCGGAACCTGATCGGCCGAGTAGAGCAGGATATCGGCCGCCATCAGCACCGGATAGGTCAAGAGACCCACGCGGTAACCCTCTTGGCGCCCCGCCTTGTCCTTGAACTGGGTCATGCGCGAGAGCTCGCCGTAGGAGGCCACGCATTCGAGTAGCCAGTTCATCTGGGCGTGGTAGGGCACCTGGCTCTGGATGAACAGGGTGCAGACCTCGGGGTCGAGTCCGGCGGCCAGCAACGTGGCCAGGAAGTCCAGGGTCTGTTCGCGCAGATCCGCGGGGTCGATCTGCAGGGTGAGGGCGTGCAGGTCGACGATGCAGTAGAAGGCCTCAGGATTCTGCGCGTCCACCCACTGGCGCACCGCACCGAGGTAATTTCCGATGTGCATGGAGCCCGAGGGCTGGATTCCCGAGAAGATGCGCATCGTCCAATGGTAGAGGAGGCGAGGTGTCGAGTCAGATTTACTAGAGTTGGCGCGTGACCTACGTCGTGACGACGCCGTCTTTCAACGGACCCATCGAAGTGCTCCTGCAGCTGATCAGTAGCCACGACGTCGATGTCCTCGATATCCCACTGGCGCCGGTCGTGGACGCCTTCGTCGCCACGTTGCGCGACGAGTCACTCGTGCTCGACGTCGATCAGTTGTCGGAGTTCTTGTTGATCGCGGCGATCCTGTTGGAGCTCAAGAGTCAACGCCTCCTGCCCGGACGTGACGCGCTCGAACCTGACGAGGAGTTCGTCGGCTGGGAGGAGCGCGACGTCCTGCTCGCGCGGCTGCTCGAACTGCGCACGTACGCCGGTCTGGCCGACTCCTTCGTGGGACTCTTCGAGCGCGCGGCTCGCTCCTTTCCTCGGTTGCGCGGCATCGACGACGACTTCGTCGTCCAGCCACCCGACCTACTGGCCGGCGTCACCACGGCACAGTTGGCGGCCGCGTACCTGCGCGGTATCGAAGAGAAGCCCGTGGCGGTCGTACGACTCAATCACGTCACCGTCGACGCCGTCACCGTCGCCGAGACGGTCGTGGTGTTGGCCCAGCGCCTTCCCGCGATGGGCCGGGTCTCCTTTCGCGACCTGACCGCCGGCCTCCAGACGCGCATCGAGATCATCGTGCACTTCCTCGCGGTGCTCGAGCTCTGCAAGTTGGGTCACATCGAACTGGGCCAGGGTGGTACCTTCGGCGCGGTGGACATCGAATGGATCGACGTCACTTCGCGCCTCGACCTCGAAAGGATCGACTCCTATGAGGGATGACGCCTCGCTCGAGCAGCGACTCGAAGCAATGTTGACCGTGGCGCTCGAACCGATCTCCGCCGAGGAACTCGCCGACGTGGCCGAGGCCGACGCGCCACAGGTGGTCGCGGTCCTGGCGGCGCTGCGCGAACAGTTCATCGAGGAGAAGCGGGGATTCGGCCTCGCCGAACTGGCGAGCGGATGGGTGATGCAGTCCTCGCCCGACGTGGCCCAATGGGTGACGCGCTTCGCCAATCGCGACGTGTCGCACCGCCTGAGTTCCGCGGCCCTCGAGACCCTCGCCATCATCGCCTACCGCCAGCCGATCTCGCGCGCGCAGATCACCGCGTTGCGCGGCGTGAACGTCGACGGCGTCGTGCGCCTCCTCGAGCAGCGCGGCTACATCGCCGAGGTCGGTCGCGCCCCCGGACCGGGTCAATCGATCCTCTACGGCACGACCGAGTTGTTCCTCGACCGCATGGGTCTCGCGTCGATTCGCGACCTCCCGCCCATCGAGGACTTCCTCGTGCCTTTGGAGACCGCCGAGGCCCTCGTGTCGGAGATGACCGCGGTCGGCGACGACCTCGACGGGGCCTAGATGGACGACGGCGAACGACTGCAGAAGACGCTCGCGCGCGCCGGCTACGGTTCGCGGCGGGCCTGTGAGATCCTGATCAGTGAGGGGCGCGTGAGCATCGACGGGCGCATCGCCGAACTGGGCAACCGGGTGGACCCCGAGACCCAGATGATCTGCGTGGACGGTGCGATGGCCCCGGTGGCCCCGAGCAAGGTGTACTTCCTGCTCAACAAGCCCACCGGCATCGTCACCACGGCCGCCGACCCCCAGGGCCGCCCCACCGTCTTGTCCCTCGTGCACTCACCCACGAGGATCTTTCCCGTCGGTCGCCTCGACATGAACACCGAGGGCCTCATCATCTTGACCAACGACGGTCGGCTGGCGCACCTGTTGACCCACCCGAGTTCGGGCGTGGCCAAGGAGTATCTCGTCCGCGTGGAGGGCGATCCCTCGCCGGGGGCCCTGCGGCGCTTGCGCGAGGGGGTGGATCTCGACGACGGCCGCACGAGTCCCGCCCAAGTGAGTCGCGTCTCGGAGGGACTGCTGCGCATCGTGATCCACGAAGGACGCAATCGCCAGGTGCGGCGGATGTGCGCGGCGGTCGGTCACGAGGTCACGCGTCTGGTGCGCACCCGCATCGGACCCATCCACGATCCCACCCTGACACCGGGTTCGTCGCGACAGTTGAGCTTGGGTGAAGTTCGACGACTCATGGAGGTGGTTGGAATGACCGACGACATCGCCTCTACGATGCCGTCATGACAAATTTGCTGGTGCGCGCGCTACGCGGCGCGACGACAGTCGAACGTAACGACGCCGAGGACGTCGCGGTGGCGACCCGTGAACTCCTCACGAGCATGCTGCAGAGCAACGAGATCGACGTGCAGGACATCATCAGCGTCTTGTTCACCACGAGCCCCGACCTGACGGCCGCCTTTCCCGCGGCCGCGGCGCGCGGCATCGGTTTCGAGACCGTCCCGCTGATCTGCGCCAGCGAGATCGACGTGCCCGGGGCCAAGAGACTCTGCATCCGGGTGATGATGCACGCTTACACCACCCGCACCCGTGCCGAGGTACGCCACGTGTACCTGCGCGACGCCCAGAACCTGCGCGATGACCTCCGCTAGGAGCGCCCACGTCGTCGGACTGGGCCTGATCGGCGCGTCGCTCGCGCTGGCCCTGCGCGGCGCGGGCTGGCGGGTGAGTGGCGACGACGCCGACCCCGAGGTCGTCGCGCGGGCACTCTCGCGCGGCGTCGTCGACGCCACGTCACTGGCCGCCGACGTCACCCTCGTGGCCATCGCCACCCCGGCGGGCGCGGTCGTGGACGTGGCGCACGACTACCTCGCGCGCGTGGGTGATCCGGGGCTCATCGTCACCGACGTCGCCGGGGTGAAGGGCGCCATCGTGCGCGAGGTGACGGCGCCACGTTTCGTAGGGGGCCACCCCATGGCCGGTTCCGAACTGCGCGGCCTCGACGGGGCGCGCGCCGACCTGTTCCAGGGCTGCACGTGGGTGCTGACCCCCACCGACGCGACGCCCGCCGACGTCTACGGTCGCCTGCACGGCTACCTGCGCGAGATCGGCGCCAACGTCGTCGCGGTGTCCTCGACCGACCACGACCGGTTGGTCGCCCTGGCCAGTCACGTACCCCATCTATTGGCCGGTGCCCTCATGAACCAGGCGGCCGACGCCGCGCGCGAGGACGCCGTGTTGCTGCAGCTCGCCGCCGGGGGGTTTCGCGACATGACCCGCATCGCCGCGGGCGATCCGGCGATCTGGCCCGACATCCTCTTCGAGAACCGCGACGCGATCACTACGGCCCTCACGTCCCTCGAACAGCGCCTGCGCGACCTGCGCGGCGCCCTCGAGACCCGCGACGAACCGGCGCTCTACGAGAGTCTCCAGCGCGCCGCGCACGCCCGGCGCCAACTGCCCGGTCGCGCCCTGAGTTCCGAGGACATGGCCTATCTCCGTGTGCTCATCGCCGACCGCCCCGGCTCCCTGGCCCACGTCACGATGACGGCCTCGGAGATGTTGGTCAACATCTTCGACATCGAGATCGCCCACGCCATCGAGGGCAATCGCGGAACGCTCCTGCTCGCCGTCGACGCCCGCGAGGCCGACCGTTTCATGGCGGCCCTGCGAGGTCAGCACTTCGAGGTGGTGCGCGAGCGATGATGCGGCGCGTCGAACCCTGCCGCGCGATCGGGGGCTCCGTCAGGGTCCCCGGCGACAAGAGCGCGTCGCACCGGGCGCTGATGCTGAGCGCGTTGGCCGCGGGGGAGAGCACCATCGAGGGCCTGTCACCGGGACTCGACGTCGCCGCGACCGGCGAGATCATGGCGCAACTGGGTGCGCGGCGCCACCTCGAGGGCGACCGCGTCGTGGTCGAAGGCCCCGTCGACGGCCTGCGCGCGAGCCCACAACCCCTGCAGTGCGGGAATTCGGGCACGACCATGCGTCTCGTCAGCGGCATCGTCAGCGGTATCGACGGCACGCACCGCCTCGAGGGTGACGCCTCACTCTCGCGTCGCCCCATGGACCGCGTCGCGGTCCCCCTGGGACTCATGGGCGCGCACGTCGTCGGCGACGGCCCGAAGGTCACGCCGCCCCTGACGATCACGGGTTCGACGCGCCTACACGGCATCGACTACCACGTCCCCACGGCCAGCGCCCAGGTCAAATCCGCCATCCTGCTGGCCGGACTCTTCGCGGACTGCGCGACCAGCGTCCACGAAGACGTGCGCACCCGCACCAGTACCGAGGACATGTTGCGACACGCCGGTGTCGACGTGCGCAGTGTCGATGCGGGAGTGGGGCGACGCGTCACCTTGATCCCTCGACGACCGGCCCCCCGGGCGTGGCGCGTGCCGACCGATCCGTCGCAGGCCGCGTTCTTTTGCGTGCTGGGACTCATTCACTCCCGCGGCGACATCACAGTGCTCGACGTCGAGGACTCACCCGAGCGCACCGGCTTCGTGACGGTGCTGCGACGCATGGGCGGCGACCTGTTCGCCACGGCGAGCCCGTCGGGCGTGAACTTGCGCGCGCGAAGCTCGACTCTGTGCGCCACGGAGATCCACGCGGCCGAGATACCGTCGGTGGACGAGGTCCCCATCTTGAGCGTCGCCGCCGCGGCGGCGCGCGGCGTGAGCGCCTTTCGCGACATGGGCGAGCTTCGTCTCAAGGAATCGGACCGCTTCGAGGGCTCCATGGCGCTGGCGCGACTCCTGGGGTGTCGCGTGTGGAGCGAGGGGGACGACTTCTTCATCGAGGGGCTCGCCAGCGCCGACGCCTTCGCGTCCTTCGCGATCAACGCCGGTCTGGACCACCGTATCGTCATGTCGAGTGCCGTCGCGGGCGTCGCCGGCCACGGCTGTGACATCGACGGGTCGGACACGGTGCGATCGAGCTACCCGGGTTTCTTCGACGACCTCGCGAGACTGCGATGACCCTCGACATCATCGCCATCGACGGCCCGGCGGGTTCGGGCAAGTCCACCGTGGCCCACGCGCTCGCCGAGCGGCTCGGCTGGAGGGTCCTCGACACCGGGGCGATGTATCGCGCCGTCACCGTCGAGGTCCTGCGACACGGCCTCGATCCCCACGACGAAGCCGCCGTGGCCGACGTGGCACACGCCGCCGTCATCGCCACCCGACCGCGCGTGAGCATCAACGGCCGCGACGTCCACGACGAGATCCGCACCGACGCCGTCAACGTGGGCGTCAGTGCGGTGGCCGCCAATCCCGCGGTCCGCGCGGCGATGGTCGAGCGCCAGCGGGCGCTCGCGGACGCCGAGCCCGGTGGCCTGGTGGTCGAGGGTCGCGACATCACCACGGTCGTCTTCCCCGACGCGCGCGTCAAGATCTACTTGACCGCGACCCTCGACGAGCGCGCGCGCCGTCGCGCCGACGAGGGTCACGAGTCGGTCGCGCGCCGTGACCACGCCGACGCCTCGCGCCAGGCCTCCCCGTTGCGTCGGTCGCACGACGCCACCATCGTCGACACCACTGGACGTAGCGTCGAACAAGTCGTAGAGGAGATCGTCCAATGTCTCAAGAACACCACCTCCAGCTGAATCCGCGCAAGACCCTCTTCTACCGAGCGGTCGCGTTGCTGATCCGATCTCTGGCGGCCGTGTTCTTTCGACCGAGCGTGCGCGGTCGAGAGAACATACCCTCGAGCGGGGCAGTGTTGGTGGCCCCGATCCACCGGTCCAATCTCGATTTCGCCTTCACCTTGTTCATCTCGCCGCGCAAGGTGTTCTTCATGGCCAAGGACTCCCTCTTCACGGTGCCCCTGCTGGGGCCGGCGCTGATCCAGTTGGGGGCGTTTCCGGTCACGCGCGGCAGTGCGGACCGCGAGGCCTTGCGCTCCGCCCAGGAAGTGCTCGAAGCGGGCCACGCACTGATCCTCTTTCCCGAGGGCACGCGTAAGTACGGCCCCCACGTCGAACCCCTGCACGACGGCGCGATGTTCATCGCGGCGCGCACCGGCGCCACCGTCGTCCCCGTGGGCATCGCGGGAACCGATCGCGCGCTACCCGACGGCGCGAAGTTCCCACGCCCGGTGAAGGTGCACGTCGTGGTGGGCGCGCCGATCGCCCCGCTGGAGTACCAGGGGCGTCCTTCGCGCACGGCCATCACGCACAAGACCGAGGAATTGCGCCACGCCCTCGAAGCGGCCTACCGCGCCAGCCTCTCGTCGTGATCTCGCGGGGCAGCGGTCTGCGCCGCGTCGTCTAGCGCCCAGCGCGAAGCTCGCGCCAGTACGTGCCGAAGACCACCCGGGTGTAGCGAAAGCCGAAGAGCCAGTTCTTGCCCTTCTTCGTCGTCCCCGAGGCCCGCGGATGCCACACCGTGGGCACCTCGGCGGAGCGCCAGCCTCGTCGCAGACACACGATCAACAGTTCGGCGGTCTGGTACTGACTCTGCTGGAGGCGGTCCACCACGTCGGCGAGCATCGAGACGCGCAGTCCCCGGTAGCCCGTCGACGTGTCGGTCAACTTGGCCCCGGTCATGCGGTTCATGACGAAGGAGAAGAACCGCACCCCCGTCTTGCGGATCGCGTCCGAGGTCCGGTCGACCCCGAGGACCCGGCTGGTCAACACGAAATCGGCCGTGTCGTTGATCAGGGGCGCGAGTAGGTTGGGCATCTCCGCGGGGTCGTTCTGACCATCGGCGTCGAGCGTGATCACGTACTTGGCATTCTTCTCGATGCACCAGCGGTACGTCACCTGCAAGGCGACGCCGTGGCCCAGGTTGACCGGGAACTCGATGACCACCACGCCGGGGAAGGAACGCGCCACCTCGGCCGTCCGGTCCGAACCACCGTCCACCACGACGAGCGTCGTATAGGGCCGACCGTCGATGGTCGGGGGCATCTTCTCCAGGACGCCGCCGATGTTGAGCTCCTCCTCGTAGGCGCAGATCGACGCCACGATCTCCTCGGACTGCAGATCGGGCATCTCCTCGTCCAAGCGTTCGAGGGCCTGCTGGATAGCGAACTTGCGCAAATTGCTTATGCGAATCTTCTCTAAGTCCACGTTCGACATCGACGTCCTTCAGTTGGACACTAGCGACGCCCGCTCCGCGGGCCCGTCAGTGCGAGATGGGAGGGGTGACTCGTGTGCGCCGAACCTCGGTGAGGTGACACGGACAAATGGAATCACCGTGAAATTCTAGCAAGAGTGACCTCACGCGTCCGTCGCGACCACTCCGGCCGGGCCCGACGAGGCTGGCGAGAGGACCTCGGCGGCGGTGAATTCACGGTCCGCCGGGCCGTCGGGGGCGCTGGCGCGCGGTGCCCCCAAACCCACGTCCACGACGGCTGACAACGCCCGCAGGATCTCACGCAACTCCGGGGGTGGCGGGAAGTACTCGTCCTCCGTGATGAACTCGAAGACGTCGACGCCCTCGCGGGGATCGAGAAAGTCTAAGACCTCGCTGACCAGGGACTCCGGCGCGGACGCGCCGGCCGTGACGGCCACCACCCCCCGCAGGTCCTCGGGCAATTCGCCCACCCCGTTGACGCGCAGCACGCGGGGACTGCCCACCGAACGCGCCACGTCGCTCAGAGCGACGGTGTTGGAGGAATTGGCCGAGCCAATGACCACCACCGCGTCGGCCGTCGCGGCGATCGCGCGCAGGGCCCCTTGACGATTCGTCGTGGCGAAACAGAGATCGCTACGGTTGGGCATCCAGATGTCGGGGATCTTGGACTGAGCGTACTCGCGAAGGTGCGACCATTCGTCCTCGCTGAGCGTGGTCTGGGACAGCAGCGCGAAGGGTCCACTACGTCGGGCCGCGCGATCGATGTCGTCGGTGGACTGGATCAGTTCCACGGCGTCGGGCGCGACCGCCATCGTCCCCACCGCCTCCTCGTGGCCCTCGTGGCCGACGTAGAGCACCGTGTATCCCTTGCGCGCGCGCACCTTGAGCTCGTGGTGCACCTTGGTCACCAACGGGCATACCGCGTCCACCACCGCGCCCCCCGAGGATCGTGCCGCGTTGATGACGTCGGGGGGTGACCCGTGCGCGCTCAACATGAGCGGAGCGCCCGCGGGCACGTCGCCCACGTCGTCGACGAAGACGACGCCCAGCGAGCGGAAATGCTCGACCACGACCTGGTTGTGCACGATTTCGTGGTAGCAGTAGACCGGCGCGTCGAAGACGCGGGTCATCCAGTCGAGGGCTTTGATCGCCTTCTCCACCCCGGCGCAGAAACCTCGCGGCGACGCCAGTACCACTCGATCGACACCCATGCGCCCAGTTTAGTTTGCTCGCCCCGACCGTCGTCCTAGGCTGTACCCGTGTCGGGTGTGCGTATCTCCTCCATTTCTGCGTCGTCGCCCGCCGTCGGGACCGACATCGCCGTCGGCGACGCGCTCGTGTCGATCAACGGCCGCGAACCCACCGACATCATCGAGTACCAGCAGTTGATCGATGGCGCCGTCGTCACCCTGGTCCTACAGCGCGAGGGGCGCGCGCTACGCCACAAGGTGACCCTGCACAAGGAAGTGGGCCAGCCGCTGGGGCTCTCCATCGATTCGGCGGTCTTCGACCGGATCCGCACCTGCGACAACCATTGCACGTTCTGCTTCATCTACCAGTTGCCCAAGGGCCTTCGACGTTCGCTCTACGTGAAGGACGACGACTTTCGTCTCTCGTTCCTCTACGGCAACTACACCACGCTGACGCGTTTCACCGAATTCGACCTCGAACGGGTCATCGACGAGAAACTCTCACCGCTGTACGTCTCGATCCACTCGACGAACCCCGAACTGCGCGCGGACATGTTGCGCAATCCGCGCGGGGCCACGAGCCTGCGCTGGCTGCGTGAACTGCTCAAGGCCGACATCGAGGTCCACGCCCAAGTCGTCGTGTGTCCGGGCGTCAACGACGGTGTCGAGCTCGAGCGCACCCTCCAAGACGTCGTGACGCTCTACCCCGAGTTGATGACGGTGGCGCTGGTGCCGGTCGGCGTGAGCGACTTCACCAACGAGACGACGATGCGCTCGCACTCGCCCCACGAGGCCTCGGCCGTCATCGAACTCGCCGACAAGTACCAACGCCTGACGCGCGAACTATTCGGGCGTGTCAGCGTCTACGCGTCCGATGAGTTCTACCTAGTGGCGGGGCGCCCTCCCCAGCGCGCGGGCAGCTTCGAATCACTCGACCAGGCCGAGAACGGGATCGGGCTGGTGGCGTCGTTCGTCGAGAGTTTCGCCGGACACGGGCACATGGACAAGCTCGGCACCGGATTCTTCCAGTCCGTGGACGGGGCCCCGGCCCTCGGCTACCGCGCGCCACGATCGGTCGAGCCCTCGACGCACGAGCGCGACGACGAACGGACCCCCGACGCCAGTGGCGCCGTGGCGCTGGTGACGGGGGAGTACGCCGCACCGATTCTGCGCGACCTGCTCGACGCGCACGATTTCGCCGACGTGGGCATCATCACCGTCGAGAACCGCTACTTCGGCGGCAACATCAAGGTCGCGGGTCTCATGACCGGTCACGACCTGCAGCGAGCGCTGGCCGACGTGGCCGCCGACACCACCTGCCTCTTGCCCGACGTATGCCTCTCCGAAGGGCGATTCCTCGACGGGCTCGGCCTCGAGGACCTCCCTCGCCCCGTGCGCGTCGTTCGCACCACTGGTCAAGATCTGCGCCGCGTCCTGGAACGCTCGCGCCCGAAAGGACTGGTGCTCTCGTGAAGAAACCCCACGTCGTCA
This sequence comes from Acidobacteriota bacterium, assembly GCA_019352075.1. GTDB lineage: Bacteria > Actinomycetota > Acidimicrobiia > Acidimicrobiales > RAAP-2 > RAAP-2. The sequence goes on along the minus strand of JABBOA010000042.1, from coordinate 5,899 downwards.
TCGTCGGACGCCCCAACGTGGGCAAGAGTTCGTTAGTGAATCGGCTGGCCGCCAAACGGGTCGCCGTGGTCGAGGAGCACCGCGGCGTCACGCGCGACCGCAAGGCCGTCGAGGTGGAATGGAACGGCGTGGCCTTCGACGTCGTCGACACCGGCGGCTGGCTCGAGGCCGGTGACGAACTCGAGGAGAAGGTCTCGCGCCAGGCCGACGCCGCATTGGCCGAGGCGGACCTCGTGCTCCTGGTCGTGGACGTGACGACCGGCATGGTGGACGAGGACACCCACGCCGCGCGCTGGGCCCTGAAGTCCGGTCGACCGGTCCTACTGGTGGTGAACAAGGTGGACGACACCCTGCACGAGGCCAGTAGCTGGGAATTCCTCAGCCTCGGGGCGGGCGACCCGCACTGCGTCAGCGCCCTGCACGGACGAGGGGCGGGCGACCTCCTCGACGAGATCGTGGCCCGATTGGGCGACCTGGCCGGCGAAGACTTGATGGACAACATCGAAGAGGACGGGGCCCTGCGCGTCGCGATCGTCGGACGACCCAACGTGGGTAAGTCCACCCTGTTCAATCAACTCATCGGCGAGGAACGCTCCGTCGTGCACGACATGCCGGGCACCACCCGCGACGCCATCGACACCGTGATCGAGACCGAGATGGGTCTGATCAGGTTCATCGACACCGCGGGCATGCGCCGTCGGGCCAAGACCGAGGCCGGACTCGAGACCTTCGCCGTCCTGCGCAGTCTCGACGCGCTCGACCGCGCCGATATCGCGGTGCTGGTGATCGACGCGACGGTGGGCGCGACGGGACAGGACCAGCGCCTGGCCGAGCGCATCTCCGCCGCGGGCTGCCCCTCCCTGGTGGTCTTGAACAAGTGGGAACTCGTCGCCACCGAAGACCGCGAGCGCGTCCTGGCGACCGTCGGCGAGAAGCTGGCCTTCCTCGGCGACGCCCCCGTGATGAAGACGACCGCCCTGTCGGGGCGCGGCGTGCACCGGATCCTGCCGGCCCTGACGATCGCCGCGGCCGACTACGTCAAACGCGTGCCCACCGGTGCGTTGAACCGGGCCATTCGCGATCTCCAGGTCAAGCAGCCCGCCCCCACCGGCAAGATCCGCTACGCCGTCCAGGGGGCCACCGAACCACCGACCTTCACGCTCTTCGTGGCGGGCAAGCTGCCGCCCACCTACCTTCGCTACGTCGAACGTTCCCTGCGTGAACGCTTCGAACTCGGTTCGACGCCGGTGAGGGTGCGCGTGCGCGTCGAATAATGGCGAAATGGTGCACCACCTGCGACCGTCCGGTGGAGGGCGAGACCTGCGAAGTCTGCGGTGCGACCGTCGAGGAGCCGACACGCGAGCCCATGGAGCTCAAGTGGAAGTTCTTCATCGTCGTCACCGTCATCTATCTGATCTGGCGGCTCTATCAGTTAATTTCTTGGTTGCTGCATTGAGTTGCTGCACTGAATGGTGAAGGAGTACGACGTGCCCATCTACGCGCTGGGGGAGCGGGTCCCCGACATTCATCCCGACGCCTACGTGCACCCCGACGCGGTGGTGATCGGCGACGTGCGCATCGGAGCGCAGTCATCCATCTGGCCCGGGGCCGTGTTGCGCGGTGACTACGGCGCGATCATCGTGGGCGAACGCACCTCCATCCAGGACGGCGCCGTGGTGCACGCGGTCGCCGACTATCCCACGGTCATCGGGAGTGACTGCGTCGTCGGGCACGTCGCGCACCTCGAGGGTTGCGTCGTGCACGACCGCAGCCTGATCGGCAGTGGATCGGTGGTCTTGCACGAGGTCGTCGTCGAGAGCGGCGCCACCGTCGCCGCCGGCGCCGTCGTGCGCAACCGCACGCGCGTGCCGGCCAATTCACTTGTCGTGGGCGTACCGGGTCAGGTGCGACTCGACGCGAGCAGCGAGGCGCCGATCGTCGAGAATGCGGCCATGTACGTCCTCAACGCCCGGCGATACCGTGAGGAGTTGCGCCGGCTCTGAGGCGCCGCTAGGAGTTCGACACCTCGACCAACCGCTGCAGGGCCGTGGCGGCGCGACCGCTCACCACGCTCTCAAATGCCTGGGTGAAGCCGTCCTCGAGCGACGAAGCGCGGCCCGCCACCATGAGGGCCAGTGCGGCATTGGCGCACACGACGTCCATGACCGGTCCCGGCGTACCCTCGAGGAACCGCCGGACCACCGCGACGTTCTCGGTGGTGTCGCCGCCGCGGATCGCCGCGACCTCGTGATGCAACCCCAGGATCGCCCCCGCGTCCACCGTCTCGCTGCACACGCCTTCGGGCGTCACCGTGTGCAGCGAGGACGTCGTGCCCAGCGACAACTCGTCGAGCCCGTCGTTACCGTGCACCAAAACGGCCCGGGTCACGCCGCGCGCGTGCAGGACCTCGGCCATCGGGATGAGCAGTTGGACCTGGGCCACACCGATCAGACTTCGCCGGACGCGCGCGGGGTTGGCCAAGGGACCCAGGACGTTGAAGATGGTGCGAAAGCCCAGCGCGCGACGAATCGGCGTCAAGTAGCCCAAGCCGTGGTGGTAGGTGGGCGCGAACAAGAACCCGATTCGCGCGTGTTCGAGCGATGCCGCGATGACCTGGGGGGTCACGTCGAGGCGCACGCCCAAGGCTTCGAGCACGTCGGCGGAACCAACGGAGGAGGACGCCGCTCGATTGCCGTGTTTGGCGACGGGGACCCCGCAGCCCGCCACGGTGAGCGACGCCATGGTCGACACGTTGACCGTGTGCAACTGGTCGCCACCGGTGCCGACGATGTCGATCGCTTCGGAGGTCACGCTCAACGTGGTCGCGGCGTCGAGCATCGCGTCGACGAAACCGGTCATCTCGGCCACCGTCTCACCCTTACAGGTCAACGCGGTCAGGAAGCTCGCGATCAAGACCCCGTCCACGCGTCCCGCCAGTATCTGCGCGAGGGCGTCGCGTGCGGCGTCGCGCTCGAAGTGGCTGCCGCGGATCAGCGGCTGGAGCACATCATGGGCGAATGAGTTCGACACTCGCGTCCTCTCGTCGAAGTTCAGTACAAATTACTCAAGAATGCCCACGTCGTGGGCCACTACGATTCAGGGGTGGCCGGGACCTACTTGGACGAAATCGCGGTCTTCCATCGCGCGCGCGCCGCGCGCGACGCGCGCGATTGGCGAACGCGCGCGCGTCGGGTGCGCTACGAAGGCGCCCGCCTCGACGACGCGCTCGCGCGCGACCGTGACGCGCACGTCAAAGTGATCGCGGAGGTCAAGCGTCGTTCGCCCTCCAAGGGCTGGCTCGGCGAGCACCTCGACGCCGCGGCCCTGGCGCGAGACTACACGGCCGGGGGAGCGGCGGCGATCTCGGTACTGACCGACGAACCGCACTTCGCGGGATCGCGGGCCGACCTCGAGGCTGTCGCGGCCGCCGTTGACGTGCCGATATTGCGCAAGGACTTCACGGTGAGCGAGAACGACGTGCTCGACGCCGCCGAGATGGGGGCGAGCGGCGTCTTGCTGATCGCCGCCATCCTCGAGACCGGCGAGTTGGCGCGTTACGTCGACCTGGCCCTCGACGTCGGACTGAGTCCGCTCGTCGAAGTGCACGACGACCTCGACGTCGACAACGCGCTGGCGAGCGGCGCCACCCTCATCGGCGTCAATCAGCGCGATCTGCGGACCTTTGAGGTCGACACCGCGCACGCCGCCGCCGTCGTCGTCGGCCTGCCCACGCGAGTCATCCGAGTGGCCGAGTCGGGACTGCGCACCCGCGCCGACGTCGAACGCGCCGCGCGGGCCGGATTCGACGCGGTCCTCGTGGGCGAGACGTTCGTGACCTCACGCACCCCCCAGCGCGCCGTGCGTGAACTCGCGGGCGTCACGCGGGAGTCACCCGATGGTTGAACCCGCGGTGCCGCGGATCAAGATCTGCGGCGTGACGACGCTACGCGACGCGCAGATGGTGTTCGACGCGGGTGCGGACGCCCTCGGACTGATCTACGCGGCCTCGGTGCGCCAGGTGGTCGGGCCCGCGTCGGGCGACATCGTGCGACACCTCGGTGAACGCATCTGGTGCGTCGGCGTCTTTCGCCACCAGGAGGACCACGAGATCATGCGCGTCGTCGAGCGAGACGAGTTGCGCGCGGTCCAGCTGCACGACCCGGCCAGCGAGGCGCTGCTGGAGGCCCTGGACGCGCGTGACGTCCGCGTGGTGCGCGCGCTGAGCGTGGACGACGTCATGCTCAACGCGCATGAGCGAACGCAGGTCGTCGCGGTCATCGTCGACGGCGCACGACCCGGCAGTGGCGTGGCCAACGATTGGCGTTCACTGGCGCAGATGTCCTTCGACGTACCCGTGATCGCCGCCGGGGGACTGGACCCCGAGAACGTGGCGGGCGTGATCGCCGAGGTCCGCCCGTGGGGCGTCGACGTGGCCTCCGGTGTCGAGTACGCCCACGGCGTCAAAGACGCGGCGAAGGTCGCTAGTTTCGTAGCACGGGCCCGCGAGGCTCTAACGCAGAAAGGCGCGCAGTGAGTCAACCCCCCGTGTACATGGCCGCCCCGACGGACACCGGCCACTTCGGTGACTTCGGGGGACGTTTCGTGCCCGAAGCCCTCATGCCGGCCTGTCTCGAACTCGAGGCCGCCTTCGTCGACGCGTGGGCGGACCCCGCCTTCGTCGAGGAGTATCGTACGGTCCTCTCGGAGTTCGGCGGACGTCCGACGCCCGTCACCTACCTGGGTCGATTCTCCAAACTCTTCGGCGTCGAGGTGTTCGCCAAGCGTGAGGACCTCGCCCACACGGGGTCGCACAAGATCAACAACGTGGTGGGGCAGACGCTCTTGACCCAGCGAATGGGCAAGAGTCGCGTCATCGCCGAGACGGGCGCGGGTCAACACGGCGTCGCCACCGCCACCGCCGCGGCCCGCCTCGGACTCGAGTGCACGGTCTTCATGGGTGAGCTCGACACCCAGCGTCAAGCCCTCAACGTCTTTCGCATGGAGCTGCTGGGTTCGCGAGTGGTCGCCGTGACCTCGGGTTCGCGGACCCTCAAGGACGCCGTCAACGAGGCCATGCGCGAATGGGTGACCTGCGTGGACGACACCCACTACTGTCTCGGGTCGGTCATGGGACCACATCCGTTCCCGTGGATGGTCCGTGAGTTCCAGAGCATCATCGGCCACGAGGCCCGCGAACAACTCACCCGTCGCGGTGTCGCGACGCCCGACGTCGTCGTCGCCTGCGTCGGCGGCGGATCCAACGCGGCGGGCGTCTTCGCGGGATTCGCCAATTCGAGCGCGCGCCTGGTCGGGGTCGAAGCCGCTGGTGGCGCCGCCGTGACGAATGGCTCGCCGGGGGTGCTGCACGGGATGAAGTCGATGTTGATCCAGGACGAGCACGGCCAGATCGAGGAGGCCCACTCCATCTCGGCCGGTCTGGACTACCCGGGCATCGGACCCGAGCACGCCTACCTCGCGGCCAGCGGGCGCGCCGAGTACGTCGGGATCGGTGACGAGGACGTACTCGTCGCGCTACAGACGCTCTCGGAGCTCGAGGGCATCATCCCGGCGCTCGAATCCGCGCACGCCGTGGCCTGGATCATGCAGGAGGCGGGTCGGGCGATCCCCCGGGGGTCGACCGTCCTGTTGAACCTGTCGGGTCGCGGGGACAAGGACGTGGCCCAGGTGCGCGACATCCTGCGAGGTCGCGAATGAAGAGCCTCGAAGTCACCCTGCGGGCCTTGCGCGACACGGGGGCCAAGGCGCTGGTTCCGTACTTCATGGCGGGCGCCACCCCCGACTGGACCCGACACGTCGCCGCCGCCGTGCACGGGGGCGCCAACGCCGTGGAGATCGGCATCCCCTTCTCGGACCCGATGATGGACGGAGTCGTGATCCA
>JABBOA010000041.1 GCA_019352075.1 Acidobacteriota bacterium | reverse complement strand
CAACACCCATCGCAGCATAGAAACCGTGTCCACTTTTCCTGGGGAACCTCACACGTGCTCTTCGACGGCGTGGTCTCCAAGAGGCTGCCCGCAGGTGTCACCCCCGCGCAAGCGATCGCTCAACTCCGAGCGAGTGGACACACGCAATTGGCGTCGATGTTGTCGGGCATGCACCTCACCCCCGGCGCCGGTGTCGACATCACCAAGATGGGCCAATTACTCGGTGTCGCCGCCCTGGTGTACCTCATCGGATCGCTCTTCAGTTACCTCCAGGGCTTCATCATGGCGGGCGTCACCCAACGAGTGGTCTTCACCATGCGTCGCGACGTCGAGTTGAAGATGGCGCGGCTTCCGCTGAGCTATTTCGACTCGCATTCTCACGGCGACGTCTTGAGTCGGGTGACCAATGACATCGACAACCTCACCACCACGATCCAACAGGGATTGAGCCAGCTGTTGACATCGGTCTTGACCATCGCGGGCGTACTGGGAATGATGGTCTGGATTTCCCCGCTCCTCGCGCTGGTCAGCGTCGTGACCATTCCACTGGCCCTCGTCGTCACCGTGGGAATCGCTCGGCGTTCCCAGCGACACTTCGCTCGACAGTGGCGCAGTACGGGGTCGCTCAACGGACTGGTCGAGGAGACGCATACGGGCCACGAACTCGTGCAGGTCTTTGGGCGAAGTGACGCGGTCATCGAGGAGTTCGACGCGCACAACCGCTCACTCTACGAGGCCAGTTTCCGAGCGCAGTTCCTTTCGGGCGTCATCCAACCCTCGATGCAGTTCATCTCCAACATCAACTACGTGGCCATCGCGGTTCTCGGCGGCTGCCGCGTCGCCTCCGGCCTGTTAAGTCTGGGCGCGGTGACCGCGTTTATCCAGTACTCACGGCAATTCACCATGCCCATCACCCAGATCGCCAGTCAGATGAACATGCTGCAGTCGGGCGTCGCGTCGGCCGAACGGGTATTCGAGTTCCTCGACGCCGACGAAGAAGGACCCGACACCACGACGGGCGGGGCGCTCGCCCCCGCGAGTGACGAGGTCGCGAGCGTGAGTCTGCGCCACGTGAGCTTCCGTTACGAACCCGATGAACCACTGATCGAGGACTTCGACCTTGACGTCCCCTCGGGCGCCACCATCGCCATTGTCGGTCCCACCGGTGCGGGTAAGACCACCGTCGTGAACCTGCTCGTGCGGTTCTACGAGATCGACGCGGGCAGCATCCTGTTGAACGGCGTGGATTACCGTGAGTTGACCCGCGAACAAGTGCGCAGCGCCTTCGCCATGGTGTTGCAAGATACCTGGATGTTCTCCGGTTCCATCCGCGACAACATCCGTTATGGACGACCCGACGCCAGCGACGAGGACGTGATCGACGCCGCTCGCCAAGCCCGCGCGGACCCCTTCGTGCGGACCCTGCCCGAAGGCTACGACACCATCCTTGACGAGGATGCGTCGAACCTCTCCGCCGGTCAGCGGCAATTGCTGACCATCGCACGCGCCTTCCTGGCGGACCAGAGCATCTTGATCCTGGATGAGGCGACCAGCAATGTCGACACCCGTACCGAGGTCCTCATCCAAGAGGCGATGACCAGTCTTCGTGAGGGCCGGACCAGCTTCGTCATCGCCCATCGTCTCTCCACTATCCGCGACGCCGACACCATCATCGTGATGGTCGAGGGGCGTATCGTCCAACAGGGGTCCCACGAGGTCCTCATGAGGGCGCGGGGCGCCTACTTCGACCTCTACAACAGCCAGTTCGCGGGAGCGAGCACCTAGGGGTCGGCGCACGCGACCATCCCACGGTGGAAGGCGGCCCAGCGAGAATGTACGCCCTGGACGTCGCGTGGGCGGCCGCTGTCGAATCGAGACTCGCCTAGGATGACGGACACGCCACGGCGGGGTCCACCGTCGCGGGCACGACGCAATGAGAGTCGATCGTGGTGGTGCAAGACGAAGGAGATGTAGGGAATGGCGCAAATGACTTCGTCGACGTGGCCCAACGTGCGTAACGCTTCCGAGATCGGTTCCTGGCTGCTCGACATGGACGGTGTGCTGGTGCGAGAGGAGCACCCCATCGAAGGAGCGAATCGATTCTTGGACATCCTGCGCGAGAGCGAGACGCCGTTCCTGGTCCTCACTAACAACTCGATGTTCACTCGCCGCGACCTGAGCGCGCGCCTGAGCTACGGCGGACTCAGCGTGCCCGAGGACCACATCTGGACCTCCGCGCTGGCGACCGCCGGGTTCCTCGCGGCGCAACGCCCGGGGGGCTCAGCGTTCGTGATCGGCGAAGTGGGTCTGACCACTGCGCTGCACGACGTCGGCTACACCCAGTCCGACAACGATCCGGACTACGTGGTGATCGGCGAGACACGTAATTTCAGTTTCGAGCGCATCACCAAGGCGGTACGGCTGATCGAGGGCGGCACGCGGTTCATCGCGACCAATCCGGACCCGACGGGACCGAGCCTCGACGGTTCGTTACCCGCCACCGGCGCACTGACGGCGTTGATCAGTCGCGCGACGGGCAAGGATCCCTACTTCATCGGTAAGCCCAATCCGTTGATGATTCGTTCGGCCCTGCGCGAGCTCGCCGCGCATTCCGAGAGTACGGCGATGGTGGGCGACCGGATGGACACCGACGTCGTCGCCGGACTCGAGGCAGGACTTCACACCGTCCTGGTGCTCTCGGGGGTCTCGACGGAGCAAGACGCGCAGCGATTCCCGTACCGGCCCTCGCGTATCGTGAGTTCGGTCGACGTCCTGGCGGACGAGCTGCACGAACACCACGCGAACTCCTGACGCCGGCGCCATCGAGCCTGGCCCGATGTAACATCGGTCGACAAAGGTTGTGACGTGCACAAGAAATACTTCGCGGTGCCCGATCTGTTGCTGGGTTTCGACACCGAGACCACCGGGCTCGACGTCAGCTCCGAACGGGCGATCTCGTACGGGTTCTGCGCCTACGAACGAGGACGGCCGCTCTGGAGTGAACACTTCTTCGTGCGCCCGGACCGGCCGATTTCGCCGGGCGCGCAACGTGTCCATGGCGTGTCCATGGCCCAGCTCGACGAGAGGTACCTGCGGAATGAGGCGGTGTCGGTCCCCATGGGCCTCATCCGAGCGGTCGGGGTGCTGCGTGAGTATCTGGGGCGCGGGGCGAAGATCGTGGGGGCCAACGTCACCTCGTTCGACCTCGAGATGTTACGCCGTAGCTACGCCTCGGTGTTGGAGAAGAACCTCCTCGACGACCTGCCCGTGCGTCGCTTTCCGGTCATTGACGTCATCGAGCACGACGAGGTGATGGAGTCGCGTGCGATCTCGCGGCGCCCGCGCAGTCTGACCAGTCTCTGCCACCATTACGGGGTGATGCCCGGTGGGCACGACGCGCTCAGCGACGCCCGGGCGGCGGTCGAGGTCTTCCTCGCGCAAGTGGCGAAGAACGACGCCGATCGTGGCGCGGCGTCACCGCAGATCTCCTTCGCGCTCGAATGGGATTCGTCACGGGCGCCCACCCATGGTTCGTGAAAATCGACCCAAGTGGTAAGGTGGAATCTCTAGGGGCCGTTGGCGCAGTCTGGTAGCGCACTTCCTTGACATGGAAGGGGTCACAGGTTCAAGTCCTGTACGGCCCACCACTGTACGACCTACGCGTGGTCGGATTCACAAGGTGCGTCATCGCCTGATCCGTGGTCGCTCGCACCGTCTCGCCGGGCTCGCACCGCCAAAAACCCGCGTCGACCACCCCGCGTCGACCACGTTGGCCCCGTAGTGAGCCGATGGATTCACGGCTCTTCGGATTTGAGCGGGGTGCGTCGATGACGGAAGTCGCATTCAATCCCGCTGAGCCAGCTCTCGCTCGTTGAACCGATTGGCTGGAGGCTCAGCCGATAGTCAGAGTCCGTTCCATGGCGGACCAAACTTTCTGGCCGAGAGAAGTATCCGCCGAGGGGCTTCCACCGTAAGCCATCTTCACTCCACCTGAAAGGGGTGTTTCGCCGGGCAAGACGAACCGATGCCCTGCACCAGCCTCAGTGAGAACTGTCGTCGTGAGGCCGTGTTCGGCCCGTCGATCGGCGATCTCCTGGGCGAAACGGACCGAGGGCCACACCAAGTCGTCGCCACCACCCACCACAATGACATCTCCGCTAATGCGCTCGACCGGAATTGAGGCGTCCGGAACTCGTGGAGCGAAGGCCTCCAGACTGCGTTCGTAGAGAGTTCGATAGGCGGGCAGACCCGCCGTCGTGGGGACGACGAAATGGTCATCGTAGGGGACAAAGGGCAAAGACTTCCCGTCGACGGTCCAAGAAGACCTCAGGGGGCGTGAGGCCCCATCGGTGCCCGCTCCCAGGTTGGCCCACACTACCGATGTCGGCGAGCAGGCGATGACGACCGAGAGTCGAGGATCTCGCGTTCCGAGCAGTAACGCCGCTTCGGCACCTTTGGAGACTCCGAGCACGGCCAGAAAATCGACATAACTGGCAAGGCGGTCGATCGCTGGACCGAACCCCTCCAGCGGGACCTCGCAGATGCCGGGAGACTGGCTGACATCGCCAAACCAGCGAAATGAGAGGGCGACCATGCCGTGTTGTGCCAGAAGTCGTACGCGACCCCGCTCCACTCGGCCGCTCGAGCCCGACAACACCAGAATGCCGACGACTGGATCCACTCCGCTCGGTCCGGCAATGAGTCCTTCAGGTTGGTCGAGTTCGATTTCCCACATTTGCCAAATCTACTTTTGTGTGATCCGTGTCTTCGCACTCCGGCGAATCCGAAGTGCCCTCATAGCGGCCTCGTGCGTGGGCATTAGTGGCTCTTCGGATTTCAACGGGGTCTAATGCATCAGCGAACAACAATCGAACCGAGCACTCGCCAGTTGGGCTTGCCGGCGTAGAGCAGGACGCGGATGCGGTAGTTGGCGAAGTTGCGAAAGCCAAATCACACTCGTTTGACGCGCTTGATCAGATTGTTGAGGGCCTCGGTGGGGCCGTTGGACACCCGCGCGACGTGGAAGTTGCAGATCTTGTCGAACCAGGTCTCAATCGTTCCTCCCAGTTTCTGAATCTCGGGGGGCATCGCGCGTGACGCGCAGTGCTCGAGGAGCTCCCTCAGCATTGTTCTGGCTTTGTCGGGATCACGGGTCCGGTAGAAGTCGCGCAGGCGCTCTTTGATGGCGTAGGAGATGGCCACTTCGCCCTCGGGGTCACCGAGTTCGAGCAAAGAACGCAGGCGCGCCGCAGCGTTCTCGCTCAGCTTCTCCTCGCCCATCAACAACACGCGCCTCACCCGGTAGAGGGGGTCGTCGCGGTGTCCGCGGTGTCCGCGGTGTCCGAGCTGTTCTCGCTGCACCCGACGGCGCACTGCGTCAAGGGCCCGGTTGGCGAGCGACACGACGTGAAAGGGGTCGACCACTTGGGCGGCCTGGGGCAGCGCCACCGAGTAGACGGCGGCGTAAGCGGGGGACATGTCGAGGGCCCCGTATTCGATTCGCTCCTTCCACGACGAAGGCTGGTCGGGGACCCATTTGGCGACGTCCACGTAGTTGCGCGAGGGCAGGATCTCAATGATCTGGTGGTTCTCGACATCACAGACGGTGGTGGCGTAGTTCGAGTGGGCCTGGTCGTGGGGCTTGACGAAGGACGTCTCGTCCAGGCCAATGGCACTGGTCTGGTTGAGCCGCCTGCGGTCCGCGTCGAGCAGGGCCGAGCCGTAGGTGAGCAGAGCGTCGTTGACGGTGTGCCAGTCACAGTTGAGCTCCTTGGCGACTTCCGACACCGTTCGTCCCTCACCGACTTGGCGCGTCGCCCACTTGGCGGCGCGCGTGGTCAAGAGACAGCTCTTCGCGGCGATGCGGTGATCATCGAGCACCCACGAGCCCGTTGCGCATTCAGGATTCACGCAGCGCATCCGGTGCTTCTTCCAAGAGAGCGTCATGGCCGAGCCGTAGACGGGGAGGTCGATGTAGGTCACCACGGGTCGCTCCTTGACGTGGGCGCGGGCTCGACACGAGGGACAGCGCACGTCGCCGAGCGTCTGTTCGATCACCAGCGTCACTTCAGGGCCGCGGCGCTCATAGGCCAGGACCTGGACATCTTTGAGCCCGACGAGGGCCTCGAGAATCTCGGTATGGTTGACGAGGACGAAGGTGCTTCTAAGTTTTTGTCTCATTAACTCAATCTTGGAGCACCTTCGTCTACTTCAAGTTGATGCCCGGACGCGGTGAATCCCCCGCTGAAATCCGAAGAGCCGGATTCACGACGCCGACGTCGGTGGAGTTCAACCCTCGTCGGTCAGTTCGACCGGCGGCAGGTCGCCCACCGCGTCCTTGGTGAGGCTCAGTCGGACACCGTCGTCCACCGCAACGACGGCCCCGATCGGGATGGCGACCGTCTTCTTTCCCCATAGGTGCCCCTCGTCCAGCAGCACGTGCGACACTTGGTGATCCTGGCGGTCCACCACCAGTCCCCGCACTCGTCCGATGGGGCCGTCGGTGGCGTGGACGGGTTCGCCACGACGCACCTCGACCTCACCGATGGGAACACGGTGGGAGACGACGATTGGCTGGGGCGCACCGCTCATGCCGAAACCCATGCCGCCCATGGCGCCCGTCGCACCCATCCCCAATCCGTAATAAGGCTGCGAGAGCATCTGGTCCTGGGTGTAATCCCACTGTCCACGTGCTCCGGGCAGGAGTTGGGTCTCGTCGGCGCCCTCGAGGTGTTCGAATTGCGTCACGGTGCAACCCAAGCGGATCTCGGCGCCAGTGGAGATCACGAGGTCAATCGGCACGAGATGGCCCATTCCTTGACGATGCTTCGCCTCGACAACGAGATGGGTGAGCACGCGGGCGACGGGATCGACGACCACACGTCGCAGTTGCCCGCAGCTACCGTCACTGCAATACACCTCGTCACCAATGATGAACTGCGCGGTGTCACTCACGGTGCACTCCCGTCCCACTTCGTTCCCTTGATGCTGTCATGTCTCATCCTTTCCGTAGTGGTCCTTCGACTCGGCGATGGTTGTCCCAAGGCAGTCAACACGCCCCGAGCCACGCGTCGAGCGCCCACACGTGGCGAGTCGCCTGGCGGCGAGGGCTTGACGCCGCGGGTGCGAGATGGCCACGCACCAATGCCGCTCCCAGAGTTCCATCGGGTGGTCGGTGGCGAGCTCGGAGTAGACGAGCGATTCGGTCTCGCCGACGTCGACTGCGCGGTATCCGCCGTTGCAGGTGGCCCGCTTCTGCCTGGTGAGGTCGGCCTCGATGGTCACGCCGACATGGTTGGCCCGACCGGTGAGATCCGCGGCGGTCTCGTCGTTGATGCCGTCGCGCTCGAGGGCGTCGTTGCGCGGGTAGCACCACGGCACGGTCGACATGCCCAACCGAGGCCGAACAGCAGTCGCGAGGGTCATTTCGATACCTCGATCACGAGGTTGCGTCCAGGTGACGATGCGCAATCTGGTGGCGGGCGGCGTCGGCCACCTCGTCGGGGGTGAAGCCGAACTTGGTCTGGAGATCCTTGAGCGGTGCGGAGGCGCCGAACGTGTGCATGCCGATGACCGCACCATCGGTGCCCACGTAGCGGTGCCACCCCATGGTGGACCCCTCCTCGACCGCCACCCGAGCTCTGATCGCGGGAGGCAGGACCGAGTCACGGTAGGTGGCGGGCTGGCGGTCGAACAGTTCACAGCTGGGCATGCTCACCACTCGCACCGCTACGCCTTCGCTACTGAGCTCCTCGTAGGCGGCGACGGCGAGGGACACCTCGCTGCCCGTCGCGATGATGATGACCTGCGGCGGTCCCTCGGCGGGGTCGGCCAGCACGTAGGCGCCCTGCGCGAGACCCGACGCCGGGGCGTAGCGGGATCGGTCGAGGGTGGGGACGGCTTGGCGGGTGAGCACCAGGGCGACCGGGTCGTGTTGCAGGCCCATGATGACCCGCCAGGCTTCGGCCACCTCGTTGGCGTCGCTGGGACGCAGAACGATGAGGCCCGGGATTGCGCGCAGCGAGACGAGCTGTTCGACGGGTTGGTGGGTGGGGCCGTCCTGGCCCATGCCGATCGAATCGTGGGTGAAGATGTGGATGACGGGTACCTCCATCAGAGCGGACAGGCGAATCGCTCCTCGCGCGTAATCGGAGAAGACCAGGAAGCTCGACCAGTAGGCCCGGACCTTGGAGAGTGCCAGCCCGCTGGTGATCGCCGCCGCGGCGTGCTCGCGGATGCCGAAGTGCAGGTTCCGGGCTCCGTGGCGGTCCTCTTCGAAGTCCCCCGCACCGGAGAAGGTGAGGCGGGTCTTCGTCGACGGTGCCAGGTCGGCCGATCCCCCGATCAGCCAGGGTATCTGAGGTGCGATGGCGTTGAGGACCTCTCCCGAGGAATCCCGGGTGGCCACGCCGGTGGGATCGGCGTCGAAGGTGGGGATGTCGGCGTCCCATCGCACGGGAAGCTCGCGGCGCTGCATGGCCAACACTTCGGCCGCGAGATCGGGATACTCCTGTTCGTAGCCATCGAACAGCGTCAGCCACGCCTCGCGAAGCGTCGAGCCTCGGGTCCCGATACCCGCGAGGAAGTGCTCGTAGACACCCTCGGGAATCAAGAACTCGGCGTCTTCGGGCCAGCCGTAGTTGGCCTTGGCCTTCTTGACCTCGGCCGCGCCCAACGGCTCGCCGTGCGCCGCGCTCGTGTCGACGACGTCGGGTGCACCGTAGCCGATGTGACTGTCGACGATGATGAGCGTCGGACGCGCCGTCTCGTCACGGAACACCTGGAACGCCTCGGAGAGCGCACCCAGGTCGTTGGCGTCGCGGACCCGGGTGACGTTCCAACCGTAGCCGGAGAAGATCATCGCCACGTCTTCGCTGAAGGCGAGTGCGGTGTCGCCTTCGATGGTGACGTGGTTGTTGTCGTAGATCCAGCACAGTTTGGACAATCCCAGATGCCCGGCGAGCGACGCCGCCTCGTCGGTGATGCCCTCCATCATGCAACCGTCGCCCATGAGGGCGTAGACGTCGAAATCGAACAGTTCGAAGTCGGGGCGGTTGTAGCGCGCGGCGAGCCAGCGCGATGCGATGGCCATGCCCACCGCGTTGGCGGCCCCCTGGCCGAGCGGGCCCGTCGTCGCCTCCACTCCCGAGGTCCAGCGGTATTCGGGATGGCCCGGGCAGCGTGACCCGAGCTCGCGGAAGGATTTGATGTCCTCGAGGGTCACCGACGCTCGGCCGACGGTCTCGTACGCGGGGTTGACCGCTTTCACCTGTGCCAGGTGTAAGAGCGCGTAGAGGAGCATCGATGCGTGTCCCTCGGAGAGCACGAAGCGGTCGCGGTTGGGCCAGATCGGATCGGCGGGATCGAAGCGAAGCTGGCGTTGCCAGAGCTGATAACCGACCGGAGCCAGGCCCATCGGCGTCCCCGGATGGCCCGAGTTCGCCTTCTCCACGGCGTCGATGGCGAGGGTGCGGATGGTGTTGACACAGATCGTGTCGAGATCGCCCGACGGGCGACGTGGTGTGTTCATCGTGGTCTCTCTTCCTCGGTTGGTGGCACTCGACGGGCCGCTTCCACGGAGTGGGGAAGGGGGCACCGTCGAGAGGGGGCGTCGCGTTCGCCGATGACCTCCAGGGTCCAATCAGCATCGAGAGAGGCCTCGCGGGCGTAACCGTAGTTGAACTGCGGGAACTGGCCATGATCGCCGGGCCCCGCGCCGGATCGGTCGTCGTCGTCGATCTGCTGGGCGCCCCCGCACGGCGTCGCCGCACTATCTGGCGGGTGACGACCTCGCAGGCTTCGTGTGACATGGGAGGTTGCCTCGGTCGCGACGTGCGGCCCCTTGCGGGCATCCATCACCTCGGCGTCGTCATTGACGGGTCGGGCCAGGTGGATCCCACGGGTTGGATGACCGAGGACATCGGCGCCCAGACTGAGCAGAAGGTCGTCGCAGTGGCCACGCGCTACATCGTGATCGTGAGTAAGGTCCTTATCGGCCCGGGCCCCTAGGGGAGCCGACCTCGCTCTGGTGAACATCACGGTGACGGACTCGGTGGCGATCGGGTGACAGGGGAGTGTTGCGCGCGCTGCCGATGGGTTCGCCACCGCCCGTAGTGACACTGGTCGAGGCGCTGCCTCTGCGGTCGTCACAGCCCCGGGAATTCGTCTTCGAGTGAGCGCAGCACGTGCGTGGCGCCAGCGGCCTTGAGCTCAGCGACCGAGTAGTGGCCGCTCGCCACCCCGATCGACACGGCGCCCGACGCGTTGGTCGCCATCATGTCGTGGGGGGTATCGCCCACCACGTAGACCTGGGACGATCCCAGCCGGTTCTGTAGTCGGGCGGCCTTCTCAATGGCCAGACCGGTGAGCTCGGTGCGATCGGGTGAGTCCGATCCGTAGCCGCCAAAGACGAAGAACCGGTTCAGGTTGGCGGGGACGAGCTTGGTGCGCGCCGCGCCTTCCATGGCCCCTGAGACGAGCCCGAGTATGACGCCGGCCTCTCTCAGACGGATCAGTGTGTCCTGGGCTCCGGGGAGCACCCGGTAGCCCTCAGAACTCTCGATGTCGTCGGCCAGGTGCAAGAGGTACTGGGCGTAGAGTCGGCTGAGTTCGTCGTCGCTCGGGTCGCGCCCCAGCTCGGCGTTGAAGGTCGCGCGGGCCACTTGCGGGTCGGTCTCACCCGCGGAACTGTGCTGGCCGATATCGGCGGGGATGCCGTAGAGCGTGTCGAAGGCGGACTTCCAGCTGCGCGCCCCCGACCCACCGGTGTGCACGAGCGTCTCGTCGACGTCGAACAGTACGACGAGCGGCTGGGCCGTCTTCGAGAACTTCGTGGACCTCGTCGTGGGGGGCATCTCAGGCCTTCTTCTCGTCGTGGCCACCGAAGCCTTTGCGCATGGCCGACAGCACCTTGTCGGCGAAGTCGTCGAGGCCCCGAGAGGCGAAGCGTGAGTACAGCGCGGTGGTGAGTACCGGAACGGGCACCCCCTCGTCGATCGCGGCGATCGAGGTCCACCGACCTTCACCCGAGTCCGAGACCCGCCCCGCGTACTCCGCCAAGTCCGGTGC
Source organism: Acidobacteriota bacterium (assembly GCA_019352075.1). Lineage (GTDB taxonomy): Bacteria > Actinomycetota > Acidimicrobiia > Acidimicrobiales > RAAP-2 > RAAP-2. The sequence goes on along the minus strand of JABBOA010000041.1, from coordinate 5,543 downwards.
GTCGAAGAGGGCGGCGGCGGTCAAGTCCAACAGCCACGACTCGATCACGCTGCCACGACGCCACACCTCGGCCACCGCCGTCGTGTCGATATCGAACTGGTAGAACTCGGGCTGCTCCATCGGGGCGGTCTCGGCGTCCGCGTCGTCATGGCGCTGACCGGCGTTGGCGTTATGCAAGACGTTGAGGCCCTCGGCGAAGGCCGCCATCATCCCGTACTCGATCCCGTTGTGGACCATCTTCACGAAGTGGCCTGCGCCGTTGGGTCCGCAGTGCAGGTACCCGTGCTCTTCCGTGGTGGACCGGCCGGTGCGTCCGGGCGTTCGCGGCGCGGAGTCCATACCGGGCGCAATGCTCAAGAAGATCGGCTCGAGGTGTTTGACCACTTCGCTCTCACCGCCAATCATGAGACAGTAGCCCCTCTCGACGCCCCACACGCCGCCACTGGTTCCACAGTCAAGGAGATGGATGCCTTGGGCGAACAGCGTCGCGGAACGGGTCATATCGTCTCGGTAGTACGAGTTCCCGCCGTCGATGATGATGTCTCCTCGCTCCATGTGGCTCGCGAGTTCGTCAATGGTCTCGCCGGTGATGTCGCCCGAGGGCACCATGACCCACACGGCGCGCGGTGCGGTGAGCATGCCGACGAGTTCGGCCAGCGAGTCCGATCCCGTAGCGCCTTCTCTCGCGAGTTCCTTGACGGGCTTGGCGTTCACGTCGAAGACGACGCACGTGTGCCCGTCACGCATCAGTCGTCGACTGATATTCGACCCCATTCTTCCTAGCCCGACGACGCCGAGTTGCATTGGTTTCTTCGTGGTCACTATCCCCATCTCCTTTGAACCTGCGATGCGTACCTGGTCATGAATCACTGGACTGCGACGTCGCGAGCCACGGTGACTGCCACGGCGTGTGACCCCGCAGAAGGTCGTTGGCGCTGTCCGGCCCCCACGACCCGCGTGGGTACTTCACGATGGCGGGCGGTTGGTCGATCAGCGGCTGGAGCACCCGCCACGTCTCTTCGACCACGTCCTCTCGGGTGAAACGCGACTGGTGGCCAAGAATCGCGTCGTGAAAGAGGCGCTCGTAGGCCCCGGGGGGCTTGCCTAACTCGTGGACGAAGGAAAGGTCCAAGTGCACGTCCCTCGAGGCCCGACCGTCGGGACCCTTGGACAGCAGAGTCATTCGCACGCCGGGATCGGGATCGACGCGGATGATCACCTGGTTCGCACCGGCGTGTGGGGGAGCATGCAGAAACGCCAATCGAGGCGGCCGCTTGAAGACCACTCTCACCTCGGTGGCCTCCGCGGCCAACTCCTTGCCCGACCGGATGAAGAACGGCACACCGGCCCATCGCCAATTCTCAATGGCGAGGCGCAGGGCCACGTAGGTCTCCGTCGTTGAGCCCTCCTTGACGGCGGGCACATCGAGGTATCCGTCGTACTGACCGCGCACACACGCAGTCGGGTCGACGTCGGCCATCGCCCGGAACACCTCGACCTTCTTGTCCCACAGCGCCGCGTGTCCGGGAGCGGCGGGTGCCTCCATGGCGATGAGTGCCACGACCTGTAAGAGGTGGTTCTGGACCACGTCACGCAACGCGCCGACGGGATCGTAAAACGCGCCGCGATCATCGACACCGAAGTTCTCGGCCAACGTCACGTAGACACCGGCGACGTGCTCGCGGTTCCAGACTGGTTCGAGGAGCGTGTTGGCGAAACGAAGGTACGAGATATCTGTCACCGGTTGCTTGCCCAAGAAGTGATCGACGCGGAAGAGCTGATCTTCGTTGAGCACCTCGTGGAGCTCACTGTTAAGGGCCCGCGCCGACGCGAGGTCGTGACCAAAGGGCTTTTCGATCATCACCCGAGCGTCGCCAAGGAGATCGGCAGCGCCGAGCGACGTGACCACCGGTGCGAACAGTCCCGGTGGTATCGCCAAGTAGTACAGCGGGTGTGAACTCTTCGCCAGCTCCGCGGCCAGCGCCTCGTACGTCGCGCGATGAGTGAAGTCACCCCGTACGTACCGGAAGCGCTGGGCGAGTCGGTCGAATACCTTTCTCTTCACCGGCTCGCCACTCGACTCCAAGGCCTTGAGTACTGAAGAACGTAGGTGATCGACGGACCAGTCATCGACGGCCACGCCAATGATCGGAAAATTCAATTCGCCGGCCAACTCCAGTTGGTACAGCGCTCGGAACGTCATCTTCCTGGCGAGATCCCCCGTGATGCCAAAGATGACGAGGGCGTCCGCGGCGATCGACGAACTGTCGTTCACGTGAGTCGCGCTTCGTGTAGCAGTTCGGGTGTCGCCCTTGTCGTGGTCCCCTCGTCGTGACGTGTCAAGGGGACGTCGCCGACAGGAGTGAAGGAGGTGGGCCGGGCACGCTGGGCGATGTCGTGCGTCGATGGCTCCGCTGACGGCCTTACGCCGCAGAGGCAATGGCGGCCTTCTTCGAAGAATCGGAGGTGACTGGGCATCGAGCACTGCCCGACGGACTTCGCTGCGCCGTCCAATTTTCCCACGTCGCATACCTTTCTTTCAATACCGACAATTGGCGTTTGAGGAAGAGGCGAAGTCCGGGCGTCTTTAGGTCAATCGTACTATCGCGGTGGCCCAATTACCGAAGTCTTAGAAATCATCGTCGAGCTCCTTGGACATCTCCGACCTCAAGGCCAGGACTCATCGTCACCACACCTCTGCACTGCTAGGCAACCGCCGGTGAGTCGCTCCACCGGGTCACCGCTGGCAAATCGGGAGAACGCCGGTCAGTCGCTTCACGATATTTCCGCGGCCGCTACGACCTCTGCATTCACTCCATAGGGTGAGGACAGGTGCCACTGCATGTTGAAGGACGTTCGAGGATTCGACCGGACAGTCGCAGGTCGGCTTGAAGGATGGTGTGATGAGTTCGACCAACCACGAGGGGTGTGGGCATATTGAGCGTCCACGCGGAGGTCGCGTTGCTCATGACAAAGTGTCAAGTTTCAAAACGGAGGTCGAATATGTCGTGGTTCTGGCGTGCTGGCGTCGTGGCCATCGCACCCCAACCGGGAATTCCACGCACTCGTTCACCCTCAGTGGCACAGTGAGGGTGAACGCGGACGAGGGCGCTTCACCAATCGGCGTCGGGCCGAAGCCCGGACGTCGGTGTAGGTCAGTTGCCGCGTGGCGAGAATCACGCGGTCGCGCTGGCCGAGCTCATGGAGGTCTGCCTCGGTGTGCACTTTGGCGAGGCGAATCTCGAGCGAGTCCTTCGTGAGTCCGGGGGCAGTAGGCCGCTGGCACGGCCCCACATGCTTGGGCATCATCGGGTATCCGTCGCATGCTGCCGCCAAGGTAACTCCTGCATGGGGTACTTGGAGGGATGGCGTGACACTCGTGGACGGGGGCAGTGCCCTCCTCGTCGGCGCGGACTGAGAGCCGATGAAGAAACTCGTTGTCTTTGATCTTGATGGGACTCTCGCCGAGAGTAAGTCCTCGATCTCCTCCCAGATGGCGTGTTTACTCCACGAACTTCTGGGGGTCTTGAAGGTGGCCGTCATCTCCGGGGGCAGTTGGGCGCAGTTCGAGGGCCAGTTGCTGGCGTCGTTGCCCAGTCAACAGCGATTCGCGGGCCTCTTTCTGCTTCCGACGTGCGGCACGCAGTTCTTCCGCTACGACGGAGATTGGGTGAAGGTCTACTCCGAGGAATTGAGTGCTGCCCAACGCCGGAGGATCATCGCGAGCCTCGAGCGCGCGCTGGTTGAGTCTGGCACCGAAGTCGACCAGGTGTGGGGTGACGCTATCGAAGACCGTGGAAGCCAGATTACGCTGTCGGTGCTCGGCCAGGAGGCTCCACTGAGCGCGAAGCAGGACTGGGACCGCGACTTCGCGAAGAGAAGGAAGATCACCGCGATCCTCGAGCCGCTCCTTCCGACCTTCGCCATCAACATGGGTGGGACGACCTCGATTGACGTGACCCAACGCGGCGTTGACAAGGCGTACGGCATACACAAGCTCGAAGAGCGGTTGGACCTCACCTTGGCCGAAATGCTCTTCGTTGGTGATGCCCTCTTCGAGGGCGGGAACGACTACCCAGTTCAAGAGATTGGCGTGGACTCGATACAGGTGCGCGACCCGAACGAGACCGCACACGTCATCCAGACCGTGATCGCCTGTCTCGGCGATGGCGCGAACCAGGTGCTCTCGGCGGGCACGACGTCGTGAGCCCCTTTAAGATGCGTCCACTGAGCCTGGTCATCGAGCCCGACCTGGACAACCCCCACGAAGTCGAAGGGCTCCTCAATCCGGCCGCGGTGCGCGGCCCCGACGGCGAGTTGTACCTCTTTCCCCGGATGGTGGCCAAGGGGAACTATTCGCGCATCGGCATCCTTCGTGTGCTCTTCGACCGTGACGGCGAACCGCGCGGCGTCGAGCGCCTGGGAATCGCCCTTGAGCCCGAGATGCCCTACGAACTGCGCCCCAACGGTGAAGGGGGGTGCGAGGATCCCCGGGTCACGTACGTCGAGCCGCTGAAGCGATACGTGATGACCTACACCGCGTTCTCTCCCGTGGGACCCCGGATCGCCCTCGCTGTCTCGAAGGACCTGTTCACGTGGCATCGTTTGGGTTTGGCGTCGTTCGTGCCCTACGATGGCATCGAATTCGACGGCGTGGACAACAAGGACGCGACCAGCTTTCCCGTGGCGGTGCCCAATCCGTCGGGTCGACAGGAGCTCGCGATCCTGCACCGACCGTTCTTCCCGGGAACAGCGCCCGACGAACTGGTGGAGATGGACGGCGACCGCGATGTGGACCTGCATCGAGAGAGCATCTGGATCTCATACACACCGATGGAGTTGTCGGGGACCAACCCGCGTCAATTGCGCCACTTCACGTCACACCATCGTCTCGCCGCTCCGGTGTCGCCGTGGGAACTACTCAAGATCGGCAATGGCACACCTCCGATCATGACGCGTCACGGATGGCTGATTGTCTATCACGGAGTCAGTGACGCGGTCGAAGTTGACCGCCCAGGGCATCGCCTGATCTACAGCGCTGGCGTGATGGTGCTCTCGGCCGAGTACCCCCAGGAACTGCTCTACCGATCCCGTGAGCCGCTCCTGGTCCCTGAACCCTCCGACGAACGCCGCGCCACTCCCTCCAACGTCGTCTTTCCGACCGGGATCGACCGACGTAGCGACATTGGACTGCCGCACCGCTACGACGTCTACTACGGAGTCAACGACTTTCGCATCGGCGTGGCCCGTTTGGACGTCCCTGAGTCACTCCCACACCCGTCCGCCAGGGACGCGGCGAACGTCACGACGTGAGCCCCGTGGCGGGGCGAACACTTGGCCGCCGGGCCGGTTCCCTCTTCGATTGCGAACATCTCCGAGCGAATGACGGCACGAAGTGGGGGTAGTGGTGGTACCTGACCTCGACCCACTTCGAATCAACAAGGATCGCGGTTCTCGGGGTGAGGGAACATGGTCCAGGGGTTCGTCCCTAGGTGCGTGGGTCAGAATCCACCACTGACCTGACGCCCGATGCGAGAATTGTC